>JAYVGI010000310.1:0-12962 GCA_043772355.1 Polaromonas sp.
TGGTGAGTGATCGACACAGCGATCCAAGCAGCGTTTCAGACCCGCTGCGGGGTAGGCCTGTGCGCGTCGCAGGCTCAAAACCCATTGGCGAGCAGCAGCCTCATCACCTTGATCATTGCGTCGGCTGCAACCGTTCAAACGGCAGAGATCCGTGGCTTTTGAGTGCCCCACATCCGCGCCATGCTTGGTCTCATGCGATTGAATTTCCTATCCGTCGGCGCATGAAGCTCTGGATGAGTTTTTGCAGCCCACGCAGAAGCCGGAGCCGCCGACAGAGCTTGGTCTGCTTTCATAGATTAATGCCTTGTTTAGAATAGCAGTGCTAAGAAGCACAAGTGCTTCTTAGCATATCAAATATTTCAATAAAAATCAACCCTAATGTATACATGCCAGTAGTCATCTTCTTCGTGACTTCAAAGCTGTATCGCTGCCAGCTTCTCCCGGTATTGCCAGGATTGAATAATCGTCGAGGTGTTTTTTTTCTTAGATTTTTAACTCAAAGTGTGTTATGCTATGCAGCATTTATGCTGAATAGCACAAGTAATTTAGAGCATCTACTTTTCTCTACACGCACAGCCACGGTTATTGCAAAAACGTTAAAACACTGTCATATTTAGCAGCATGTATGCTGCTAAATACAGTAATATTAAGCGAGTCCCCAAATGAGCCGCTCTAGGATGCAAATCGCCAAGGCCGACATCGTCAGCCACTTGGACGGCCTTTCAAGTCATGTATTGAAGCCAAAAGAGATCCGAGCCGTCTTGGCCGAGCAGAGGGATTTCTGGCGCTTAGCCCAAAACACCACGTCCGCGCAGTTTATAGGCTTTCTTGAGAGGCATTCGAAGCTCAAACCTTACGAATTTCCATTCCCGCAGCGTGGTGAGAAATGCTACGCGTGGGGTGAGGTGCCTCTACTCACAATCTTGCTCAGTCTCAAAAAGGGACTGCACTTCAGCCACTACACCGCGATGCGGATACAGGGCTTGACTGAACAGTTGCCCAAATCTGTCTACTTAACCGACGAGCGCACGACCAGCCACCCGATAGAAAGAGAAAAGCTCAGTCAGTCAGGTATTGACCAAGCCTACAACCACCCCATCCGAATTTCCAGTAACTGGGTGGAATACGGCGAAAAGAAAGTCTACCTGCTCAACGGCGCTGACACGAGTCATCTTGGTGTCGTCGTTCAACAAGCCACCGACGATGATGGCAAGGAAGTTTCGGTTCGTGTGACCAACGTCGAGCGCACCTTGATAGATGCCACCGTCAAGCCACTGTACGCAGGTGGCGTGTTTGAGGTGGCTAAAGCATTTGCTTTGGCCAGTGACCAGCTATCGGTCAACAAGCTAATGCCGATGCTTCGGAAACTCGATTTTGCCTATCCGTACCACCAAGCCATCGGTTACTACCTTGAGCGCGCCGGCTACAAATCCAGTCAACTGGACCTAGTTCGTAGGCTTCCCATGGAGTATGACTTCTATCTCGCCCACGAAATGGGGGGGGCGCGATACGAACCGACTTGGCGACTATTCGTGCCAAACGGGTTTTAGCTGATCTATCAGCGCCAGCGTGTATCTAAAGTAGTAATCAAATTCCTTGAGCTGGAACTCAGGAGAGACAGTATCCTTCACCGAGGAATAATCGGCCAGGTGAAACTCGTACGTGTCGGGGACTTTCCCCAAGAATTTCAACGGCACCTTCTTCATGCCAAACATTGCGACCAGGGTTTCACGGGCAGTCTCGGTGGTCAAATCAAGCTTCAACGCGTCCATCAGAACGAAGATATCGACGAAATCTCGTGCGCGAGCGCTGCCAGCGCGGTCCCTCTTGATAATCGGTCCGTACTCGGGCATTTGCTGACAAATGGCTCTGAGTTTTTCGCAGACGATCATTTCCGGCGAGTAAACATAGATCACGTAGCCATCGAAGTCAACCAGTTGCTTGCCTGCCACGTATTCGAAGCGACTGATGTCGATAAGGAACTTGGTCCCTTGTCCCAAGTTAATAGCCCTGCGCCTCAGAGTCTCCAAGTTTGCCGAATACTCAGCGTAAACATCGGCCGCCGCCAACTTGAACTCAACGCCATAGCCGCCCCAAAAGTGCTTCAAGTCATCAGAAATCGCCTGAGGTTTCTCAACCATCTTGAAGTCAAACACCTCAAACCCACTCGCGCGAAACGTCTCTGACAATGCACTGAAGATACGAGCCTCCACTTTCGCAATGTCACCAGCAAAATCCTGGCGTAACGAAAAGTCGAGATCCACAGATGCACGGGCGCTTATATGGTGCACCAGCGCCATCGCGTTCCCGCCCTTGAGGACAAGTTGTTCGAGAAGCTCGTCGTCAGAAAACATGGCTTGGACTGCCCAGACCTTGATCTTGTCAAGCAGCTTCTTGGAATCTTCGGGGCTAGTCTTTGGCTTGTTCACTATCAACCTTAAAGGCATATTCTTGTCTATCGCGCCGCCAGTATAGCTCGACAGACAGAACCCGCTTCGCTCAGAATAATGGCGTACCAGTGGAACGATCAAATGTCATGGTCTTTTCACAGCCGATACAAAATCAACGGATTACGCACTCAGGCAGTGCACCGCTCAATGGTGTAATACCTCGAATGCGGCATCTTTGCCCACGGCTTTGCGCGCGCCCGCTGCGCTGACTGCGCGCATGACTACTTTGTGGCCTTTTCCTGCAAAGGCCGGGGTGTCTGCCCCTCGTGCAACACGCGGCGCATGGTGGAGACGGCGGCGCATTTCACCGATCACGTCTTTCCGCGCCTGCCGGTACGCCAGTGGGTACTGTCGGTGCCCAAGCGCCTGCGCTACTTCATGCAACGGGATGGGGCAGTGCTCAACATGGTGCTGCGTATCTTCCTGCGGGTGATTGCCCAAAGCCTACAAAGCCACAGGCCGGGTGCTGCGCATGTGGACAAAGCATCACTGCATATTGGCGCAGTGGCTTTTATCCACCGCTTTGGCTCCAGCCTGAACGAGCATGTGCATTTTAGTTATGACGTAACGTAACTTGAGTACAAGTTAGTCTGCACTGCAACTTCGTTGTCATGTGTGCGTAGTCGATGGGGTATTTGAGGAATCGCCGGGCGGCGCTGATGCTGGCGCTGACACCGACACCCAAGCTGTGGCCGACGCTCAATCCTCACCCAGCAAGGTGATTTTCCACCCGGTCAGTGCAATTGATGAGACTGCCGTGGCCCAAGTGCAGGCCACCTTGCGCACTCGCATCCTGCGCGCTTTCGTGGGCCGGGGCCTGCTGGAGAGTTTTGAGGCCAAAGACATGCTGGCCTACCGGCACAGCGGGTTCTCGGTGGATACCAGCGTGCGCATTGAGGCGCACGACCGCGCAGGCCTGGAGCGACTGCTGCGCTACTGCGCCCGGCCTGCGTTTTCGTTGGAGCGGCTGCGCAAAGCGGGTAATGAATTGGTGTACCGCTGCGCCAAGCAGCGCAGCGAGCCTGCCAGTGATCGGCGCGCTAACCAACGTGGAGTCAATAACAGAGGAGTCAGGGCAGACGAGCTCACCCTTACACCGCTAGAGCTGATCAACCGCATCGCCGCCCTGGTGCCACCGCCGCGCACCCACCGCCATCGCTACTACGGCGCGTTGGCACCGAACTCGCCGCTCAGGGCAGCGGTCACGGCCATGGCGCAGGAAGCGCCTTCACAACCGGTCAAGGTGCCAGCCGAGCCAGCCACTGCGGAATGTGATGTGCCAACCCAGAGCGAACCTGCGCCTTTCAGACGCTCACAGGCGCACTACCTCTGGGCGGTGCTGATCGCCAGAATCTACAAGGTGTTCCCACTGCTATGCCCGCTGTGCGGCGGCCAGATTCGCATTATTGCGTTCATCACGCACAGCGCCGATATACGGCAAATGCTCCAACACATCGGGGTGCAGGCCGAGCCGCCCAACATCGCACCAGCGCGGGGGCCGCCGATGTGGGATGAGTGTGATGTGCAGGTGGGTGAGGGTGCCCAAGTCGAACCAGACTGGGCCAATGACTGGGCTGGGGCGGCGCAACCGGCACCAGACTTTGAGGTCGACAGTCCAGACTGGGATCTGGCAGGGCAACCGGCACCGGACTACGAGCTTGACCAGCGCATCAATTGGTGAGTGATCGACACAGCGACCCAAGCAGCGTTTCAGACCCGCTGCGGGGTGGGCCTGCGCGCGTCGCAGGCTCAAAACCCATTGGCGAGCAGCAGCCTCATCACCTTGTTCGTCGCGTCGGCTGCAACCGTTCAAACGGCAGAGACCCGTGGCTTTTGAGTGCCCCACATCCGTGCCATACTTGGTCTCATGCGATTGAATTTCCTATCCGTACCCGTACGCGCTGGAGACCATGCGCCGCCGCTTGCCGGATGCGGTGCTCGTTGTCGATGCCGGTCTGGGCAGGCCATCACACGCCGCTGCTGTGATGGAACTCGGCTTCGACGCGGTGCTGCTGAACACAGCTGTTGCGCAAGCTGGTGACCCGGTGCGGATGGCCAAAGCTTTTGCCGATGGCGCAGCGGCTGGCCGAGCAGCCTATGAATCAACGCCGATGCCCGAGCGCGCTGCGGCGCAAGCTTCGACGCCAACAGTGGGCGTCCCCTTCTGGCACGCACCATGAAACCCACCTTCGCGCCCCTCACCCACCCCATCGGTTTTTACCCCGTCGTCCCCACAGCCGCGTGGGTTGAACGCTTGCTCGGCTGGGGCGTGCGCACCATCCAGCTGCGCATCAAGGCTGCTGACCACACGCCAGCCAACATCGCCGTTGAAGTCATCGCCGCCATCGAAGCAGGCAATGCCGTGTCTGGTGCGCAGGTATTCATTAACGACCACTGGCAGCTTGCCCTTAGTGGTGGTGCTTACGGGGTACACCTAGGGCAAGAGGATCTGGACACCGCAGACATTGAAGCGCTACGTAACGCTGGCATCCGCCTCGGCTTAAGCACCCACACGCCAGCCGAGCTGGCGCGTGCCAAAGCCGTACAACCCAGCTATCTGGCCATCGGCCCGATTTACCCGACCACGCTGAAAGTGATGCCCTACGAACCCGTGGGTTTGGAGAACTTGCAAGAGTGGGCCAAACAAGCCGCACCCTACCCGGTGGTAGCGATTGGTGGCATCTCGCTGGAGCGCATGCCCGGTGTGCTGGCGTGTGGGGTTGATGGCGTGGCAGTGGTCAGCGCTGTCACGTTGGCCGCTGATCCACATCAGGCGGCGCTGGATGGCTTGAAATTGGCTGAAAGAGGCTGAAAACCAGCGTTTTTAGGTATGCTTTAAGCCTCTAGCCCAATAAATACAGGCGTGGGCAGCTCCTGAATTTGTAGTGTTTTGGTATTGGTAAGGCACCCTCACTTTAAGCCAATAATCGAGTTTGACGTTACTAATAATTCAATTTTGTAGTGATACAATTTTGTATTGATTCGAATAAATCGTAAAACTGGGGATTGGCATGAAGCTTGGCACCATCGCAACTGGGGATGACTTTTTCGACCGCAAATCCGAATGCGCTGATTTATGGCGCTATCTCGAAGGTGATCATGTGGTCGCCAGTGGCCCGCGCAGGCTTGGCAAGTCTTCCATCGTCAATCAATTGATTGAAGAGGCGAAAGCGCAAGGGCTGCTAGCCAGGCATGTGGACGTGCAGGGAGTCGAAGGTGCTCAGGCATTTATTAACCAACTGTCCGGCCATTTCCCCGAAGAGTCCATCAAAGGCTATTTAAAAACTATCGGCCAAGTAACCAGCCAATGGCTTTCAAAAGTCAAGAAAGTTGAATTCAAAGGCCCAGCAGGTATTGGCGGGGCTATTGAATTGCAGGCAACAGCCAGCCAAAGCTGGCAGGCATCAGCGATAGCACTGCAAGCCAGACTCACCGATGTACCAGCGCTCATTTTTATTGACGAGTTTTCAGTTTTTCTGCAAAAGTTGCTGGAAACAGATCGCAAAGAAGCTGAAGCCTTGCTGGCGTGGCTGCGTGCGTGGCGGGTCAAGCCAGCAGTGGCATGCAGATTTCTTTTTACCGGCTCCATCGGTCTGAACGCGCTGTTAGAAAAATACGGTCTGAGTGCGCAGTTCAATGACTGCTATGAGTACCCAATTGGGCCGTTTAAGCCCAACGTTGCGCGCGACATGCTGACGCAATTTGCCAAGCGCGATGCGTGGCTGATTGACACAACATCGACCACTTACCTGTGTGATCGAATTGGCTGGTTGTCGCCCTTTTACCTGTGTTTGCTGCTTGACGAAACCATGAAAGCCGCGCGGGACCGCCTTGATGAAACCACAACAACGCTGCCGACCGTACCGGCCAGGCAGTTGCTGAATGAAGACATTGACACTGCCTACGAGCGTCTGCTTTCAGGCCGTTCAAGATTCAAGCACTGGGAAGAGCGGCTTGAACGTGACTTGAGCCCGCCAGACCTGGCGTTTGTCAAACTCATGTTGACGGCCTTGGCCAAAAGCAAAGCCGGGTTAACGCAAAAGCAATTACAAGCACGCCTGGCCAAGCTGGAGGCCGACCCAGACACCCGTCTAGCGCGCCAGCAAACTTTGTTAATCAAACTGCAAGAAGAAGGCTACACCACCCCGCCTGATGAAACAGGGCGTATTCAGTTTTTATCATTTTTACTGCGTGATTTTTGGGGGCGTAACCATGTCTGAGCCAGTCTTGACGCCAGCCCATTCAAACTGGGGCGACAGCAAAGGCATTGCGGCTGCCGCCAAGTACAACCCCCACTTATGGAGCGCCGACGAGCTGCGCGCCATTTTTGTTGCCCGCCAAAAAGAACTCGCAACCATTTTGCAAGCCCTGCGCAGCGCCCCGGCTAACGCAGCGCCCCAGCACTTGTTGATAACGGGCCAACGCGGCATGGGCAAATCGACGCTGCTGCAGCGCGTGGCACTAGGTGTTGAAGAAGATGAAGAACTGTCAGCATCTTGGATAGCGCTGCGCTTTCCAGAAGAACAATACACCGTCACCACACCGGCAGAACTATGGGTCAACGTGATCGGGGCACTGGCGGATGCGCTGGATCGCCAGGACTTACCCACGATGGAAATTGATGCAGATATTGCACGGTTAACGGCCATGCCGATAACCCAGCGCGAACCCGCCGCATTGGCCTGGCTCAAGCAATGGTGCGATACCCACCAACGCCGCCTGCTGATGCTGATGGACAGCACCGACTTGCTGTTTGCCAATTTGGCCGGGGCAGACAGTAAGAAAAGCCATGCCGCGCAAGATGGCGGTGCGTCAGCCCTGTGGCGCGTGCGCAAAGAACTGCTGCATTCACCGCACATGCTGTGGCTGGGCGGCAGCTACCAGCCGCTTGAAGTGAGCGGCCTGTACAGCGATGCGTTCTTAGACTTTTTTCAGCTGATCGAGCTGCGCGCCTTGACGCTGACTGAAATGCAAGCCGCCATTGAAGCCATGGCACGCATCTTCGGCGCGGGCCGGGAGCTAAAAGGCGAAGAAGCTGTGGCCGAACTCAAGCGCCTGTTTGCAGCCCGGCCCGAGCGCCTGCGCGCCATGCGCCAGCTAACAGGCGGCATACCCCGTACTACAGTCATGCTGTACGAGCTGTTTGCAGCAGGCGGCCAAGACAGCGTGCGCGCTGACCTGGAGCGCCTGCTGGACGCCGTCACCCCGCTGTACAAGGCCAGGCTAGAAGTGCTGGCCGACCAGCCTCGCAAGGTACTGGCCCATGTGATGGAAAGCTGGGTACCCATCACCGCCAAAGACTTGACAAAAGCATCAGCGCTGCCCGTCGGCACAGTCAGCGCACAGCTCACGCGGCTAGAGCAAGAAGGCCTGATAGAAAAGACCGCCATGCGCGGCACCAAACGGTTTGGGTTTCAAGTCAGTGAACGCTTTTTCAACATTTGGTATTTGATGCGTAACGCACCACGCGGTGCACGTGCGCGGGTGGGCTGGTTGGTTGAATTCATGCGGCTTTGGTATAGCCGGGATGAGTTGCTCGGGTTGGCGCGGGACCGGTCGAATGCACATCAAGCTGGGTATCTTTGCGACGGCGGTGAATTTGAATTTTCCCGAGCGGTTGCTAGATGCATAGAAAAAAACGAGCCCAACCGTTTGCAGTTGGACTGGGAGATTTTTCAGCACACCAGAAGTCAATCCAACTTTAACGAGCTGTTTGACTTGAAGGGGGAGGATGCAAACTATTCGACTGCTGATCAGTACCTCGTTCGGTTTGCCGCACTTAACAAAGACTTGATGCTTACCCCGCTACCGAACGATGAGAAGGCGCAGTGGCTTCGCGAGGTGACGGGTGCGCTGCATTTAACGCTGGCCGAGAAGGAGGATTTGGCAAAGGCTGCTAAAACTTTATCAACCCATGGGCTACGTATCGTTCGGGAGGACCTAAAAAGCACGATGAGGTGGGAGCAAATACAGCAAGGTGCCGCCACCACACAAAGACTTGAGCACGCGACGGCAATGGGTGATTTTTTTCCAGACTGTCCAGATGCGAATCTGGCATTAAGTCAGATGCTGATGCTTTTTTCAAATGATCCGAACACCTTCGCAGTTGCCTTGGACTATTTAGCTGGCCGACAAAGTGGCCCAAACGTCGAGGAAGCTTGCAGAAAAGCCATCGAACTTTCTCCCGAAACGGCAAGGTCTTGGTGTCTTTTGGGACAACAACTTCATCACCAGCGAGGTCGTTCAAAAGAAACCCAAAAGGCCTACGAAAAGGCAATTGAATTGGACCCCAAATCAGCAACTGCGTGGCTAAATTTAGGCAATCTTTTCGGGTACATCCTTAACCGTTTTGAGGATGCCAGGCGAGCTCTACAAAAAGCGATCGAGTTGAGTCCAAGTTGGGTGGTGCCAAGGGGAATGCTTGGGGAGATATTAAGTAAAAAACCAGAGCACTATCAAGAAGCCGAAGCCGTGCTGAGGGAAACGATAAGACTTCATCCAACAGAATGCGGCGCTCAGGTGTGCCTAGGCAATCTACTGCATGACGGACTAAAACAATACCCCGCTGCCGAAGCAGCCTACCGTTCAGCCATCGCGAATGACCCCCAACACCCATTGGCGACCGGCAACTTAGCCCGATTGTTGGCTTTGCTAAAGAGAAACGACGAAGCTGCGCAGGCGTACAAAAAAGGGCTGCACTTGGCTGAAGGGAGCAACACGTACCTTCAGCTCCAGGCTAACTGCTGGTTAGGCAATAGCGACCTAGCACTTGGGGCGCTCAACAGCATGGCTGACGCCGCCAGCAGGGGAGATATGCATGCATTTGACGATCTGAGGCAGCAATGCTACGAATGCCACACTATCGGTCTGAATGAATCCCTCGTCAAACTCATGGAGCAAAGCCGTTTCGCTGAATTTTTGCAACCCTTTGCATTGGCGCTACATGCCGCTAACGGCGAAAAGGACGTGCTGCTTGATGCTTCAGTTGAGGTGCGCAGCATGGCTGAGGAAGTGCTCAGACAGATCAAGGGCGCGGGATAGGAGGGATTCGTGCGGCGAGGAAGGCGCTATAAATTTATCGCCGCTTATGCACTTGTATTCACGTCCTTAACTGACTAAAAAGTTGCTGTAACCCAACAAAAAAGCACGCAAGCAGCTCCTAAATTTATAGTGGTTTGACGTCCCATCAAGACCCATCTACAGGAGCATTCCACATTAACTGCGGTACGCCTTCAGCCAACTTCAAGCGCTGGCTGCGCGCCATCGGCCGCATCCCCAGCAACACCCATTGCGTGCGCGCCACATTGATCTGCCCTGTGTCCCGCCAGCCCTTGGCCTCCATCGTCGGGTTGTGCAACATGGCTGCCAGCCAGGCCGCCTGCGTGGGGTCCAGCTTGTGCGCCGGGAGGCCAAAGTAGTGCAGGGCAGCAGCCTCGGCCCCGCACAGGCCTTTGCCCCAGGGCGCGGTGGCCAGGTACAGCCGCAGGATGCGGTTTTTGCCCAGCGTTTGCTCCATCTCTTGCGCGTAGAGCAGTTCACGCAGTTTGCGGGTCGGGCTGCGCTCGCCCCCGGTGATCAGCAGCTTGGCCAGCTGCTGCGTCAAGGTGCTGGCACCGCGCGCTATGCCTTTGCCCTCTTGGTTGCGTGTCAGCGAGTCACCGAACTCCGCCAAATCGTATCCTGTGTGTTGGTAAAACCGCTGGTCTTCAGCGGCCAGCACAGCGCGCGCCAGCCAGCTTTCAGGGCTCAAACTGCTTGGCTTGCAGGTGGTTTGCGCGTTGGCCAGCGCCTGGGTGCCCAAGCCGCTGACTTCAAAGCCTTCAAGCTGCGGGACCAGGCTCAAGTCACCGTCTGGCAGTTTGATGGTGGCAGTTAACGCAAAGCGGCCTTGAATTTGCGCTTGGGCCACTTCGGGGACAGACGCAGCCAGCAGCGCATACGCGTCGGCAATCGGCGTCATGGGTAGCTGCACCTGTAGTTTTAAACCGGCTTTGCCGTCGTTGCCTCTGGCTTTTACCAACTGGTTTTGCCACTGGCCTTGCCACTGCGCACGCAGCTTGCCAGACGAGACCTCGCCCGACAACCGGTCGCCCAGCCGGTGCACCACCGTCAGTTCAACACTCCCCAATACCAGCGGCTCAGCGCCCAGCCCTGGCATGCGAACGGTGCACGGCGCGCAGCGCAACGCCAGTGTCTGGCTGCTGGTGCGCCATGCGAAGTGAACTGGCCCGGCGCGCGTAGACCAGGTTTTGCCGTTAAGCAACGGGGCCAGCCACGGGGCAGTGGCCAGCCGAACCAACGACGGCACGCCTGCCTGAAACTTCACGCCGCCCAGGCTGACCTGCGTCGCCCACTCCCCCGGCACGGGCGCTAATACCGCTTTGATGGCGAAGTACAAACCAACCGCCAACAAGCCCAACAAGGCCAGCAAAGCCAGCAAGCCAGCGGCAACCAAACCAAGCGTTTTCATAACGACCTCGACAGTGGGGTAGCGGTGGTGATGGCCTGCCACGGCCCTGTTGATTGGCCCAGCGCGGCTGACCAGTACCAGGCCGATGCGTCAGTAAAGCCTTGGCCTGTTGCGTCGACGATGCGTTCGCACACCCGCAGGCGCTGGCCGCCTTTAGCCGCTTCAAAACAGCGCCACAGCTGTTGCTGCGCGTCCAGCTCCAGCTGCTGCGCGCTGATGCTGTAGCCCAAGCCCTGGTAGCAGTCTGCCGCCGGGTGCAGCATGCGGGTTGGCTGGTTGACGCGCCGCAGCACCAGCACCTGAGAGCCATCGGTCATGCGGCTCAGTGTGCCGGGAAAGCGCTGCGCAAAACGCGCCTCGACCTCGCTCAACGCCAGTGGCCGCAGTGGCTGGCCCTGCCAATGGGTGGGCAGTTCCATGCTGCTGCTGGGTGCTGATGACACCGCCCGCGTTGGCTGCGCCGACATAACGACTGACCACAGCGTGCAGGCGATTAGCAGAGCCATCCACAGCGTTTTGTGCAGGGTGCGGTTGATGAATGTGTTGGTGAACATTGCGATTTTTTTGAGGGGCTAAAGAAAGCTTTTGTAGTTGCTTGGGCCTTCTTGCTCCTTCCCCTTTCGGGGCTACGGCCTGCGGCTCCAAGTCCGCCGGTGCGGACTTGGACAGGCCAAAGAGCTGTCGCCTCTGGCGACTGCACGTGAGGTTGGGATGGGGGCACGCACGATGCGGATAGCTTTTCTGCACTTGCCCCCACCCCCGCCCTCCCCCGGAAGGGGAGGGAGCAAGACAACCATCCGCTGAGCAATAACGCGGATTTTTGAACTCATAAGTCATCACCCATGCAATCGCGCCGCACACACCAGCCAATGCCACCAAGCCCACGCCTTCATGCGCCCAATTGGGCAGATGCATGCCAGTGGCCTCCAGCGCCACCAGCACCGTGTTGCGGGCGATGTTGCCCGTCAGCACCAGCACACTGACAGCGGGCAGGCGGGTTAAAAAGCGGCGACTGCCGTGCGTTGCAGTGCGACCTGCGTAAAGGCTCACCACACACGCCGTGAAGTAGCCAAACCAGGCCATTTGCACACCCGAGCAAGGCGCGTCCACCATGATGAGACGGCCATCGACCAGCAAGCTGGTGCCGCTGCGCTGTACCTCGTGATTCGCCATCAGTAACCAGCGGCTCGCCTCAGCCGTGACGATGCGCAGCGGGTAGCCGGCGTAAAACTGCAGCGACGCCAGCAAGGGCAGCGCCAGCACCGACAAACCCAGCACCGGTGCAGTTGGCACGGCGGCTGGTAAAAAAGCCGCCAACCCCAGCGCCAAGCCGGGCAGCGCGATCAGCGCCACCACCAGAGGTGGCCAGCTGCTTTGCAGGCCGCTAGCCACCAGAACGGCCAGAGTAGCCATGCCAAACCAGGCTAGACGCGGTGAAGCGCGCAGCTGCTGGCGGTGTTGCCCTATCACGCATGCCAATGCACCCAATGCCAGCAGCCCCAGCGGGTCGTCAGACCGGTCCAGTATGCGCCCGCCCATCCACCACCAAGTAGGCCACAGCGCGGCTGCCAACAGCAGCGGCCACAACCAGGCAGGCGCTGTGTCAACACAAACACCCCAGCGCACAAAGCGCGGCGACTCAAGCAGCAGGCTGCGCAATGAATGCAAGTTCAATGTCATGGTGGTCATGTCAAGCTTTCAGAGTCAAGCCGTGAAGCGGTGGGTACAAGCGCGCTGGTTCAAGCGCCCTTGGCGCTGCCTGCGCGCCAGCAAGGCCAGCACCGACAGCAGTACCAGCGCCGCGCCCCAGGTGGCTGGCTCGGGCGTGCCCGGCACCTCAGCACCTATGGCCAGGTTGCTCACGCCTTCGGGCAGCGGGGACGGCTGGTTAACCGTGGCGGCATCCAGTGGCGCTGCGTTGCGCACCACCTTGTCAACCGCCAAAAAGCTGGTGTATTGCGTCAGCAAGTTGTACTGCAAGCCCAGCTCGGTGATGCGTTCGCGCTGCGCGTCGCCGCCGTCCAGTGCTTCCTGGTCAGACA
>JAYVGI010000311.1:0-2194 GCA_043772355.1 Polaromonas sp.
GGTCATCGTGGCGCTTGATGCGGATGGGGGCGGAGGTGCGGGTTTCTACCCCGGTCAGCATGGCGTCTGGCATGTCGAAGCCTGCAATCTGTTTGGCAAAAGCAGGGATAGCTTCGCGGATGGCTGCAATAGCGTACATCGGCAGGCTGGGCTGCAGCGGGTTGCCCAGGTCGGTCAGGTGCACGCCGGGTTTGTAGCTGGGCTCTACGCTGCCCAGCTGGGTGGACGGTACGGCTTTTAAGAAGTCTGCTACCCGCTGGCCTGGCGCTTCATACGTGCTGCCGCCCAGCAGGTAGGCACCACTTTCCAACGCGCGTTGAAAGCGCATACCTGCCAAGACATGCCCACGGTCTTTCTCAGCCACCAATGGTTTGCCTAGCGCGTCAAAATCAAAATCTGCGGGCTCTATGCCCACCACAATGCCTGCATTGGCGTTGCGCTCGTTGCGGCTGTACTGGCTCATGCCGTTGGTCACCACGCTGCCCGGCTCGCTGGTAGCGGCCACCACCGTGCCGCCCGGACACATGCAAAAGCTGTAAACGCTTCTACCGTTTTGAGCGTGGTGCACCAGCTTGTAGTCCGCCGCGCCCAGCATTTTGTTACCCGCAAACGGTCCAAAGCGGGCGCGGTCTATCAAACCCTGCGGATGCTCGATGCGAAAGCCCACGCTGAACGGCTTGGCCTCCATGTACACGCCCTTGGCATGCAGCATCTCAAAGGTATCGCGTGCGCTATGGCCAATGGCCAGTACCACATGCTCGGTTTCAATCTGCGTGCCATCCTCTAGCGCTACACCTTTGATAGCTGCTTGGGCAATATTCTTCATGGCTAACGGCTGTTTATGCAGATAAATGTCGGTTACCTTGCTGGAAAAACGAAATTCACCGCCCAAAGCAGTAATTTCTTCCCGCAAAAACTCCACCACCTTCACCAGGCGAAAAGTGCCCACGTGGGGCTTGCTCACATACATGATCTCGTCCGGCGCGCCGCCGCGCACCATGTCCTCCAGCACCTTGCGGCCATGGAACAGCGGGTCTTTCACCTGGCTCCACAGCTTGCCATCGCTGAAGGTTCCGGCCCCGCCCTCGCCAAACTGCACATTGCTCTCGGCCTGCAACTGGCTTTTGCGCCAAAATCCCCAGGTGTCTTTAGTCCGCTCGCGCACCATCTTGCCGCGCTCCAAAATGATGGGCTTAAAACCCATCTGCGCGAGTGTGAGCGCGGCAAACAGGCCGCAGGGGCCGGTACCGATAACCACGGGGCGTTTGAACGGTTTGTCCGGCGCGTGGGTGACGAACCTGTACGACGTGTCGGGCGTAAGCGTAGTGTGCGTAGCCAGCTTGGGCGCGCGCTGCGCCCGGGCCAGCACGGAGGTGTTATCCGTGGTCTGCACATCCAGCGTGTAGATAAAGTGGATGTCGCTCTTTTTACGCGCATCAAAGCCACGGCGAAAGATGCTGACGCTGTGTATTTCGTCTGCTTTGAGTTTTAAGCGCTCGCACACGGCGATGTGGATGGCCTGGGGCGCGTGGTCCAGGGGCAGCTTGATTTCGGTCAAGCGGATGGAGGTGGGGGAAGCTAAAGCAGTGGTCATGGTAGTTGGCTAGCCTGCACGGCTGCAAAACATAAGTCGTTGTATTTTAGCGGGATGCTTTGCTGGCTCTGCTTCGGAGCTGGTCGCGGGACCTGGCCGATGGCGTGGTCGCATTTGTCTCGTGCCAGCTATGTGAGTGGTTCGAACTTGGTAGTGCATCAGAGCCTGTAGAGCGCGCTGGCCGGAGCATATTTCCGACGCCCTCTCCCGCATGGCGGGAGAGGGCTGGGGTGAGGGTGTCCCCCAGCACCCATCGCATCAGACGTTGCTCTGGTTTGCACTGCGGCAATCTGCTCACTCTGTTTACCATAGCACTCCGTCTAAGCAGACCAGTGGGGTACACAGGGTAGAGCGTAAAAATGAGAGACTATGAGAGTTTTCAGGCTACAGAGCCGCCAGGCGTAGAAAACCTGCCCACAGACCGTCCACCGACCCTCTTCGGCAACACAGGAACTCCCAGTTTAATAGCGGCTTGCGTATGTTTCTTGCTGGCTATTGCCCGATAAGATCTCAAAACAGCGCTCAAACAGGCAACTTTTCAGTGTCCAGTCACGTTGCACGCTCCCAGGGCTTCCTGAGCGCTCGAAAACAGCGATTTTG
>JAYVGI010000312.1:0-2381 GCA_043772355.1 Polaromonas sp.
CGCGTGCTGGCAGTGCAATACGCTAAAGAGGGCATTCGCGTCAACACCGTGGTGCCCGGCCAGTTGCACACGCCGATGGTGGAGGTGCGCCTGGCAGGCCAGCGCTCGGGTGGCGATGTGGAGGCGTTACTCAAGCAGCGCCAATCGCGCATTCCCCTGCCTTTCATGGGCGATGGACGCGACACCGCCAACGCGGCTTTGTTCTTGGCCTGCGATGAGTCGCGCTTTGTCACCGGCACCGAGATCATTGTCGATGGTGGCATGTCGGTGCGTTGTGATTGAGGCAACAGGCTACAGGCAACAGGCAACAGGTCGCAACTATATTCAGACTGAAAGTACAAGCTATGAAGCATCTTCAACTCACCCGCCGCGCACTCTCTACGGCTGTAGCCTGTAGCCTGTTCCCTGTATCCTGCGCAACCCTGGCGCAAAACAAAGTCACCCGCATCATCGTGGCCTTTCCCCCCGGTGGCCCGGTGGACTTTGTGGCGCGCACGCTGGCCGATCAGCTGGGCAAAGAGCTGGGCCACCAGGTCATCATCGAGAACAAGGCCGGGGCCAACGGCGCAATCGCCGCTGATTTCGTCTCCAAGTCTGCGCCCGACGGCAACACCCTGTGGTTGACCAGCGTGGGCGCAGTGGCCATCAACCCGGCGCTGTACGAGAAGCTGGCCTACGACCCGGTGCGTGACCTTACCCCCGTGTCCCTGGTGGTCAACAACGTAGAGATGCTGGTAGTGGGCGCGAATGCACCGTACAAAAGTGGCGCTGAATTTATAGCCGCCAGTCGCCAGCAAAAAGACAAGCCATTGACCATGGCTTCGTCCGGCACCGGCAGCGTGCCGCATTTGGCGATGGAGCTGCTCAACGATGCCGCCAAAATCAATCTCACCCATGTGCCCTACAAGGGCGCAGCGCCCGCCATTACCGATGTGATTGCGGGTCATGTGGACGGATTTTTCGGCGACATTCCTGGCTTGGTGTCTTTCATCAAGGCAGGCAAGATCAAGCCCATCGGCATCGCCGCTGCCAAGCGCCACCCGCTGTTCCCCGAGGTCAAAACTTTTACCGAGATGGGTGTGCCAGGCGTGGACTCCGACAACTGGTACGCGCTGTTCGCGGCCAAGGGCACCCCTGCGGTTGAAATCGACCGCGTCAACCTGGCGGTGCGCACTACGCTGAATAATGAGGCGGTGAAAACCAAGCTGCTGGCATCCGGTGCCGAGCCTGCACCATCCACCTCTGCCGAACTGGCAACGCTGCTGAAAACCGACTCCGCCAAATGGGCCAAGGTCGTGCACAGCAAAAACGTCAAAGCTGACTAAACAACATTTTGATTTTTATGCGCATCCATCCCATCACCCCCGGCACCCGCCCCGAGCTGGCCGCCCAAGAAGCCCAAATCGCCGCCCAGCGCGGCGGCAAGGTCTCGCCGCTGTACCAAGTGCTGCTCAACAGCCCACCCATTGCCCATGGTTGGGAGCAAATGCTGTCTGCTGTGCGCAACCGCAATAGCTTGCCCGCCAACCTGCGCGAGCTGGCAATCCTGCGCGTGGCGGTGCTGAATCGCGCCAGCTACGAGTTCGATGCCCATGCGCCCATTGCGCTGGCCGCAGGCGTGGCGCAGGCCACCATTGATGCGATCCGCACCGTGCCGCTGGCCGCCAACGCACCGCTCTCGCCCATCGAGCGCGTGGTGATGGACATGACCGACGCGATGACGCGCGACATCGACGTACCCGATGCTGTGTACACCCAAGTGCGCACGCATTTTGATGCGCAAGGCCAGCTTGACTTGGTAGCCACCATTGCCGCCTACAACATGGTGTCGCGCTTTTTGGTGGCGCTGCATATTGGACACTGAGCTATGCAATGCACGACCGATTTCATCTTGCTGCAAGCCACGCTGGACGCAACTGCTGTCTCCGGTTTAGCCGCTGCCGCGCAAAGCTGGTGCGTGCAAAGCCCTGTGCCCATGGCCTTGCACCGCGCAGCGTGGTCAGCAGACACGCAAACCGCCTATGTGTACGCGCGCTTGTCAGAGCGCACCGCACTTGACAGCAGCGTGCTTGCCACATTAATCGCTGCATTCGGCAAAGCACTGGCTGGCGCAACAAACATCCGTGCATGCCGCCTGGAAACCGTGGTGGATCTGCAAGGCGCGTCCCACACCGAACAACCCGTCTTCCACTATGTCGTAGAAACCGATGCCGAAGCGGGCTGGATGAGCGAGATCGCCCGCTGGTACGACACCGAGCATATGCCCGGCCTGGCCCACGTGCCCGGCTGCATCCGCGCCACCCGCCTGCTCAACCACGACCACGGCCCACAGTCTCTGGCCTGCTACGACCTGGTCAGCACGCAAACCCAAGGCTCAGCGC
>JAYVGI010000313.1:0-5840 GCA_043772355.1 Polaromonas sp.
GCGCTGAGCACCGCCACCAGGCTGGTGCGGGTGCCGTAGCTGGGCTGGTCTGGCGGGTAGCGCACAAAGACGCTGGACAAGGCAAGCTCTTGCTCCTGAGCCACGCCGGTGTGGGGCAATTGGTCGGCCGCTGCCATTTGCTCGTCCAGCAAAGCCCGTTGCAGGGCCTCTTGCAAATCGGGCAGGGATGGGCGCATGGCTGACGGGGTGGCTGGCTGAATGCTTGACTTACCGCGCATGGCTTGGTCAGATGCGGCACCTGCACCTTTACCCTGCACATCACCCAGCGCATCACCCAGCGCATCACCCAGCGCGCCAACCAAGTGCTGCGTTTTAGGCCAAGGCGTGTTCAGCGCTGCGTTGGACAGGCCGACGATCTGGCCGCACGGTATCGGTATGGGCACACCACTTGCTACGGTATCAGTAGCTGCTCCCGTAATATTCCTCATGGCTAACAGCTTATTTGGCTTGAAATCGGTCGATTTTCGGGCCACATGTTGATTGCTGACATAGTGGCACGCTTGGCGGGCCCAGTCGCCGACGAGGATGTTAAAACCGGCGTAGGCTGAGAGGTTGAGCGTGTGGCACCAGGCCGCGGCATCGTGGCTGCTGGTGAGCCAGTCCATCACCAGTGCGCCCCGGCTGCGCGCAGCGAAGGGCATCGGGGCGGCGGGGTTGCGCACATTGGTCAGCATGGCGAAGCGGCCGTTCTGCGCAAAGCCCAGCCAAGTGCCGCCGTCCTTGAGGTCACGACCGCTGTAGATGGTGTGGCCTTCTTCGGTAGTCCACTCTGCCAACGGGGCGGTGGGACGGGCGTAAAACTCGTCGCGGTTGGAGGCGATGACGAGGGGGTATTGGGCGCTGACACCCCAAGCCATGGCGATCAAACACATGGGGTCAGCACTTTAGATATCGTCCAGCAGCACGTAGGGCAGGGCTTGCAGTTGCACCGCAGGGCCTTGCGCGCTGGCCAGCAAGAGCGGGCTGTCGGCGGCGCTGGTTTGCAGGGACGCAATGGCCAGCCACGGGCGGCCTGGCTCTGTGCCGGGCTGCTGGGCGGCGTAGGCTACGCTGCCGCAGGGCTGCTCGGTGTCCCGGCTGTCAAACAGCTCTTGGCCTGCGGCCAGTGGTGCCGCGCTGCTGATGATGTAGCCCCGGCGCTTAAGCGTGCCGCGAAACTGGCTGCGCGCCACCACCTCTTGGCCGGGGTAGCAGCCTTTTTTAAAGTTCACCCCGCCGGTGGACTCGTAGTTCAGCATTTGCGGCACAAAGGCCTCGCTGATCGGCTGGGTGATGGGGGCGATGCCGGAGCTGACCTCCAGGTACTGCCAAATGGCTACATCGTCGCTGGAGGCTTGCGGCAAAGGCTCTACGCCAGCCACAATAGGCTGCACAAGCAACGAGCGGGTCATGCGCTGGCCCTGGACTACGCCGTGCGGTAGCTCCACCGTGATCTCAGTGCCATTGCGGGTTAAAACCATCGACTGCAGTGCGCGAGAAGCTACAGAATTTGCAGCACCGGCTGCCGCTGCATCTGCCTGTGCCAAACCCTGCACCACAAACTCGCTCGTCGCATCGCTGAGCTTGCACTGCGCGCGCATGACAAACATTTGCAAACGTTTCAACGTGGCAGCCAGCACGCTGGGGCTGCACAGCATCAAAATATCTTCGTGTGTGTTCTTCAACACGATAAAGCTGGCCAGCATGCGCCCCTTGGCCGAACACCATGCCGCCAGGCGTGCCTCGGACAGGCCCAGCATAGCCACGTCTTGGGTCAGTTGGCCCTGCAAAAACTTGACGGTGTCAGCCCCTTGGGCGCGGATAATACCCAGTGGCCCACCGGCTTGGTTCAGGGTGACAGACAGGTTACAGTTAAGGAGAGGTGCAGTAGACATAGATGCGATTATCGCGCCCCGGTATCATCCCCACCTCACACCCCGTTTTTATAATTGCCCCATGCCTCTGCCCGCACCACTTTCGCTAGCCCCACTTTCGCCAGTCCCGCTTACGCCAGTCCTCTCTTCACGCCAGCGCGGTTTTGCTGTTCTCAAGGTTTTGCTGAGCTTGTTGCTCGTTGCGGGCCTGGGCGGCGGCGCGGCGTGGTGGTGGTCTGGCCAGCCCTTGGTATTGCCCGCAGGCACCCAGTCGCTCAACCTGGTGCTGCCCGCAGGCAGCTCCGCCCGCAGCGCGGCCAACGCGGTAGTCAAGGCCGGGGTAGACACGCGCCCGGCTTTGCTCTACTGGTACTTTCGCCTTTCCGGCAAATCTGGTGGCCTGAAAACCGGCACCTACGAGATAGAAGAGGGCGATACCCCGCAAAAGCTGTTGGCCAAGCTGTACAACGGCTTGCAGTCCCTGCGCACAGTGACGATTGTGGAGGGCTGGAACATCCGCCAAATGCGCGCCGCGCTGGCCAAGGCCGAGCATTTAAAACCCGACACCCAAGGCTTAAGCAATGAGGCCATGATGGCCAAAATAGGCAAACCCGGCCTGCACCCCGAGGGCCGCTTTTTCCCGGAAACCTATAGCTATGCCAAAGGCAGTAGCGATGTGGTGGTGCTGCAAGCGGCAGCCCGCGCCATGGACAAGCAACTGGCGGCCGCTTGGGACGCCCGCTCCAGCACCATCACCCTCAAAACCCCCGACCAGGCATTGACCTTGGCCAGCATTATTGAAAAAGAAACCGGCAAACCGACCGACCGGCCAGAGATTGGCGGGGTGTTTAACAACCGTTTGCGCATCGGCATGCTGTTGCAAACCGACCCGTCGGTGATCTATGGCATGGGAGAGTCGTACCAAGGCAATATCGGCCGAAAGGGCCTGCAAACCGACACGCCGTACAACACCTACACCCGCGCCGGCTTGCCGCCTACGCCGATCTCCATGCCAGGCAAAGCGGCGTTGTTGGCTGCGGTGCAACCGGCAGACACCAAAGCCCTGTATTTTGTAGCCCGGGGCGACGGCACCAGCCAGTTCAGTGCCACGTTGACCGAGCACAATAATGCGGTGAACAAGTACATTCGGGGGCAGTGATACCGTGTCTGTCCTGCCTATGTTCCGCCCCTTTGTTACTGTGCTTAGGTCGTCTCGTCCTCGCTGTGGGGGCACCCGCGCAGGTCGGCAGAGTGGGTCTCGTACTCCCTGTGAGGTCACTCGCGCAGGTTGGCAAAGTGGGTCTCGTACGCACGGTGGGGCGTTTGTCGTCCGCCCTCATACTGGGGTACCAGAAATCGGTCGGCCAACAAACGCCCCACCGTGCAGCGACCACAGTAGCGCACTGCCCGTAGTCGCCGTGGCACCCATGACGAAGCTACGGGTAGCGCGCCAACGTGGTCGCAGGCGGGATCGTGTATGCCAATTGACCGATTTCTGGTACTCCAGTATGAGGGCGATTGGCATACACGATTTCGCCCGCAGGGATCCATGCGCGAGCGTCTGCACAGTTGACAACCACGATGTAAGCCTTAGCGACGCATTCGCAAAGCACCACCACTGCACAGAACAAAAATGACCACCGGCCTCTTCATCTCCTTCGAAGGCATCGACGGCGCTGGCAAGTCCAGCCACATTGCCGCGCTGGCAGCCGCGTTCCAGTCAGCAGGCAAAACCGTCACCATGACCCGCGAACCCGGGGGCACCCCACTGGGCGAGCGCCTGCGCGAGATGATCTTGCATGACGCTATGGACCCGCTGACCGAGGCGCTGCTGGTGTTTGCTGCCAGGCGCGAACATATCGTGCAGGTGATCGAGCCCGCCCTGGCACGCGGCGAGGTGCTGCTGTGCGACCGGTTTACCGATGCCAGCTTTGCCTACCAAGGAGCAGGGCGCGGGTTTGATCTTAAAACGCTCTCTTTTTTGGAGCTGGCCGCGCAATATTCTAAAGGGCTAGAGGCTCAAAAGCCCCACACTTTGGGCATTCTGCAACCCGATTTAACTGTGTGGTTTGACCTGCCCCCCGCCGTCGCCGCCCAGCGCCTGGCCAGCGCCCGCACGCCTGACAAGTTCGAGTCCCAATCGCAGGCCTTCTTTGAGCGCGTGGTGACTGGCTACGCCCAGCGCGCCGCCCAGCAGCCCCAGCGCTTTGCGCGTGTCAACAGCAACCAAGCCATCGATGCTGTGCGCCATGACGTGCTAGCCGCAGTGCGCACGAAAGGCTATTTGCCATGAGCAAAGACTCCGCAGACACCGCCTCTGACCTGTCCCCTGTAACCTTAAAGCCTGTTCTGCCTGGCTGGCTGGCCGCGCAGCGCGATGCCCTGCTGGCCCAGCGCGGCCACGCCTGGCTGCTGCACGGCCCCTCTGGGCTGGGCCAATACGAGCTGGCCCTGAGCCTGGCCCAAGCCTGGCTGTGCGAGGCCCCGGGCAAGCAAACGACTGATGCCGCCTGCGGCCAGTGCCCCAGCTGCCACATGATCGCCACCCACGCCCACACCGACATGGTGGTGCTGATGCCCGAAACATTGATGATCGAGCACGGCTGGCCGCTGAGTGAGAAAGCGCAAAAAGAAATCGACGACAAAAGCCGCAAGCCCAGCCGCGAAATACGGGTAGAGGCCATGCGCGAGGCTATTGAGTTTGCCCAGTTAACGAGTGGGCGAGGGCGCTGCAAGGCGGTGCTGGTCTACCCGGCAGAGCGTATGAACATCCCCACGGCCAATGCGCTACTCAAAACGCTAGAGGAACCCACGGGCGATGTGAAGTTTGCTTTGGCCACCGAGGCCGCCCACCAGCTGCTACCCACCATCCGCAGCCGCTGCCAAAGCTTTGCCCTGCACTGGCCGTCTGAAGACGACGCTCTGGCCTGGCTGCAGGGGCAGGGCGGGGGTGACAAGCTGGACGACGCGGCCCTGCGCACCGTGCTGGCCGCCGCCGGTGGCAGACCGCTGGACGCTACGCAAAGGCTAGCTGCTGGCGCAATATCGGCCTGGGCTAAATTGCCCAAAGCCTTGATTAACGGAGCCCAAGGCACCACTGAAGACTGGTCACCCAAGACCCTCCTAGACGCGCTGCAAAAACTCTGCCACGACCTGTGGGCCGTCAAGCTGGGCGCTGCGCCGCGCTTTTTTAACGTGGTCGATCTGCCCAAGCCGCCACCCGCCCGCGCCCTGTCGGTGTGGAGCGAGCAGCTCAAAAGCCTGGCGCGCAGCATCGAACACACCTGGAAAGCCGAATTGTTGATGGAAGACCTGGTAAGCCAGGCCAGGATAGCCCTAAACTCTAGGCAATAAACCGAGCCAAGCCCTCTCACGCACAGCCATCGCATACACTGCACCCACTATGAGTACTCCTCCCAGCGCATCCCCCGGCAACGCCACAGCCCCACTTGCTGCCGCATCCACTACGCCGCGCCCCAGCGTTATCCAGTTGGCCATCAAGGAAAAAGCTGCACTGTACGCAGCCTATATACCGTTGTTCCAGGACGGTGGGGTGTTTATCCCCACCGCGCGCGAATACAAACTGGGCGACGATGTGTATGTGCTGCTTACTTTGCCTGATGACCCGCAGCGCTACCCGATAGCAGGCAAAGTGGCCTGGGTCACGCCCGCCAGGGCAGCAGGCAACCGCACCCAAGGGGTAGGCATCCGCTTTCCGCCGGACGACAAGTCCAAGCAGCTCAAAATCAAGATTGAAGATATTTTGGGGGCCCATTTGGCCTCCGACCGGCCCACGCAAACCATCTAGTCCCAGGGCCTGGCCCCCTGCGCCAGCACCTTGAGCCAGCCCCTCAATCCAGCCTCCGCATAGCACCCGTCGCTACTTCTGGTCGCTCAGCATGGCATTGAACCTCTATAAATTGCATAGCTGCCCCCGCAATTAAATAGAGCGCTAACGGCCAATTC
>JAYVGI010000314.1:0-2474 GCA_043772355.1 Polaromonas sp.
CCACTTGCGCACCCGCCGCACGGCGCAGGCTGACGACGCGCACGCCTGTAGCGTGCAAGGCCAAATCACCCAAGGTTTGCCCCACGGTTTTGGCTGACAAGGGCATGGTGAAGGTACTCAGGCGCTCATGGTGCATCTCGTCGACCGTGTCATCGTCCACACCATGAAAGTAGCCGCGCAACAGGCTGTAGCGGGCGTCGCGCTGGTCTTGCACCGTGCGTATCACCCGGCGCATGGGCACGCCTACCAGGGCCAGCGCGTGGCTGGCCAGCATGAGGCTGCCTTCGATGGACTCGGGCACCACTTCGGTGGCACCGGCGGCTTGGAGTTTTTCCAAATCATGGTCATCCTGCGTGCGCACGATCACCGGCACTTGCGGCGCATGTGCGCGAATGTGCGCCAACACTTTGAGCGCGCCGGGTACGTCCAGATAGGTGATCACCACCGCGCTGGCGCGCGCCAGGCCTGCGGCCATCAGGGCTTGGAGGCGGGCGGCATCGCCGAAGACAACTGAATCGCCCGCAGCGGCGGCCTGGCGCACGCGGTCGGGGTCCAGGTCGAGCGCCATCGAGGGGATGTGCTCCTGGTCGAGCATGCGGGCCAGGTTTTGGCCGCAGCGGCCGTAGCCGCAGATGATGACGTGCCGATTGGCGTTGATAGATTTGCGTGCGATGGTCGTCATCTGCAATGACTGCTGCAGCCAGTCGCTGCTCACCAGCTTCATCACGATGCGGTTGCTGTACATGATGATGAAAGGCGTGGCCAGCATGCTCAGCACCATGCTGGCCAAGATCGGGTTGAGCAGCGCTGGGGGCACCAGCTTGTTTTGCTGCGCCAGCGTGAGCAGCACAAAGCCAAACTCCCCCGCCTGCGCCAAATACAAACCTGTGCGCAACGACACGCCTGCAGTAGCGCCCAAACCCTTGGCCAACGCGGTGACCAAGACCAGCTTGAACAGCACGGGCATGACGGTGAGAAGCAGCACCAAGGGCCAGCGCTCCAGCACCAAGCGCCAGTCCAGCAGCATGCCGATGGTGATGAAAAACAGGCCCAGCAATACATCGTGAAAAGGACGAATATCGGTCTCGACCTGGTGCTTGTATTCGGTCTCCGAGATCAGCATGCCGGCGATAAACGCACCCAAGGCCAAGCTCAGGCCAGCCTCTTCGGTGAGCCAGGCCAGGCCCAAGGTGATGAGCAGCAAGTTCAAAATAAACAGCTCTTCGCTTTTGCGCCGGGCTACCAGCGTGAGCCACCAGCGCATGACTTTTTGCCCGCCGGTGAGCAAGATGGCAATTAGAAAAGTAGCTTTTAACGCTGCAATACCCAAGGCTACTGCCAGTTTTTCAGGCGATGAACCGAGGGCGGGAATCAGCACCAGCAGCGGCACGACAGCCAAGTCTTGGAACAGCAGCACGCCCATCACGCGCTTGCCGTGCTCGCTCTCCATCTCCAGGCGCTCAACCATGAGCTTGACGACGATGGCGGTGCTGCTCATGGACAGTGCGCCGCCCAAGGCCAGTGCGGTTTGCCATGACATCCTCCAGTAGCTTTGCGCCAAAGTGGCTAAAAACAGCGAGCCCAATGTGGCGATGATGATGGTCAGGGTGACTTGCAGCAGGCCCAGGCCAAACACGTGTTTGCGCATGGCGCGCAATTTGGGCAGGTTAAATTCCAGGCCGATGACGAACATCAAGAACACGACGCCAAACTCGCCCAGGTAGCGGATGCTGGCGGAGTTTTGCGCCAGCGCCAGCGCGTTGGGGCCAATCACCACGCCGACGGCCAGGTAGCCCAGCATGGGCGGCAGCCTGAGCGAGCGGCAGGCCACCACGCCCAGCACAGCGGCCAGCAGGTACAAGAGCGTGAGTTCCAGCGAGGTCATGCCTTGATACTAGCATTGGGCGTGCCAAGTTGGACGATTTGCAAATGCTTAGAGCGGTTCTATAACCTAAGCTTATGTACTGTGCGGGAGGTGTGAGGCCAGCACTGTACGCATGGCTGGGTGTTTATCGCCAGCCCTCATACTGGAGTACCAGAAATCGGTCAGTCAATAAACACCCAGCCATGCAGCGATGACCTGTGCGCTCTACCTGTAGCTTCGGCGCAAACCGTCCGGTAACTACGGGTAGCACGCTACCTTCAGACTTCCTGATCCGCCAGGAATGCTCGATGGCACATTGCCCCCCCAGAAAGAGCAGGTTTTACTCCCTCTCCCGCTCTGCGGGAGAGGGCTGGGGTGAGGGTCGCTGCGCATACCAATACAGCATCATAATCTGGCAATCGCCAGCGTGTTTAAACATTAGTTTGCTACGACAATTGCAGTAATCGTCTGCACAAACCGATCAGCAAAGCAACCTATACGGTTCGGCTGAGAAGGGCTGGCAGATGCGCAGCAGGCATTGCCCGAGGACATGGTGTGCAGTGCCTTGCTTCGCAACAGGGTCACGTGGATGGGGCTGCCGCGCTACACA
>JAYVGI010000315.1:0-29677 GCA_043772355.1 Polaromonas sp.
TACTATTTAGTGAGTAACGATGTTTTCAAGCAAGCCGCCAACCCAGACCAGCAGAGGCATCTGGATGCGCGGGTCACGGTGAAGCAGTCCGCCCACTGATGTCCACACCTGGGCGCAACCCACGGCGAATCACATAGACCCAAAATAAGAGCGGCAGAGAGGATCGATCAACGGGATATTGGGTTTTCCCATCTCCCTAAGCTGCTGTCGGTACCGCCGCCAGGCCATCCACCGCCTCTTGCACCGACAGGAACACCCGGCCCGCGAAGGCTTGCTGAAAGCCGCTGCTGGCAAAGTAGTCCAGCACCGGGCCTTTGATTTCGGCCAAATGAAAGCCCACGCCTGCGTCTTGCAGGTCTTGCGCAATCTCCAGCAAGGCATGCGCGCCCGAGCTGTCGATATGGTTGATGGCGGCGCCGCTGAGCACCACGTTGCTGAGGTTGGCGCAGGCTTGGGATTGCTTTTGCACCATGTCTTTAAGCTTACTGGCGTTTAAAAAAGTCAGTGATTCATCAAAGCGCAGCAGCAGCAGGCCGGGGAAGGTGTCTACGCTGTGGCGCAGCACATTGCGAAAATGCTCGGTGTGCGGCACTCTGCCCATCACCGCCATATGCGGCGCAAATGAGTGTGCAAAATAAACCACCAAGCCCAGCGCTGCGCCCAGCAGCAGGCCTTGCTCCAGGCCGATCAGCAGCACCCCTGCAAAGGTGCCCAACCACACCAGCGCCTCAGAGCGGTCGGTGCGCCACAGCTTGCGCAGCTCGCCCAAAGAAACCAAGGGAATGATGGCCACGATGATGATGGCGGCCAAGGCAAACTTGGGCACGTAGTTAAACAGGCCCGCTGCCAGCAGCACCGCAGCAAAAGAAAATACCGCCGCCACGACCGAGGCCAACTGCGTGCGTGCACCCGCCGCAAAGTTGACCATCGAGCGCGAAAACCCGCCCGCCACAGGCATAGCACCGCACAGGGACGCTACGCCATTGGCTGCGCTGAGGGCCAGCATTTCGGCGCGCACGTCCAGGCTCTCGCGGCGCTTTTGCGCCAGCGACTGCGCTACCGCAAAGCTCTCTACATAGCCCACCACCGCCACCATGATGGCGCTGGGCAGCACCGCCCAAAATAAGCCTGGTGTGACGCCGCCTAGCCACGCCACATCCAACTGCAAAACGCTGGAGGGCACGCTGCCCACCACCTGCCACGCGGCGGCAAAACCCGAGGCATTGGCTGCAAACAAAGTGGCAGCCACCACCAGTAGCAGCAATGGCCCCAGGCGCGACAAGAGCAAGGCCAGCGTGGCACCCCACTGCGCACCCATGCGGCGCTGTAGCCACGGGCCCAGAATCTGGTTGTAGCTATACAGAGCCAAAGCGGCCAGCAGACCTGCTAGCGCGGTGGGGTGGCCAACCACGCCCTGCACGCCCGCAGCCATGTTTACGACGCCCCCCAGCAGCGGCGTGAGCTGGCTCCACAGGATTAACAAGGCGGCAGCCACCGTAAACCCATTGAGCACCGGGTGCGAGAACACCCGGGTCACCACCTCCAGGCGAAACAACCATAACAGCCACAAAAATACCGCTGCTTGTGCCGCCAGCAAGGGCACCACTGTGCTGGCCTGCCCGGGGTGGCGCTGCACCACGTCAAACACCATCAGCGCCGCTACCGACACCGGCCCCACCGATAATGTGCGGCTACTGCCCAGCAGGGCGTACACCACCATCGGCAGCATGCCAGCGGCCAGCCCCACCTGCGCAGGCAGGCCCGCTAGCTGCGCAAAGGCCACCGCTTGCGGCACCAGCACCAGGCCGGTGATGATGCCTGCGATCACATCCGCCCCGCGCAGGCCGCGCCCGTCATTCAGTATGGAGCGTAGCCCCGGTAGGGCGGCTAACAGATTCATGTGGATCGCCAGGGACTAAGCCAACCAGCGCTTCGCGCCCCACATGCCTGCTATCAAAGCCGCTACAAAAGCCGCAGCATCCACACCGCCCGAGAGCAAAGATGCAAACCCCGGCCCTGGGCAGTAGCCCGCCAAGCCCCAGCCAATGCCAAACAGCGCTGCGCCTGCGACCAGCTTGCCGTCAATGTCACTGCGCGTAGGCAAGTGAAACTTATCGTCTGCCCACGGCTTGGCTGCTTTGGGCGTGATGGCAAAAGCGATCAAGGTCACCATCAAACCACCACCCATCACCAGTGCCAGGGACGGGTCCCAAAAGCCCGGTGCGGCTTGCCACGAAATGCCTTGGGCAATACCCGCTAAGTGCAAAAAGCCAGCCACCTTGGACGGTTGAGTCATACCCGAGACCACCAGGCCCAAGGCAAAGAGCAGGCCAGCAGCCAGTGCAAAGAGAGATTTTTTGTACATAATTAGCTCCTAGCCATTTAAATCATTGCGCGACCAGCTATTAAGTAAATAGCAAATACCGTGGCAAATCCAGTGCCCATAAACACCAAAGTAGCCACCAACGAGCGTGCCGAGCGGCGGCCCAGGCCGCACACGCCGTGCCCACTGGTGCAACCCGAGCCCAGCACGGTGCCCACGCCTACTAGCAGCCCTGCGGCAATCAAGAGAGGCAGGGGTCGCGTGCTGACCATTGCGGGCTGTAGCCACGCTGTGGTAGCCAGGCCACCCAATACCAAGCCCCCTAAAAATGCCCAGCGCCAGGCGCGGTCTGCGCCGCTGTCCGTTTTGGCAGGTGACAATGCCGAAGCTGCAATGCCGCTGATACCCGCCACACGGCCCAGCGAGGCCAGTAGCAGCCAACTGGCCAGACCAATTAAAATTCCACCCCCAAGGGCTTGCCCCGCCGACATCCAATTTGCATCCATTGCTTGACTCCTAGTTAAAACAAAACCAGGCTGGATTGTATACTCATGGGGGTATATATTCCAGCCTTGATTCAAATATTTAAACACCACCATGTCCAAGCTCATTGATCCCGAAAAAAAGAAAGCCGTGCGCGCCCGCCTGGCGCGGGTAGAGGGCCAACTGCGCGGTGTGCAACGTCTGATCGACGAAGATGCCGACTGCGAAAAGGTAGCCCAGCAGCTCAGCGCCGCGCGCAAGGCGCTGGACAAATCCTTCTTCGCCATGGTGGCCTGCGTGATAGAGCAGGGCGAGATGTCGCCCGAAGAAGTGGC
The DNA here is from genome assembly GCA_043772355.1 of Polaromonas sp. Classification (GTDB taxonomy): domain Bacteria; phylum Pseudomonadota; class Gammaproteobacteria; order Burkholderiales; family Burkholderiaceae_C; genus JAAFIP01. The sequence continues at coordinate 3,142 of JAYVGI010000315.1, forward strand.
CGCCATGTTGACCAAATTTGCTTGAGAGCTTTGCCATGACCACGCCTAACTTACCCATCCAATTGTTCGACGCAGCCTCCAGCACCTACACCTACCTGCTGATCGACCCGCAGACACGCGATGCCATCCTGATCGACCCGGTGGACGACCAGCTGGCACGCGACCTGGCGGTATTGAAGGAGCATGCCGTGCAACTGCGCTACGTGGTGGAGACGCATGCCCACGCCGACCACATCACCAGCGCCGCTGCACTCATCGAGCACACCGGCGCGCAAACCGCTACGCCCGAGGGCTGCAACATCAAGCCCTCGGCCATCCAGCTGCGTGATGGCGACGTGCTGCACTTTGGCACGCAGCAGCTCAAAGCCCTGCACACCCCCGGCCATACGGCGGGCAGCATGAGCTTTGTGTGGGGCGCGCAAGTGTTTACGGGTGACACACTGCTGATCGGCGGCTGCGGCCGCACCGATTTTCAGTCGGGCAGCGCGCAGGCTTTGCACCACAGCATCACGCAGATTTTGTTTACACTGCCCGATGCCACCACCGTCTGGCCCGGCCATGACTACAAAGGCCAAACCAGCAGTACGATAGGCCGCGAGAAAACCAGCAACGCCCGCATCACCGACCACGGCCAACTGCGCAGCGTGGAATCTTTTGAGCAACTCATGAACAACCTGAACTTACCCAAACCCAAGCGCATCGACGAAGCCGTGCCCGCCAACCTGAGCCTGGGCGCACGCCACGACGCAGGCGCACCCGCGAATATGCAACCCCTACCCAAACCCGATGCGGGCTACGCAGGCGACGTGTCGGTGCAGCTAGCCTACCAGTGGTGGCACAGCGGCGAGGCCGTGCTGATCGACATTCGCAGCAACGCCGAGCGCGCCTGGGTGGGCTTTGTGCCCGATGCCCCGGTGATCGAATGGAAAATCTGGCCCGGCATGCAGATCAACCCCGACTTTGATGCACAGCTTAAAGCCCTGGTGCCCGCAGGCAGCAAGATCGTCATGCTCTGCCGCTCAGGCCTGCGCTCTGTGCCCTCATCGCAGCGCGCGCAAAGCCTGGGCTACCAGGCCTACAACATTCTGGAAGGCTTTGAAGGCGACCCTGATGCCAGCGCGCACCGTGGCAAGAAGGGCGGCTGGCGGTTTTATGGGCTGCCTTGGCGGCAGAATTAGTACCCTGCGCATTTTGCATTGCGCCGCAGCAGTGCGCGTGCCAGTCGCAGCTAAGAGGAATCAGATAAGGCCATAGTGGTTTAGCGATCTGATGCGATAATACCCATCGTTGGGTCGTTAGCTCAGTTGGTTAGAGCAGAGGACTCATAATCCTTTGGTCGTAGGTTCAAGTCCTACACGACCCACCACTTTTTTGCGGTAAATTTCACGAAAACCCGCCACGGGCAGGCGTAGCCTCGTTGTATCATTGGGCGAATCTTTGCTGTAGACGCTCGCTACAGTGGGCCATTTTTGAGATCTGTACAAGTGCCATCGGCTTCGCATTCCCCTCCGGCTACATCTGCCGCTTCCAGCAGCGCGTTACCCAGCGCGTCCGCCAAGGGTGCGCAGCCGAGCGTCAACCAGCTGCGCAAACTGCTGGGGCAAAACCAATTCCAACCCTCGCAGAGCGACGAGGTGCGCGAAGACTTGGCGCAACTGAGCGCACTGATGCACGAGCTGGGCATCGAGCCGGCACGTGCTGCCCTACCCGCAGGCGCAGACGAGCCACTCGCCGATGAAGTGGTAGTGCAAGAGATGGTACGCATGATTGTGGACAATTTGTGCCACGACCAGCGTTTGCTGCCTTCGGTGCGCGATTGGGTCGCCAGCCTGGAGCCTTCGCTGCTGGCCCTGTCGGCTGTGGACGTGCGGTTTTTAAGTGATGAGCAACACCCCGCGCGGCTGATGCTAGACCAAGTGACTGCGCGCAGCCTGGGTTTTGCCGATGAAGCGGCGGCTGGCTTTCGCAGTTTTTTTGGCCCCGTTCAGGTGGCCTGCAAAAATCTCAAGCCCCATGCCTTGAGCAGCTCTGAGCCTTTTGCGCGGGCGTGGCAGTCGATTGAGCATGCCTGGTCGCAGCAAAAATCTGACGCGCATGGCCAGCGCGAGCTGGCCATGCAGGCGCTGGTGCAGGTGGAGCAGCGCAATTTGCTGGCAGAAAAGATTGCCCTGGAGATCATCCGCCGAGACGATGCCCGCCAGGCCCCCATCTTCGTCAAGCAGTTTGTTGCAAGCGCATGGTCCCAGGTGCTGGCGCAGGCGCGGCTTAACCCGGCTTCGCAGCAGGCGGCGCAGCGGTATCTGGATATCCTGCCAGATCTCTATTGGAGCGTGGTGCCTGAGGAGGCAGCGCAAGCCAAGTCGCGTCTGGTGGGCTTGATTCCCAGCCTGCTGGCCACGGTGCGTGAAGGATTGGCCAGCATTGGCAGCCCGGAGCACCAAGCCGAGGCCTTTTTCTCGCAGTTGATGCAGGTGCATCAGATGGGCCTGAAGGCATCTGTCCTGGGCCGGGGCTTCGGTCGCGCCAGTGAGTTTACCAATTCAGTGCTGGCCCCGGCTTACCAGACCGGTGCACAGCCCTTGGGCCAGAACGCGAGCATGCAGGCCCCCTCCGCCGCCTCTGAGATGCAGCGTATTTCTCAAGCTGCGGATGCCGTGTGGCTGGCACCGCAAGAGGCGCGCACCTCGGGTTTTATGGACGATCTTGAGCCCGTATCCGAAGTGACGCAACCCATGCAGTATGAAAGCCAGGCTCCGTTACCTGTTGTGTTGGAGCCTACCCAGGAGTCCGATGGCTTGGTTGTGATGGAGCCCCCCAAACTGGGCAGTTGGGTAGAGTTTTTAAGCAATGAGCAGTGGGTGCGCGCGCAGTTGACCTGGGCTAGCCCACACGGCACACTGTTCATGTTTACCGGCGCGGCTGGCAATCCGTACTCCATGACGCGCCGCGCGCTGGACAAGCTACAGGCCCGGCAGGCGCTGCGCATCATCGCTGAGGAAAGTGTCATGGCTGGGGCACTGAGTGCGGTAGCCCACCACGCACTAAACTCTGCCCAATAGCGCCCTCGCTAAGGCAGTACCACCCAAAGCGTGGATGGATCTGGTAGCCTAAATCAGGTACGCAGGAGCTTTTTGCGCACCAGATGGATATTGTTGCGCAGCGAATACAGCTCGTCAGAATACGAGAGCGGAATTTTAATTTTCTCAACCCTGCGCTCCATGGCATTGAGCTCCTCGACCAGGGCCTTGTTGGCATCCACATTGGTACTCTCGCGGTGCTCGATCTCGCGCAGTTGGGCGTACCATTTGAAAATCCGCGAACGCACCCGAAATTGGTACAGGGGCGGCAGCACACGCGATAACGGCAGCAAGATGGCGATGATGATACCCAGCGCCACCCACATGCGTTCGATCAAATTAGCCACCCAAAACGGCAGATAACGCTGTAGCAGCGGCGGGCCATTTTTTAGCTGGCGGTCGGCCTCTTTGGCCATCGGCAGCTCGTCGCGCTTGGCATTGGGGTAATCGCGCGATTTGTTAAACCAGCCCGCTCCGCTGTGGATGTAGTGGGCCGCACTGGTAAACAGTTGCAGCAGGGCCGGGTGGGTTTCGTTGCGCGCCACTAGCGAGGTGGTGGGGCCTGCAAGGCGTATGTCCTGCGGTGGGTTGTCGATAGACAAGTCCACCACGCCGCGCGGCAGTACGGCCGGTGAGAGGAAGGTAAAGCGGCGCGAATAGGCTTCTGCCTGAACAAAATCCATCAGTTTGATGCCCGGGGTTTGCAGCAGCATTTGCACCATCAGGGACTCCGGGGCCGAGGCGAATACGATGGCATCGGTCTCGCTGGAGAGCAAAGCCATGGTGGCGGGCGTTTGGTCCAGCATGGAGAGCTTGACGCTGCTGGGGTCCACGCGGTTGCTCTCCAGCAGGCGGTTCATCAGGTTGGGCACCCCGCTGCCTTGCGTGCCCACGTTCACGCGCCAGCCAGCCAGTTGCGTCAGTGAGGTCAGGCGCTGCTGCTCGGGGCTGCCTTTGATCAGGCGCTGTGCCGCGTCTTCGCGGTAGAACAGCCAGATGGGTTCTAAAAACAGGCTGCCCAGGGTTTGCAGCTTCAGCTCGTCATCGGCGTTGGGCTCGGCGGTGCCGCCCTGCACAAAGCCAATATCAGCCTTGCCGTCGCGCAGCAGTTGCAGGTTGGCCGAGGAGCCCTCGGTCTGTAGCACTACTACTTCGATGCCGCTGGCCTTGAGTTGCTTGACGTATTTTTTACTGAACTCGTCATAGGCGCTTTGCGCCGGGCCCGCCGCCAGCGTGACGGTTTTGGGCGGGTTGGGGTCGAGCCACCAGTAGGCCAAGCCCAGCAAAATCACGCCAAGGGCAATGAAAGGGCCAAACGAGACCATCAGGTCGCGGATGGAGACAAGGGTGAAGTGCAGGGCTTTGGGCATAGCGTATTACACAACAAAAAATCTGCTTTGCCCAATTTAACCGAGCGCAAGCAGCTATGAAGTCTGTAGCGTATTGCAACAAGACCCCGGTGTGGGTCGCCCAGGCACCTGTGGTCTCTGGGCCGATAACATTCGATTGTCCAAACGTCTAGCTCAGCCAAGGCTGCACAAAGGCAAACCAGCCGCCCACGGCATACAGCGCCACACTGCCCCCATACACCCGCCGCGAGAGGCTGCGGGTGCGCAGGCAAGCGTTGCGCAGTGCCGGATCGACCGGGCAGGGCGCGCTGCGGCCACGCCACTGGAGCACCCCACTGGCCACCAGCATGCCGCCTGCAAAGGTGAACAGTCCGATCTTGTGTTCGGACAGCCACACCAGTTGCGGGAACACACTGACCAGCGAGGACAGCGCGGCCCCCGCCCCCAGCGCCACCAAGAGAGCGGGCAGCGCGCAGCACACCAGGGTAGAGGAACTGGCACACAGGGACAGCAGCGAGCTTGCCAGCCCGCTGCGACTTTCGCGCTGCCCGTCAGGCGAGGTCAGCAGGCTCATTTTTTGGACTTCAGTTGGGCGCGAATGTCGGCCACCGACAGCGCGCTGGCCTCCATCTTGAGCACGTCGTAACCCGCGTCAGTGATCTCGTCGCTGATCAGCTTGTTGTCCAGCTTAAAACCGTCTTTAGCTTCGACCGCCACGGTTCGCTGCTTTAAATCAACGAACACCTCCTTGGTGGCGGGCAGTTTGGTCAGGCGTTTTTCAATGCCCTGAGCGCAAAACGCGCACACCATGCCATTGACGGTGACTTTCACCGATTCACCTGCCAAGCCTAAGGGTAAATAGGCAATAGCCAGCATAGTTATTGCATAAGCAGCTACTGATTTTGTAGTTAATGATTTCATGATAACTCTCCAATATTAAAAAATATACATCACATTCAAACGCCCTTGCTTGGCGTTATTGACACCGATATCGACAAAGTAGCGGTTATGAATCAGGCGCAGCATGGGCGTGATCTCTACCCGGTCTGACAGGCCCCGCATACGCCGCGCCTCCAGCACCAGCCAGGGCTGCACTTCGTCGTAATCTACCTCGTACAGTGAAAACCCGGCGCGCAGCGAACCGTAGTCATGGTTGATGCCCTGTGCGCGGTACAGGCGCGCCATGGCAGACACATAGACCCGCGTGGTCTCATAGTCTACCGATATACCTGGAGCTAGCATCGTGCGGCTGCCCGCAAAATCATTGCCCTTGACAGGCCCTGCGCCCATCACAAACCACACATTGGCCTGCGAGTGCTCGCCATTCCAGCGCTTTACCAGGCGGGTGTAGGTGGCCTCGGTGAATGTGCGGGTGCGCCGCTGGTCGTCAGAGCGCATCCACAGGCCACCTGCGCCCACTGCATCGCGCGGGGTAAAGGCATAGTTGGCCCAGCCCTCGCGCCAGTTGGGGCTAAAGTCGCCCATTACCATGGTGCTGTCTTTAAAACCCATCGGGCCTGCTTGCGCCCATGTAGCAGCGCACAGGCAGGCTGCGAGCGCGAATGCCCGCGCAAGTGGTATTTTTAAAATACGCATGACTATCTCCTGAAAAAGTGTGGATGTGGCCTTGCAACAGGCCAGATACAAAATTGTTCAAGCGATAGCGATAGGGATGCGTTGCGGTACGGGAACGTAGGTAAACAGGCTGTGCACGGCATGCCACGACGCATGCACAGGCATGGCGTGGGTGGGCGTGACCGTCAAAGCATGTGGGATCAGCGGCGCTGTAGCACAGCCCGCTTGCAATGTGCAATGGCCGTCAGCAGCCGACATATCCGCACAGTCTTCACCCATGGCGTTGGCAGAGGTTTTAGATGCTTGCACGCTGCTGGTTTGCACAGACAGTCCAGCCGCCATCCATGGGCATATTTGCGCCGCAGCCATCCCGCTGCGCAATGGCAGAGCGAGGATGAGAAGAATGGCGATCCAGCGCAACATACAACTTAGAAAGGGCTACAGGCAAAAAAGTTCAAAATGCAGGCCAAACGTTGCTTCAACACGATGGCTTGCACATCTCCAGCAGAGCAAGCTGCTCGCGCCAGCGGCCCAGCCAGAAGCCCACAGTAGCGGCTGCACCCATCAAAAACAATGCATACAAGCAAGGTAGCCAATCGGTCATTTTGTTTCCACCTTTTCAACACCCGTGACTACAAATGCACCCTGCATTTGTTCGGCGGTGAACATGATTTTGTCACCTGTAGCCATTTTGTCAAACAGGCTAGCGTCCCGCACCTGGAACACCATCGTCATGCCGGGCATGTCCAGGTTTTTGATGGGGCCATGATTGAGGGTAACTTTTTTAGCTTCTTTGTCGATCTTGCGCACCTCGGCCTCGGCCATGTCTTTGCTGGCAGTCGCTGTTGCAGCGGCTGGCGTGGTGGCGCCTGTGGTTTGGGCAAATGCACCGAGACTGAGCAAGGCGGAGAAGATGGCGGTGGTGATAAGTTTCATGGCTTGGTTCCTTTCAAGAACGATAGGTAATTAACGTGTGAATGGCGGATTGAGAGGACATTGGGTCTATCAATGCTGTCCAAATACCGCTGCAAGAGGTCAGTTTTGTATCAAGACTGTGCATTTTTTCGTACTTTTTGCTTGCCAGATGCCGAAACGTGGACGGTGCCACGCATGCCCGCTTGGTAATGGCCTGCAATCAGGCAGGCAAACTCAAACTCGCCGGGTTGGTTAAACGTCCAGATGATTTGCCCCGTTTTGCCGGGTGGCACATGGGCCATGTAGGGCTCGGAGTGCTCCATGTTGGGGAACTTGACCATCAAGGCGGCGTGTTCTTCGTTTTCTTTCTTCGTGCCAATCACAAACTCATGCAGCATGGCCCCTGTATTTTTGATGACGAATTTGATGGTCTCGCCCTGTTTGACGGTGATTTTGTCGGGGCTAAAGCGCATGGTATCGAGCATGCGGATTTGGACAGTGCGGCGGGCCTTCTTGGCATCGGCTGCAATGCCCCAGTCCTTTTGCTCTTTTTTCACGGCGTGCGCCGCGTTGCCATGGGCCTCATTGCTATGGGCGAAGGCATTTGCGCAGAATGCAAATCCCAGTGCAGCAGTCATGACGAAAGTGTGTAGTGTTTTCATAAAGTATCCATTCAAGTGGAAGAGGGTAAAAAATACAGAGTGATGGCGTAGGCCAGCAATGTGGCGGCAATAGCCCCTGCCATGGCCCACCAAAACGAGATACCGCTGCGCAGCAGCAGGGCCAGCATGGGGAACAAAGCCAAAGATGGGATCACCAGCCAAAAAATATCGCCAGACAATGCCGCAATTTTTTGCGTGTCTTTGGTGTCGATGTACAGCCACACAAAGGCCAGCAACGAGGTAAGCGGCAGGGATGCCACCAAGGCGGCCCACACGCTGCTGCGTTTGGCAATCTCCGACACGGCTACCAGCGCGGCAGCGGACAGGCCAAATTTTAAGAATAAATAAGTGAGGTTCATGAACTTGCTCGCAGGGAATGGCTAGTGCGCATGTTGATGCGTATGGCCAGCGCTCTTGTCATAGCCGCGCAGAGTCTGGTATCGCTCAATTTGCTGCGGATTTAGCAGGGCGGTTTGCTGCAAATGGGTTTGCAAGTGCTCGGCGCGCAAAGTGGCTTGCAACTGGCCAATGCGCTGAGTCAGCTCGGCGATACGCTGCGCATCAATTTGCTTTTGGGCAAATGCCGTGTCCAGCGCGCGCTCTGCGTCCACCAGTTGGCCGCCCAGTGTGCGCGCCGTGGCCTTGTGCTGCACCATCAGTTCCTCGCTGGTCTGGCGCTGCTGGTCGCTCAGTTGCAGTGGCCTGGCCAGCTCCAGCACACGCATGGGGCCGGGGTAGCCGTTCAGTTCTGCGGCCTTGGCGTAGCCCATGCCCGCGCCTTGGTGCAGGGCTTTGATCTCGCTGGCTGGGAGGGATTTGATTTCACGCGACTGCTCGCCTGCATACGGCGAAGCGGCCACCGTAGTGGGCGCAGGTGCCGTATGTGGGAGCTGTGTTGATTGGCTAAATGAGGGGATAGCCAGCGTAAATAAAGCGCAAGCAGCTATATATTTATGAGTAATTGAGGTGATCATCATGGACTTTCTATCTTGAAAATAATCAATGTTTCATGCCGGGCATGGGCTTGCGGGCTTTGAGTTCCACCGGGCTGCTGAACTCTTTACCCGTGTCGGGATTGTTCAGGCCCACTACCAGGCCGTTGTTGGACGCGATCTCGGATTTAAAGCGTGCGGGCTCGGGCAGCGCGCCATTCCACTCGAAGGCTTGCGTGCCTGCGGGCTGCTTGTACCAGCCGGGGTCACGATAGTCGCCCGGTGCCTGGTCTTTGCGTACCTTCACACTGGTGAACATGCCGCCCATCTCGACCGGGCCGTAGGGGCCGGTGCCGGTCATCATGGGGGCGGTGTTCTCGGGCAGTTCCATCTCCATCTCGCCCATGTCGGCCATGCCGCGCTCGCCCATCACCATGTAGTCGGGGATCAGTTTTTGGATTTTTTTCACCAGGCCTTTGTGGTCTACACCGATCATGGTGGGCACGTTGTGGCCCATGGCGTTCATGGTGTGGTGGCTCTTGTGGCAGTGGAAGGCCCAGTCGCCTTCCTCATCGGCTTTGAACTCGATCTGGCGCATCTGTCCTACCGCTACATCGGTGGTCACCTCGTACCAGCGCGTGCTCACGGGGGTGGGGCCACCGTCGGTGCCCGTCACCAAAAACTCGTGCCCATGCAGGTGGATGGGGTGGTTCGTCATCGTGAGGTTGCCAATGCGGATGCGCACCTTGTCGTTCAGCCGCACATTCAGCGACTCAATGCCGGGGAAGACGCGGCTGTTCCAGCCCCAGATGTTGAAGTCCAGCATGGTGTTGACCTTGGGGGTCATGCTGCCGGGGTCGATGTCGTAGCCGTTGAGCAAGAAGCAAAAATCGCGCTGCACCTCGTCAATCAAAGGATGTTTGCCCTTGGGATGTGTCACCCAAAAACCCATCATGCCCATGGCCATTTGCGTCATTTCATCGGCATGCGGGTGGTACATAAAGGTGCCGGGGCGGCGGGCAATAAATTCATAGACGAAAGTCTTGCCCACAGGAATCTGCTTTTGGTTCATGCCGCCTACGCCGTCCATGCCGTTGGGCAGGCGCTGGCCATGCCAGTGGATAGTGGTGTGCTCGGGCAGCTTGTTGGTGACGAATAGACGAACGCGGTCGCCCTCCACCACCTCGATGGTGGGGCCGGGCGACTGGCCGTTGTAGCCCCACATATTGACTTTGAAGCCCGGCGACATTTCGCGCACCACGGGTTCTGCTACCAGGTGAAACTCTTTCACGCCGTTGTTCATGCGCCAGGGCAGCGTCCAGCCGTTGAGGGTAACGACGGGGTTGTAGGGCTGGCCTGTGTTGGGGATTAAAGGCGGTGCGGTATCAGGTTTGGTCATGATGACCGGCTCGGGCAAGGCGGCCATGGCTACCTTGCTGACGCTGGCGGCGGCGACTGCCGTAATGGCAGCGCTATTGAAAAAGTTGCGGCGGTTCATATGGGGTGTTGCGTTGTCTGGAGTGTGTGGGGTGTCATGCGTGGTCATGGTTCAGTGCCCCGCCTTCGCTTCGCCACCGCCTGCAGCAGCCTTCATGCCGCCCAGCGCGCCGGGGGATATACCCGTGAGCGTGGTTTGCAAATCTGCCTCGGCCAGCCAAAAATCGCGCTGCGCCTCTATTGCGCCGTTGACGGCCATGATCTGCGAGCGCATATCGCCGAGCAGGTTAAACACGGACAGCAGCATGCCGTTGTAGCGCAGCAGCACCTCGTTGTGGATGAATTTGCGCAGCGGCACCACCTCGTCGCGGTAATGCACGGCCACGTCATACGCCGTGCGGTAGCCGTGGTAGGCCTCGCGCGCCTCGCTGCGGGCGTTGACGGCGGTTTGGCGCACACGCGCGACCGACTGCATGTAGGTGCCCTGCGCGCGCGCGTTGCTGGCACCGCCCCAGTCAAAGATGGGGATGGGCAGCTCCAGCTCCCAGCCTTTTTTAGTTTCTCTATCGCCCGTAGCGTTGTTGAAGGTGGTGTTGCGCGTGTAGCCGACATCGAGCGCGTTGATAAAACCACTGGCCTTGACCAAGCCAAGCGAGTTGGCCACATAGCCCGCCTGCGCCATGCTGGAGCGCACATCCAGCCGCTCGCGCAGGGCGCGTTCTTCGATGTTGCTCATCTCGTTCGGCGCTTTGGGCAAGTCGGGCAAGCGCTCTACCAACTTGAACTCGGTCTGCGCCCCCCACAGGCCCATCAGGCGGATCAGTTTTTCACGTTCGCTAAAGGCGGCTTGCTGTGCTTTGGCCAGTTGCGTGGTGGCATCGGCCAAAAATACTTGTTCGCGCGCCTGGTCCAAGCGGCTCCAGTTGCCTACGCGGGCCATACGCCGCGCCAGTTCGCCACCGGCCTCGGCGGCCAATTTGGCATCCGCCATGTAGGCAGCGGTTTGCTGTGCGGCCACGGCGTTAACCCAGGCCTTGCAGGTGTCTGCGGCCAACTTGACGACTTCTTGCGCCGCTTGCAGCTTGGCCAGCTCGTGCTGCTGGTTTTGCCACTTGGCGCGCCAAGGCAGGGCAATCAAACCCATGACGTTAAAACGTAGTGCGCGTTCAATTCCAACCTTGTCGCCTTCGATAAATCGACCGATGGAAAAATGCGGGTTAGGCAAGGTGCCCGCCTGCACCCGCTCTGCATCGCTGATGCCCAGAGTGGCCATCGAGGCATGCAAGCCAGGGTTGTTGAGCAGCGCAATGCGCACAGCAGACTCGGCGCTGAGGGGCTGCGCCAGCAGCTTGGCTACGGCCTCGCGCGTGGCAGCGGTGTCGGCAGCAGCCACCTGCGCGGTGGTGCCCGCAGTTTTACCAGAGACCAATTGGTTGATGTCGGACGTATTGCCGTCGGGCGACAGGCTGGCGCAGCCCGCCAGGCCCAAGGCTACGGCCAGGAGGGTGAATTGTTGAAGTGTTTTCATAGTGCAGCCTAGTGTTTATGTGCGGGAGCAGCTATAGGTTTTGTAGTGTTTGGTGCAACTGGCATACTGCTTGCAGGCGCGGGTATAGCGGCTTTGGGCGTAGCAGGTTGCGCCATAGCTTTGCCGGTTGGCTCCTGCATCGCTTTGGCGGCTTCTTGCTCCTCCCACTTCAAAATATCCACATGCCCGCGTGTAAATTTACCCACCTCGTCATTGGCTTTGCGCCAATCGGTTTTGTCCTTTTCCGCGCCCAGCGAGGTTTCTTTAAACACCGAACGGTATTCCACTGCGGGCACTTTGGCGGCAGGGTTGGCAGCGGCAGCAGCCGCAGGCGTTTGCGCGGCGCTGGCTTGCCACAATAGAGCACCGGCTAAGGCCAGACTGGCGTACGTGGCGGAGCGGAATTCAGAAATTCGGTAAGTTGACATTTGCGTTGTCCCAAAGAAGAGAGGGCGCGCATCAAGGGGTCATTTGCCCCACATCAGCGCACGGGTGATCCGTAGTGGCCGAACTGCCATCCTCAGCAGACGGCAGACGCACTACGGGCGTAAACGCTCAAAGCACAGGGGTTTTGGCAAGCAGGCGCGGCTCGGCGCTGATCCAGTGGGCAGTGCGCTGCGTAGGCGCTGCTGCGGTGGTGTGCAAGATGCCTTCAGGCAACTGCATGGGGGTAGCCGCACTGAAGTGGCAGGCCTGGCAGGTGGTGCATTGGCTTTGCTGCGTATCAACATTATCCGCAGCGGCCATGTTCATGTGACATGGCGGTGTAGGCTCGTTTTGCACTACCTCGACACTCGTTGGCATGCCCGCAGGCGACATACTGTAGGCCATAGCATCGCCTACCAAGCCCCGAATGGGCAGTAAGAACAGCATGAAGATAATGAACCAGCGACGCATGGAGGTAATGATAGCTTAGATTGCAAAAAGTTCAATGAAACAGGGGGATGGTGGCACGGCATGGATGTAACTATTGTCCTGTCACAGCACCCGCTCCAGCTTGCTGTAACTGCCCTTGGTCTTGAGCGTGATGGTGGCGGCTACGCCCGATCGGTTGCGCCAATACCAGCCGTGGATGCCGTCAAATGCGGCTATCAGGTCGCCTTGCATGCCGGTCTTGTTGCTGCCTTTGCCGTAGCCGTGGTAGAAGTCTTTGGGCGCGCCGTCGGGGTCGCCGTGGGTGTCGTAGTTGACGGGTACGCCACCTGTAGACCAGTCAAACTGGACCACGGCGTTTTTGCGCATGCTGAGTTTAATTTCTGCGGCTTGGCCGTTGGCCAGGGTGATCGTGGTGACATGCTCTTGCGCTGCGTCTGCGGTGGATGGGGCTGGTGACGCACCTGCAGTGCTGGGGGGCGTGGGAGCTGGAGTGGGCACTGGGACGGGCGTGGTGGCTGCGGGTGCGTTAGGCGTACTCGCTTTGGCGGGCAGTGCGGTTTGCGCCATGGCAGCGAGCGCATTGCCTCCTGGGGGTTGGTTCGTCTGCGCGTTTTTAATGTCACCCATCTTCGTGAGGCCCAGCGCACGCCCTAACCCTGTGGGGTCGATGCCATATTCGGCAGGCAAAACCATGGTGAGCAGCAGCGCAGCCGCTACGGCAGCGGCGATGCAGGTAGAGCGCAGCAACTGCGCCGAGCTGGGCAAGTCTGCGCGCTGGGGGATGTCGGTGTTGTACATAAAATCTATCGTAAAAACTTAAGCCGCAAAATAACCAGTGAGCTGGTAACCGATCAGCACAAAGCCGCAGCAGGCGATCACCACGTTGACGGTATAGGCATGCTTTAAAAAACTGCCCGTGCGCCGCCAAGTGCCCATGGCGATCAAGATGGCTGCCAGTGCCAGCAGTTGGCCGATCTCCACGCCCACGTTAAAGGCCAGCAGATTGGGCAACAGGCCCTCGCGGGACAGCTCAAATTCTTGCACCTTGGAGGCCAGGCCAAAGCCGTGGATTAAACCAAACAACAAAGTCGCCGCCTTGGTATTGGGCTGCACGCCAAACCAGCGCTGGTAAGCGCCCAGGTTGTCCAGCGCTTTGTACACCACCGACAGGCCAATGATGGCATCGATCAAAAAGCTGTTAACGTTGACCCCAAAATACACGCCGTACAGCATGGTGACCGAATGACCGATGGCAAACAGGCTCACATAGAGCGCAATGTCTTTGAGTCTGTACAAAAAGAAAACCACCCCGGCTAAAAACAGCAAGTGGTCATAGCCCGTCACCATATGCTTGGCACCCAGGTACGTAAAGGGCAGCAAATGCACACCGGTAATCGACTGGATGTAAGACTTGTCGCCAGTGGCAACGCCGTGCGCGTGGGCTGTGGCGCTAAGGAGTAGTAGTGCTAAACCCAGCACCAGGGTGGGTGCGAGTGATGGGAAACGAAAAAACTTGGAGATCATGGTTTTGCTTCTTACATCAGTGCCAGCATCACAGCCGCCATCAGCACCATACCCACATCTTCCACAATGGTCACAGTGCTCATGGGCAACTGGAACACAGTGCCCAGGCAGGCGCATTGGATTTTGGTTTTGCTCAGCACGGCGCGCACTACGCCGATGGCCGAAAACCCCATGACGATGATGGTGACCCAACTGGTGAGTACCGGGTTGTAGTTAGCCAAGTAGGCCATACCCAGCGCCAGCTCGACAAACGGATACACCAGGCCCCAGGTGGGCCAGCGCGCGGCCAGCAAGTCGTAGCCAGCGTAGGCGTTGGCAAAGGCGCGCACGTCTAGCAGCTTGAAAAACGCGAACACCAAGAAGAAGCCCGCCATAAAGTAACGCATGGTCTCACCCGCGCTCAGCGTCATCAAGCCCATACCAAAGTGCATGAACAGGCCCATCGGATCGCCCATCGCGCCCGCATGCAAACCTATTTGGATGAGTACGCTGGCACCCAAGATGAAAGCCAGGATCAAAAGCAATGGGTAGTAGGTGCTTAACCAGCTCTTGGCCGGGTCGCTCAGTGTCGCGCTACGGGCTGCATTGTCGATAGCGTCATGGGTTTCAAATGCGGGTGATGCTGGTACTGTTTTTTCAATCACATAGTTGCCTACCGCACTGACAGCCTGTTGCAGCGCTGCCAGATGCGCTGTGCTGCTTGCACTGACAGGTTCCCCCGTGAGCACCGCTTGCATTGGGTCGAGTGTGACCTTGATGTCGCGTGCAAAGGGCTGTAAAGCTCCGGTCACTTTGCGCACGCAGCTCCCGCAATGCAGGCCCGTCAAAGCGTAGGTGCTGGTGTGTGTAGTGGTGTTCATGGGTGGATAACAAACGTTCGGTTTGCTCGAATATTAAGTGCTTAACTGGTCTGGGGGTTTTTGGCAGCGCGTTCTTGCAAAATCTTCTCTGCCAAGGGCAGCAGACGCGCTTTCAGGGTGCTGCCCACCACGCTGAATGCCACGATGGAGCCGACAAGCAGGGTGAAGCCTGCGTAGGCGGCCCAGCGCGGGTCGATAGCGGCACCCAACTGACCAAAAGCCCAGCCAATGCCCACCATCGTGCCCACCCACAGCAATGCGCCCAGGCCGTCCATCGCTACAAACTTTGGCCAAACCAGCAGCGACGCGCCAGCGCCCAAGCCTACCAAAGCAAAAGTGCCTTTGACAAAGCGGTACGCTAGCAGCACACGCAGGCTATAGCGCTCTACACCCGCGCTGGCCAGTGCGACCCACGGCGCAATACGGGGCATGCTGCGGTAGACCCAGGGCGATGCAAGCCAGCCCACTGCAAAACGTATTTGCCCACCGGCCATGCTGCCTAGCAGGGTGACCAAGAGCAGCGAATCCAAACGCAGCGCACCTTGCGCAGCGGCAAACCCGGCCAGCAGAGGCAGAGGGCCCGTTTGACCCATACAGTAGGCCAACAAAATGGCATACACCCACTGGTCGTGACGCTGGATGAGGCTGAGCAGTTCGGGTAATGTCATAGGATCGCTTTATGAACCGTAAGTAATTTTGGTTTGTGCTGCCACTAACTGTTGGGTGTACAGCGAGTATGTAGCAGATGGTAAATGTAAGAAAAAAGGGATTTTTTCAGACCCCCTAGGCAACCTGGGCCTGCATCTCGCCACGCGCCTGGCGCAGCACGCTGTAGGCGCTGGTGAGCGCCAGTGCGCCCATGCCCAAGGCTACGGCCAAATCAGGCCAGGCGGTACTGGTGCCCGCTACGCCCAGCGCGGCCACCAGCACGGCCACATTACCTATCGCGTCGTTGCGTGAGCACAGCCACACGCTGCGCATATTGGCATCACCCTCGCGCCAGGCATACAGCATGACCGCGACACCCACATTCACCGCCAACGCCAACAGGCTGATAATGCCCATGGTTAGCGCTTCGGGCGGCGTGCCAGTGCGTGCCGCCCACAGCGCCTTGCCAATCACAAACAGGCCAAAGCCCAGCATGCACAGGCCTTTGACAAACGCCGCGCGCGCCCGCCAAGCCAGCGCCATAGTCAGCACCGCCAGCGACACCGCGTAGTTAGCCGCGTCGCCAAAAAAATCAATCGCATCCGCTAGCAGCGACACCGATCCCGAGCGAAACCCTGCCGATATTTCCACCACAAACATCAATGCATTGAGCACCAGTGCAATCCACAGCACCCGGCGGTAGCGTGGAGAAGCGTGCGCGGGGGCATCGTGGCAGTGGTCGTCGTGGCAATGGGCGGACATTGGTTTTTTTCCTGTTGTTTCGTGTTCAATGGCATGATTAGAAACCCTCTAGCCACTTTAAGGTCAAGCGATGGCAGTTTTAAACCCCCAGACCCCACAAGGTTATCAAATCGGCCAGGCCGCAGAGCGCACCGGCGTGAGCGCTGCCAATATCCGATTTTACGAGAAAGAAAAGCTCATTCCCGCACGCGGAACAGGCGCAAGCAGCTACCGTATTTATAGCGATGAAGATCTGCACCAGCTGCGCTTTATCCGCCTGCTGCGCAGCATGGACATGTCATTGGCCGAGGTGCGCACTTTGCTGCATCTGGACTTGCGTAAAAAGACCCATTGCCAAACCGCCCGCGATACGCTGGACGATCACATTGGCCATGTACGCACCCGTTTGAAGGAGCTGCGCGGCTTGGAAAAAGATCTTACCGCGCTGCGCGCGCAATGTGACGGGCAAGGTGAGCAATGCCATTTGATTGAAGCGCTGCATACGCGGGCGAGTAGCGACGTGCCTAAGGCGGTGGGCACTGCACGCCAAAGCAAAGCGCATGCCCATGTGTAAGAGCGGTGGCTCTACGCCTAGACATTAATGACCTAGAAATGCAATCAGCAATGCAATACGCTATGCAGCCGCACGCAACTGAGTCTGCGCTTTGTCCAGCCACATTTGCAAATTGGCTAGCAGGTCTTTCTGGCTGAACGAGCAGCTTTCTTCGCTAAACAGCGCGCTGGACTCCAGGCGGTCCAGCAGGTTGTGAAGGACGGTGGTGTATTTGTCGGGCAGCGCGGCCAATAGCTCGGTGTGCGCGCGGGCACTGTGGCTCAGGGCGTGCACCAGGCGCGGGGCGCCATCAGACTGCGCTAGCGCGTGCAAGGCGGCTTGGGTGGACTGGAGTTGATCGAGAGGGCTAGGGCGCATGGGAGCAACGGTGATAGTTGGAGTGGCGATTAGGCGGGTAGGCATGAAGGTAGCGTGACGCTGGCTTGAGGGAGGCCATTCCAGGCTGATGGCTACGGCAGCGCCAGCGGCGCAGGCAAGCTGTAGCCTGCTTTGAGCAGCAAGGCGCGGGCGCGGTCGGGGTAGTCAGATATCAGGCCGTCCACTTTCAGATCAATCATTGCCTGCAAATCATTGGCCGTGTTCACCGTCCATGGCACTGCCTTCAGGCCGAGCGATTGCGCCTTTTGTACCAAGGCGGGCGTGATGTCTGCAAAGTAGGGCGACCAAATCGTGCCGCCAGCGGCTTTCACCATGCTGGGCACATCGCTATGGTCCTCAGCGCGAATGGTGTGCGTCCAACGCGCGGCATCCGCAGTTTTAGGTTTGATGTTGTCCGTCCAAGGCTGCTGCGCTGTGAGGTAGGCGGTGCGCATGCCCGGCGCACGCTGCTGCACGATGGCCAGCGTGCGCCAGTCAAAGCTCTGGATGACGACCCGCTGCGCCATACCGTGCGCCTGCACCACCGCCAGCAGCTTGTCCACAAACACCTCGGGGCTCACCGTCTCAGTCGGCATTTCGGGCGAGATTTTGGTCTCAATATTAAAGTGCACCGCATCGGCTTTGAGGGCCTTCATCCGCTCAAACAGCTCAGCCAGCGCAAGCATGCGGGTGCCATCGCGCGGCACCTGGCTAGCAAAGCGCTTGGCGTATTCGCTGGCAGGGTTGATACGGCCCACGTCGTAGCGTTGCAGCTCCTTAAAGGTGAGCGAATTCACCAGCACCGGTGCAGGCAACCAATGCCCCGCTGCATCCCGCGTAATCTCAGGGTTGAGCGCCCTGTCATGGCTGATCACCACCACCCCGTCGCTAGACACCCCCACATCCAGCTCCAGCGTAGTCACCCCAATGCGCAGCGCCTGCTCATACGCAGGTAGCGTGTTTTCAGGCAGCAGCCCCCGCGCGCCGCGATGGCCTTGCAGATCAAAATGGGTAGAGCAAGCAGTGGTCATACAGATAATCAACAGGCAAATAGGCCTGTAGCCCTATAGAATATTGTGGGAGCAGCTATTAAAAATATAGTAAACTGTTCCGAGATTTAGCATAGAGATTGATTGTGGCACATCAACTTTAGTCTAGCAAACGGAGAAGCAAATGAAGCAGCAAATGGGATCAGATCAAAATTCAGGAAGCCCATCTCTCCGAAGCGCGCAACTTTCAACGAAATTTTGCTCCAACCCCTTTTGCGGACTTTGCGTCGCACAAGACCCTCCCCGCCCCAGCATCACCCGCACAGCCCTTACAGCCCTTACAGCGCACGCCTGCGAGTTGGCCGCGTGAAAATACACGTACTCATTAAATAGTAGCACTCCGTCTAAGCATACCGTTGGGGTACACAGGGTAATGCCTGTATTCCGTCTTACGGTACGGTTTGGAGCATTGCGAAGCCTCTGGCGGCTTGCGCATCGGCCAAAAACTAGGAATTTACGGCGTGGGGTGCCGCTATTTTTATAGAGCTAGTCGTAAATACGCTGGCTTCCTCTATCGTAGATCTGCGCTAGAGGGGGCTCAGCCGCGAGTTTGAAGCCGCGAATCTCAGGTAGGGCCAACGGCTCGGATGCCTTACTGGGCTTGATTTGCGAGAAACATGTTTTTAACTTGCTCAATTGAATGTGGCGGGTTGACCAAATGAACCACTGAATGACAATTTGGGCACAGCGGCACAAGGTCTTTGACTGGGTTGACCTTGTACGCTTGTACGCTTGACCGATTGTGGATAGTGGTGTTACGTGATGCACATGGATAAACCCCTGCTGCTCCAGCGCCGTAAGATGCTTGAAAATTAAAGCCACAAATTACACAGGTAGAGCCGTGTGTCTTGACGCACTCATCGCGGGCTGTACGATTACGCTCATAAACATTGGTTGAAACGTGGCGCATTGCGCCTTCAAAGTAGTAGTCTTTTGTCTGATGTTCTGTTGGCACTGACGAGTTTTCGCTGACTACGTGCTTGGCATAAGAGAGTAGCCCGGGTGAGTGGCTGCGGGCAAATGATGATGCCTTTCGAGGTGCGCCTTTTGATGTAACCGCAGCGGCGTGCACAAACTCGCCGTGAATAGACTGAAGTGCGATAGCGACACTGTCGAAATTTGAAACGGAGGCTGTAAAGAAGCTTTGAGGCTGCGGCACGCTATAAAAGTCGGTGGGGAACAACTCACCGTGCTGCTGGGCCTCGATCGGCGCAGTGCCAAGCAGAAATAGTCGAACCTCGCTCCCGAAGAACGTGTAGACCTCAACAGGACCTACATTTAGGCGAAAGCCATTGCCAAAAAGCGTTACAGCCCAAGAGTTCGGTGCGTATTGTTCAGCGACATTTATCGATCTGAGAAGCTGTCCCAAAACAACCCTCTGCTCAGACTTGGAGGGGCACAATGCCGACATGATGCCCTCGGCTTGTTCGGCACTATGTCTGTCAAGGTTTTCTTCAATCATCGTGGATCCAGCGGATAGCGTTTATCTGTATTGAGGGCAAGTTGAAACAAACCAACACCGCCTCTTGGGGCAGAAAAACCTTGTTGGGCTGAACCACGCGACGTAGTTGCGGGGAACGCGAGGAGCAATCCTCACCTCGCTTCCGGGGGAAATTATGACGCACATTTGCCGGATTTCTAGTGATCCTGCAGCTTGCTTGGTTTGCCGAGTTGCGGAGCGTTCAGTTCCTGGTGCGTGATTGGCATAGGCGTGGCAATCCGGTGGTTAAATCAAAAATAAGGCTGTAGCTCAATAATGTATTGCTAAAGCCGCTCTTAAATGAATAGTAACCGAACCAGCAAGAAACCCTCAGCCCAGTAAAAGCGCACGGCGCAGGCGCTATGCCTGTGCCACCCAATAAGAGTGCCGGGCTCGAAGCACGGAGATTTTGGGATCAGAAAACGTCGGTGTTTGAGCGTAGCGAGTTTCGACGTTTTCCCCAAAATCGAGTACTGCAGATGCTCCCCGAATGGGCCGGTGCTCGGGTGGCATAGGCATAGCGCCTGCGCCGTGCGCGTTGCCAGAACAACGACACCATCTAGCCAAACGACCAGCGAAGAAAAGCTCAATCCAACTTAGCCCCAGAAGCCTGCACCGCCGCGTTCCACTTGGGCAGCTCAGCCGTCAAAAACTGGGCGAAATCATCAGCGCCTAGAAACGCCGGATCTGCGCCTTGGCTGATCATGCGGTTGCGCACGTCGGGCAGGGCCAGTACCTGTTTGAAGGCATCACTGAGTTTATCGACAATAGGTTTGGGGGTGCCAGCGGGAGCCAAAAAGCCGTAGAAGCCGACCACGTCAAAATTGCTGGCCAGTTGGGTCTCCATCACCGTGGGCACGTCGGGCAGGGCGCTGTTGCGCTCGCGGCTGGTGACGGCCAGGGCGCGTACCTTGCCTTGCTTGTGATACTGCGCGGCTTGGGGAATGCTCTCGGCCATGAACTGCACCTGACCCGCGATCAGGTCGGTAAACGCCGGGGCGCTGCCTCGGTAAGGGATGTGCACCATAAACAAGCCAGTGGCTTTTTTGAACATCTCGGGCACCAAGTGGCTGATGCCGCCGTTGCCAGCGGAGCCGTAGTTGACCTTGCCCGGGTTGGCCTTGGCGTAGCGTACAAACTCGGGCAGGGTCTGCGCTGGCACGCTGGGGTTGACCAAGAGCGCCAGCGGCTGCATGGCGGTGCGGGCTATCGGCACAAAATCTTTGAGCGTGCCATAAGGCAGCTTGCTGTACAGGCCGGGGTTGATCACCATCACACCGGTGTTGGCCAGCATCAAGGTGTAGCCATCGGCGGGCGACTTCATCACGTCTTGCGCGCCGACGATACCGCCTGCACCCGATTTGTAGTCCACCGTGATGGGCTGGCCCAAGATGCCTTGCAGTTTGTCGGTCAGCAAGCGCGCATGCTGGTCGAGTGGGCCGCCTGCCGGAAAGCCCACCACGATGCGGATGGGTTTGCTGGGGAAACTGGCGGCGCTAGATTGGGCGTGTGCGCAGGGCACCAGGCTCAGTCCGAGAAGTGACAGCAGTAACAGATTCTTCAGGGTTTTCATGGCGGATAGGGGAAGTGGAGTAAGGCATGATAGGGGCCAACGCAACACTTGTGCATAGGAGTTTTCCTTGGCTTCCACTACTGCCGCTTCCACCACCATCATCTCTACTACCGCCAAGCCCGCTGATCGGGCGCATTACAAATTTTGGCCTCGCCGTGTGCCGCGCAGCATCACACCGCCAGTCGGTTCGATATGGCACAACCTGGCCGTCAGCGCCATGCGCTACCCCGATAAAGCGGCCTTGGTGTTCTTTGACCAGCACATTACCTACGCCCAATTGCTACACAAAGCAGAGCTGCTTGCGCACTATTTAAAAAGGCTAGGCGTACAAAAAGGCGACAGGGTAGTGGTGTGCATGCAAAACTGCCCGCAATTGGTCATCAGCCACTTTGCGGTGCTGCGCCTGGACGCGGTGGTGGTGCCTGTCAACCCAATGAACAAGGCCGAAGAGCTCAAGCACTACATCACCGACCCCGACACGCAAGTGGCCATCACCACGGCAGACCTAGGGGGTGAATGGGCCACGGCATCCAACGCGCTGCCTGCGCAAGAGCGCTTGAAGCATTTGGTGATCACGCATTTTGCAGACGCTTTTGGCGATAAAGCGGTGGACGACATGCCGCCTGCTTGGCGCGACTGGTTGCTCACGCAGCACGCAGCACCCACATTGACCAGCGGTGCTTGCCACGCATGGACTAGCGTGATGGCTGCGAAGCACGATGCAGCGCAAGCCTTGCCACCCGTCACCGCCACCAGCGCCGACCTGTCCATCCTGCCCTACACCAGCGGCACCACCGGCTTGCCCAAGGGCGTGATGCACACGCACGGCTCGGTCATGCACAACGCGGTGGCCGTGGGCCTGTGGAGCAACAGCAGTGGCGAGACGGTGTCGCTGTGCGCCGTGCCCATGTTCCACATCACCGGCTTGGTCAGTGTGATGCAGGCGGCTATCTACGGTGGCGCTACGCTGGTCATCATGCCGCGCTGGGATCGCGAATTGGCCGGCCGCGTCATCTCGCGCCATAAGGTCACGCACTGGGGCAACATCCCCACGATGGTGATCGACCTGTTGGCCTCGCCTTCGTTTGAACAATACGACCTGAGCAGCCTGGTCAGCATCGGCGGCGGCGGCGCGGCCATGCCGCAGGCCGTGGCGCAGCGCCTGTGGGAGCAGTTTGGCCTGCGCTATGTCGAAGGCTACGGCCTGACCGAAACCGCCGCCCCCAGCCACCAAAACCCGCCAGATGCCACCAAGCAGCAGTGTCTGGGCATTCCGTACATCGGCTGCGACGCGCGCGTGATCGACCCCATCACCTTGCTCGAAGTGCCCCAAGGCGAGCAGGGCGAGATCATCATGTGCGGGCCGATGAATCTGCAAGGCTACTGGAAGAACCCCGAGGCCACGGCCAAGGCCTTCATCGAGATGGATGGTAAAAAATTCTTCAGAAGTGGCGACCTGGGCAAAGTAGACGAGGAGGGCTACTTCTTCATCACCGACCGCTTAAAGCGCATGATCAATGCGTCGGGCTTCAAGGTGTGGCCCGCAGAGGTAGAGGCGCTGATGTTCAAGCACCCGGCGATTGCCGAGGCCTGCATTATCAGCAGCAAAGATGCCTACCGGGGCGAGACGGTGAAAGCCGTGGTGGTGCTGCGCAAAACTCATCTGGACACCCAGGCCGAGGATGTTTTGCAATGGTGCCGCGACAACATGGCTGTTTACAAAGCGCCCAAGTTGGTGCAGTTTGTCGATGCCCTGCCCAAGAGTGGTAGCGGCAAGGTGATGTGGCGGGCTTTGCAAGAGGCGGAGAAATAATTTGCAATAGCCACGCTGTTTGACACAGCACCGGCAGTGCGCTACCCTCAGTTCCGACGCTCGCAAAAGCCGAACGCCATGGAGGTTGTATGGACACCAGCCACACTGCGCACTTTGACCCCACTATTGACGAGATCAACGTTCTCAAGAAAATTGAAATGGGTGGCCCTTTGCCCCTTTCTACCGCACTGAAAACGCATTTGCCACCCAGGTTGGCGCAACATGGTTTTCTGGCGCGCGGGGCACAAGGCAGCTATGTCATTACCCAAAGCGGGAGAGACTTGATACGGCGCAGGGAAGACTAGTAGCGGGCTAGCGCAGCAGCCTCTGCGCTGGGTAGAGCCTGCATTTTCAAATGTCCCACGTACTGCAGGGTTTGTCTGATTTTGACGGACGATACATCGCCCTCGGGCATATTGAGCAAATCACTGGGGGCGAAAAACCGTGGGTCTGCATCGGTCAGCGGCAATCCCGCCTGGTTAAAGGCTTGCAACACAAACTGTGAGCAAAAAAACTTGTCTTGGCTGCCCAGGCCTAGCTGCACGGCGGCCACGCCGCGTACACAAAAATCTCGCACCAGGCCCGGCACCAAAGGCAGCTCGCACACACGCCGCTCCAGTGTGAACGGGGCTTGCAGCACAATGCCCACAAAGTTGTATTTTTGGCCCACGTGTTTGTCGACAAAACTGCGCATGGGCACCATGTGGGAGGGTGCAATGCCAGGGTGCCTGAAGGCCACAATGGTGGATTCTGCGGCAATGAAATCGTCCACACTGCGAACCTGTATGCCACTGGTGACAGCCTCTGCCACCTGACCGTTACCCAAGTAAATCGAGGCATGGCTGACGGGCGACACGCTGAGCACTCTTATGCCAAGCGGTACCAAACTATTGGTAGATGACAGCAAAATATCGCCAGCTTGCATGGCCTCTTTGCCAATCAGTTGGCCGCCATTGCTCGGGTTGAGAAACCGGCTTTGCATGTCCAGCGTGGGCGTGCCTTTGGCTTTGTCAATGCCGATGTCGGTAGCTCAGCCAATGAGCCCTAGCGCGCAAAACCACCATAACCCCATCCAATGCTTGTGCACAGCGACCCTTGTTGTGTGCAACCCTACGATTCAAAAATAACATCTGGCTCGGTATGATACCGCGCATGGTTTTGATGTTTTCTTTTTTGATAAGTAGCTGCACCCTGCGCAACATGGTTTTAGCGCTGAGTGTGGTGCTCTTTTGGGGCCATGCACCGGCTCAGCCCGTCCAGCCCGCCAAAGCCGTCCAAGACACCATGGCCCAGCGTATGCAGGCCTGCACCACCTGCCATGGCGCGGGGGTGACCGCCCAAGTGGGCCGCACGGCCAATGAGGCCTACTTTCCGCGCATTGCGGGCAAGCCGGCAGGTTATTTGTACAACCAGTTGCTGAACTTTCGCGATGGTCGCCGCCACTATGGATTGATGGTGGGGATGGTGGAGCATTTGAGTGATGCGTATTTGATGGAGATGGCGCAGTATTTTGCGCAGCTTGATTTGCCCTACCCACCCCCTACTGCACCGCGTTCGGGCACTACAGCCGCCACCTTGATGCGTGGCCAGGCTTTGGTAGAGCAGGGCGACAAGGCGCGCGGCATACCCGCTTGCGTGGCCTGCCACGGCGCAGCGCTGATGGGCGTGGCCCCGGCCCTGCAAACGGCTGGTAGCCTAGCTAACAGCAACCCCAGCATGCCTGCGCTGCTAGGCCTGCCGCGCGACTACATGGCAGGCCAACTAGGCGCTTGGCAAACCCACCAGCGCCGCGCCCACGCACCCGACTGCATGGGGCGCATTGCCAAGGTGCTGACTGCGAGCGATGTAGAGGCGCTGGCTACTTGGCTGGCCGCGCAAGTGGTACCCGTAGGTGCAGCAGCCAAGCCAGCGGCGGCGTTGCCTGGCCCGCTGCCAGAGGCCTGTGGCGGCGTGAAATGAGTAGCTTGCCCCACAGCGTACCCCAGCCAAAAGTGCTGCACAGGCTAGCCGCACGCTGGCAAGCCCTCAGCCCGATGCGGCGTGTGTTTGCTGCATTAGGCGCTTTCCTGGTGGTTATTTTAATCCTCTGCGCTGCGCTAATCACTATTGAATTAGTAGCTTCACCCGCAATATTTCAGGAGGCTACAGGCCTAAAAGGTACTCAAAAAGCCCCCCAAGAGGCGGTCGAGCGCGGTGCTTACCTGGCCAAGGTGGGCAACTGCGCCGCCTGCCACACCGCGCGCGGTGGCGAGGCCTTTGCCGGTGGCAAAGCCATTCACACGCCCTTCGGCGCGGTCTACCCCAGCAACATCACCCCCGAT
Source organism: Polaromonas sp. (assembly GCA_043772355.1). Taxonomy (GTDB): domain Bacteria; phylum Pseudomonadota; class Gammaproteobacteria; order Burkholderiales; family Burkholderiaceae_C; genus JAAFIP01. The sequence continues at coordinate 28,433 of JAYVGI010000315.1, forward strand.
GCAGTCACCGGCATTGGCCGTTGGAGCGCGCGGGCGTTTTACCGCGCCATGCACGAGGGCCGCAGAGCCAGCGGCCGCTTGCTCACCCCCGCTTTTCCCTACCCCAACTACACCCACGTCACCCGCGCAGACAGCGACGCGCTGTACGCGTACTTCATGCACGGCGTAGCGCCGGTGGTGCAGGCTAACCGTGCGCACGAGCTGCCATTTCCGTACAACACCCAAATTGCATTGGCGGTATGGCGGTTGATGTTCTTTGAGAAAGGCAATGAAGGTACTATCAAAAATATAGCTGCTACCGCAATATTTCAGAGGGCTAAAGCACCAAATAGTATTAAGAATCCGGCAGAAGTAGAGCGTGGCGCTTACCTGGTGCGCGGCCTGGGCCATTGCAGCGCCTGCCACGCGCAGCGCAACGCCTTGGGTGCTACCATGGGTGATCAACTGCTCAGCGGCGCGCTCATGCCCATGCAAGACTGGTACGCCCCCTCGCTGCTGGACAGCCAGCAGGCAGGGGTGATGCACTGGCCCGCGCAGGATGTGGTGGCCTTGCTCAAAACCGGTATAGCGCCCAAGGCCAGCATGGCTGGCCCGATGGCCGAAGTGGTGGCCAAAAGCACGCAGTACTGGAGCGATGCCGACCTGCAAGCCGCCGCAGCCTATTTGCAGTCACTGCCCGAAGCGCCTGCTGTGCAGCGCGCCAAACCCAGCCACAACGCCCAGTTTTACGCCAGTGGCGAGCAGCTCTTTGCCAAGCATTGCGCCAGCTGCCACGGCGCACAGGGCGAGGGCGTTCAGCTAGACGGTGCAGTGGCCCTACCTGCCCTGGCAGGCAACCGCGCCGTCACCATGCACACCAGTGCCAACCTCGTGCGCATCCTGCTCGCTGGCGGCTACGCCCCCAGCACCGCAGGCAACCCCCGCCCCTTCGGCATGCCGCCCTTTGTGCATGTGTTGAATGATGAAGACATTGCCGCTGTGACTACCTACATCCGCGCGGCTTGGGGTAACCAGGCGGATGCGGTCACTGCGGCTGATGTGGTGCGGCACCGGAAGGGGCTTTTGCCGTAGTCTTTTGCCGTTGTGTCTGCGCTCAAGTGTTTGTACGCGGAGCTGAGTACACCGTCGGCCTGATCAAATACAAGACTTAGCCCATCTTTGTCACATGGCACAACAAAACCCAATGAAATCATAAGCTTACGATTTTCAAAACGGCGTTATGGCACAACAAACCCGCTGTTTCGG
>JAYVGI010000316.1:0-42756 GCA_043772355.1 Polaromonas sp.
TGCATGACGGCCTGCGTGCCTTGGTACAAACCCCAGAGCAAGCCTGCACTGGTGGCGATGATGATGAAAGCGACCAAAATGGCGCGTGCTTTGCTGCGGGTGACGGCTGTTTTGAAGCCGTTGTTGGTGGACAGGTCGAAGCGGGCGGCCTCTTTGTCCTCCGCCGCGTAGCTTTGCACCACGGGGATGGCGTTCAGCACTTCAGCCGCTATGGCGCTGCTGTCAGCCATGCGGTCTTGGCTGGCGCGCGAGAGCTTGCGCACGCGGCGGCCAAACCAAACCGACGGCAGCACAATCAACACCAACACGCCCAGCACCTGCGTCATCACATAGGGATTGGTCCACACCAGCATGGCCAGCGCGCCAATACCCATCACGCCGTTGCGCAGGCCCATGCTCAGCGACGAGCCAACGACCGACTGCACCAGCGTGGTATCGGCCGTCAGGCGCGACAGCACCTCACCCGTTTGCGTGGTCTCAAAAAACTCGGGCGACTGGTGCAGCACATGGCCATACACCGCGTTGCGCAGGTCGGCGGTCACCCGCTCGCCCAACCAGCTCACCATGTAAAACCGCGCTGCGCTAAACAATCCTAGCGCGGTGGCCACCGCAAACAGCTCAAAGAAATGCCCCCGCAGCGCCAAGAGCGATGCACCCTTGTCGGCATCCGTAGCACCTGACGTCAGCCCACCGTCAATCAAACCGCGCAGCGCGACAGGGAAAATTAGAGTGGCCACCGCAGCCAATACCAAGAACAAACCTGCCAAAGCGATGCGGCCCCGGTAGGGCTTTAAAAAAGGCAGCAGGCCAGACAGGGAGCGTGGCTGGCCTTTGGGTTTTTCGTTGGAGGGGGTGGTCATGAAAGATGGATCTATGTGCGCAGTGCAGCCAAGGCTAGAAAAGAATTTTTAATCAAAGGTACGCGCAGTTGGCTCACCATGTCTGGTTGTACATGGCCGTCTATGCTGCGCATAAATCGAGGGTCGTTTACCAGCTCTCCAGCGCGCTGCACCAAGTAGTCTTTTAGATCGGGTGCACTGTCTTGTATTTCAAGTAGCAAGCTGGCTCGCCCGTCTATTACTGCGATAAAGTCGCCTAGATCGTGGCTACCCAGATAGTCCGGCTCGCCTGCGCTATTTTTACCGCGATCGGCAAAAGCCTCAAGCTTGGTGGCACAAAAGCAGGGCGCATTGATGGCGGTGATCTCTACGCCGCTAGGCAATGTGATGGGCAACGCGGTTTGCAGGCCCAGCGGGTACCAGCGGTTGGCAAAACCCAAAATGGCCTTGTCACTGGGCACCACGTCTACCATGACACCTGCGCAGCGCCAGCGGCAAATGGGCGCGTTGCTGCTAATGTCGTTGACAAAACCCAGTGCCCGTAAATCGTCCTCCAGCGCATAAAAGCCTTGCCGCCCTGTGACTTGTACTACCAGGTCAACATCCTCAGTGGGACGAATGGCAGGCAGCATTGGGTCGGTAATCAGCAAGCCTGCTACCGAGCCTCCTACAAATACGAGCTTGTCCAACATCGGTTTGCCCAAGCGGGCAGCCACTATTTCCAGCAGCACCACATTCGGGTCGTTGGGGTTGTTGTGCAGGCGACTCATGCGGTGGGCTCGCGCGCCAGCCTCTCAGCCAGCATGGTGCGGGCTAGCGCTCGTTCGCGTGCGCTGCCTGCGCGCAGGGCATCAAACAGCGTGAGCAGCTCATACAAGGCGGGCAAACGTAGCGCCGCGATAGGGACCAACGGGTACAGCGGAAACAGTGCACACCCACGCACGGTGCCTGCTGCATCGGGCCACACGGGCGGCGGCTCTAGCGCAGCAGCGGGTGGCACGATGGTGGCTGACAAGGGCGGGGCCGCATAACCGGTGGGCATACCACGTACCATCTCGCCACGCACTGCGGGGTACACATAGGGTGCGCCATGCACGGCAAACTCTGCAAATGACTCGCGTACCAGCACGATGGTGCCCTTGGCCGTGTGCGCGCCCAGCACGCCGTCTTTGGGCGGTTTGCGCACTAGCAGCGCCATAGCTGCGCGCTCCAGACTGGCATGGATCTCTGACTTGGTCAGCGCCAGCTCGCCCGCCATTTGTTCATAAGTGGGGGCTGTGCTGACCAGCGACAGACGCAATAGCACCACGAAATCTTGTGGCCGTAAAACGATCTGCGGGGACGATTTACTTTTGTACATGTGCCTAGTTTAGCATTTTGTTCTAAATTTGCAAACACAAATTTAGTAATATAACTATATGATTTATATAAATATATTATATTTTTTAATTTGTTCTAAAACAAAAAATACCGTTACAAGCCCGATGACATTACCACTTTTGAGGGCGCACCCGCGTCTAATGTAGATTTTTAAAATCTGTGGGTTTGATGGTACGGTATTGGCCGTCTTCTTGATCGTCGTCGGCGTCATCAGGCTGTGGGCGTGCGCTGCCACCAATCTTGAAGAACCCCACCCCCGCCGTACCGTCGCCCACCTCATCCTCAGTCGCCTCGCGGATGCCTGCTACTTTGAGGTGCAAACGGATGGCGATGCCGGCCAGGGGGTGGTTGGCGTCTAGCACCACGTGTTCGGGGTAGATCTCGGTGATGGTGTAGAGCAGGTCGGGTGGGGCGTCGGGGTTGCAGCCGGGGGGCAGGCCTTCAAAGCTTTGGCCTTCTTCGATCTTTTTGGGGAATTTGCTGCGCTGTTCCAGAAAGATAAGTTTGTCGATAAAGTCGCCAAACGCGTCTTCGGGCTCCAAGTGCAAGTCCAGGCTGTCGCCTACTTCGTGGCCTTGCAGGGCCTCGTCGATTTTGGGCAGCAGGTCGCCACCGCCGACCAAAAACTCCACGGGCTTGTCCAGCACGTCAAGCTCTTCGCCCAAGGTGTCTTTGAGCGTCCAGGTGAGGGCCACGACGCATTGCGGGGTGATGTGGGAGAGGGGTTCGTTGATATCGTCATTCATAGGGCAGAATTGTCCCATGAATATAAAAACCCCTATCGCCTTGCTCGGCGGCATCTCGCCTGAGCTGTTTATGCAAAAGTACTGGCAAAAAAAGCCACTTATTATCCGCACCGCCGTCCCCGGCATGCAGCCCTTGGTGTCGCGCAATGCGCTGTTTGCCATGGCTGCTGATGAGGCTGTCGAATCGCGCCTGGTGGAGCAAAAGAAGGGCGTATGGAAGTTCAGCCATGGCCCGATCGGAGCTGCTGCAGATGAAGATGGCAGTGGCCAGCAGGCGGGCGAGAAAAAGCCCACCGCGCTGCCGCCCCTCAAGCGCGCCGACTGGACGCTGCTGGTGCAAGGCGTAGACCTGCACCACGATGGCGTGCATGACTTGCTACAGCAGTTCCGCTTTGTGCCCGATGCGCGGCTGGACGATTTGATGATCTCCTACGCCACCCAGGGTGGCGGAGTAGGCCCGCACTTTGACAGCTACGATGTGTTTTTGCTGCAAGCCTCGGGCCGTCGCCGCTGGCGCATTGGCGCGCAAAAAGACTTGAGCTTGCGGGACGATGTGCCCCTCAAAATCCTCGCCAACTTCACCCCCACGCAAGAGTTTGACCTGGGCCCCGGCGACATGCTCTACCTGCCGCCGTGCTACGCCCACGAAGGCGTGGCGCTGGACAACGACTGCCAGACCTATTCCATAGGCTTTCGCGCCCCCAGCACTGAGGAGCTGGCCCGCGAGCTGATGCACCGCGTGGCCGATGAGATAGAAAACGAGGCGCTGTACACCGACCGCGCCCAGCTAGCCACGGCCAAGCCGGGGGAGATACCCATCGAGCTGCAAAGCTTTGCCACCCAGGCGGTGGCCAAAGCCCTGGCCGATGGCACTTTGATGCAGCAGATCTTGGGCGAATACCTTACTGAGCCTAAAAACAATGTGTGGTTTGACGCGCCTGTTGAAAAAGATAAAGTGTCCGCAACGGCTAAGCCAAAGAAAACCGCCAAATCGGCGCAAAGTGCAAGCCCATTTACCACCCTGCGCCTGGACCGCCGCAGCCGCATGATGTACGACGCGCAGCACGTCTACCTCAACGGCGACAGCTGGAAAGTAGCCGGCAAAGACGCCAAGCTGCTGCGCAAACTGGCCGATGCGCGTAGACTGGGGGCTGACGATTTGGCTGGCCTTAGCCCGGCTTTGGCTACCGCGTTAGGCCAATTTATAGAGCAAGGATGGATACATGCCCAATGACCCCCTGCCTTTGAACGATCCACTGCCCCCAAACGAGCCGTTGCCGTTTACCGAGACGGCTAACGTAGGCCGGGTGCGCAGTTCCAACTTCGCAACGCTCAGCACTGCTCAGCCATCGGGGCATGCCAATGCTGTGGAACTGCCACTTGCTGCGAAATTGGCCTTATTGGACGGCAGCTTCGATGGCCGCAGTGCCTTCCAGCAACTGGTGCGCGACGCGCTGGCCACGGCCGCGCGCGAGGGCTGGCGCAGCATCACGTTGGTAGATGCTACTTTTGAAGACTGGCCGCTGGGCGAGCGCGCGGTGGTCGAGTCGCTCAGTGCCTGGAGCCAAACGGGCCGCAGCTTCACCATTTTGGCCAAGCGCTTTGACGCCTTGGTGGCCAAGCACCACCGCTTCGTCACATGGCGCGGCCAGTGGAGCCACATCATCGACGCGCGCGGCGTGCCCAGCGCCGATGCAGAGAGCTTCCCCAGCGCCCTCTACAGCTCCGGCTGGGTATTGCGCAGGCTGGACCCCGTGCGCAGCAAAGGCGTGGCCGGGCCTGATGCGCAACGCCGCGTGCTGCTGCGCGAGGAGATCAACGAATGGCTAGGCAAAAGCAGCCCAGCCTTTGCCGCGACCACACTGGGCTTGTAAAATATAAGGAAATACAGCCTGTAGCCATTTAAAGTATTGCGGGAGTAGCTATAAAAAATATAGTGCTCAATGTGGGTGAGCAGCCTGTGTGGAGCCGCGTTGCGGAGTGCCTTATTCCATTTCCAAATCATTACGGTCGTTGTGGCGTCGCCTTGCCGCGCTACAGCACTCTCGCAGGCTGCGCGCCTGGACATTAATGATGTAGAAATGGAATTAGGCGTGGACAGCGTTATGCCACTGGCAAATGGCAGGCTCCACAAACGCATCGCCACTGATCTGAGAGTCTTCAAATGCTAAGCTGCACTCCTCTATCTCCGCCAGCTCGTACGGCATGAAAGAATAGGGGTGCATGTGGGTGACGGCCTGCGGGTGCAGTTGTTTGAATAGCTCAGTCTTTGACATCACCAAAGCCATTTTGTCTAGCTGTCCCATAGAATTCTCCATCTTGCTGCATGATAAGAAATTTTAGGCGCTTCACCATGTCCGTGCTGGCAACCGAGGTGTATCAATTGTGTCGCAATGGAACCCGTAAGTACCACCTAGAACCGCTTGCCAGAGGAGGCAAGGGCGTAGCTGTGGTCAGACAAGGAAACTAGGTGGTGGCCAGCGCGCCGACCAACCATTCGCGGCACCAGGCTGCGCCTTCGGTCTCAGGCATGGTGCCGCCAGATGCGTCGTGGCACCACACGTCGCCCAAGCGCTTCGCGCCCAGGCCCGATAAACGTTCGTCAAATTTTTTGCCACCAAAGCAAAAGGTTTGCATATAGGTGCTGTCGCCCAGTGCTATCACCCCATATCGCACGTGGCCTAAAAACTTGGGGCTAATGTCCAGGCTGTCATACAGGGCTGCAGCATTGTCGGGCACGTCACCAGTACCGTAGGTGCTGCTGCATATAAGGTAGAGCGGCTCGGTATCGTCAAAAGCGCTGATGTCCTGGCCATCCATCAGCACCACCTCAATCTCGCCCACCAAATCGGCACAGTCCATCTGGATCGCTTGCGCCACATAGTCTGCGGTGCTGGTCATGGTGCCGACGAGGATTTTAAGTTTGGCCATGCTGGGTGCTTTCTGGTTGAATGAGTGAGTGCACGTTCAATTGCTGCAAGCGTTGATTTTAGGTGATTCTGAGCCCCCCGATACGACCGATAATAGGTGCATTGGAGACTACTTTATGCATGGCATCGCCTCAATGGAAAAAACCATCCAGCGCTTGAAAACAGTGGCCTTGGCTGTACTGATCACCGCTGGTACGCCCGCCTTTGCGCAATCCACACCGGCTGCCTACCCCAGCCGCCCCATCGTCATGCTGGTGCCGCAAGCAGCGGGGGGCACCAACGATATCGTTGGCAGGCTGGTCAGCCAAAAACTCGGGGAGGTGATGGGTGCCTCTGTGGTGGTAGAGAACCGGCCAGGCGCGGGGGGCAACATAGGCACGCAGGCGGCTGCCAGAGCGCCCAAAGATGGCCATACTTTACTCATGACCATCAGCAGCAGCCAAGCGATTAACCCGGCGCTGTACAAGAACGCGGGCTTTGACCCGGTGAAAGATTTCACCCCGATTGGCTTGATAGGTGCAGTGCCCAATGCGCTCCTGGTGCACCCGTCCTTCCCCGCCAAGAGTGTGGCGGAGCTGGCGGTGTTAGCCAAGGCCAAACCTGGTTTCTACCAATACGCCTCCGCAGGCAATGGAACGCTGAACCATCTGCTGGGTGAGATGCTGGGCAGCATGGCAGGCATTGAGCTGCAGCATGTGCCCTACAAAGGCGTGGCCCCAGCGCTGAACGATGTGCTGGGTGGGCAGCTGCCCATGCTGTTTGCCAGCCTGCCCTCGTCTCTGGCGCACATTAAAGCCGGTAAGCTGCGCGCCTTGGCCGTCAGCAGCCCGGCGCGCTCACCCGTGCTGCCCGAGGTGCCCACCATCGGCGAGACGGTGCCTGGCTACAGCGGTACTTTGTGGATTGGCCTGTTTGCGCCGATAGGCGCTCCGCCCGAGGTACTGGCGCAACTGCGCGCGGGTATGGTCAAGGCGATGGCCGCCAAAGACCTGCGTGACAAATTGGAACATCAAGGCGTGGAGCTGGCAGGCGCGGCAGACAAGCCGGTCTCGCCCGAGCAGTTTGCTGCGCTGCTCCAAGACGATATAGTCAAGTGGGCCCGCATCGTCAAATCGTCTGGCGCGTCGGTGGACTGATATCTTCATAGCCACCAGACCGCACCATGAATGCGCGGGAGGTAGGCTATGGGTACCTGAAACTGCAGGGCCGCTCATCTGCCGCCCATCATGGTATCTCCACGTTGTGCGCGCATCCATTCAGTGGTTTCTGCCAGCACTGCGTCCCTTGTGAGGGTGCTTGAAGGGGCAGTCGCGGTGACTGGGGCATAACTCTCTCCTACCTGCAGGCTACCGTCTTTTACAGCCTGAAAGTACTCAGCAAGTACTTTGTCGCGGCTGATCCCGCTGTTAGTCAGGGCAAAAGCTATCGACTCAGGATAGGTAGACAGAGACAGCATGCCCGCCACCACAGCTTTAACCGCCTCGGCACGCACTTCATCGCGTGATTTGGTGCTTTGGAAAGGTTTGTCCACAGGGTAGTTGATGGGCCCTTCAGCCAGCACGGACAGGCTGCTAAACACCATCAACGATGCCACACCAGAGGCGATGGCTACGGTTTTGAACTTCAAGTTTGTCATGATAAAACTCCATTTGTTACACGTTGCGTTCTATGGATGAGGCGGGGCAACTTGGCAGCGTCCCGCCTCGGCGGTATCGGTAATCAGCAAATTAGTACCTTTCACCGAAGAGCTGAGTATTGACAGTAAACCCACAATGCACGAGGACTGTTAACGCAATACATTGTTGCTATTGATGACGGTATCGCAGCACCTTTCAGGTGTACCCTCGCGTATAGAAAACCAATAACCGGAGTAAGCTGACCAAGTCAAATCCATTGCAATGAGGATTGACTCTGAGCACAGCTTTTATACGCAATCATGGACAGACTTCTGTCAATGCAGGTATTTGAAAAAGTCGTTATTGAAGGCGGCTTCGCCGCGGCTGCCCGTGCGCTGGATTTGTCTCCTGCGGTTGTCTCGCGCCTGGTGAGCGATCTGGAAGAGCACCTTAACACCCGGTTGATCCAGCGCACCACGCGCAAACTGTCGCTCACCGAGTCGGGAAACGTATATTTGCAAAAAATCAGCGGGATTTTGCAAGATGTCAGCGACGCTGAGGTGGCAGCGCAAAACAGCACCGTCGCATTTCGTGGCACCTTGCACCTGCTGGCTACGCCCATGTTGGCAGCCTATTTTTTGGCTCCTCTCAGCAATGCCTGGCTTGAAAAATATCCCGAGATTTCTTTGGATATCGCAATCGATCCATTTTCCTATTTACGGGTCGAGGAGTTCGATCTCACACTGATGGCTGTTGAGGATGATTTTGATGCCAATATCGTCGCTCGTGTGCTGGGCCGATCAGAGCGTTTGTTATGCGCTGCGCCCAACTATCTCAGGCGCGCGGGCACACCCGAGCATCCCGATGCATTGCAAGGCCATGCAGACTTGCGCTTTCCCTGGCATTTGGCGCCTGGCCATACCAACGGGCATGCGGTACGCTTTACTCCTGCAGCCACCCAATTGGCACCGGTGGATGTACAAATGAAAGTGGCGCTGCAATCGCTCAGCATTGATGTGCTGCTGCGCGCTACTTTGTCGGGAGCGGGAATGTGTTTGTTGGCGAGGCATTTGGCGCAGCACTACTTGCGCGATAAAAGACTGGTGCACATACTACCGCAGTGGAAGGTGTGTGGCCTGACTATTTATGCGGCTTTACCGACACGTAAATATGTACCCGCGCGGGTCAGTGCCATGCTTGAATTTTTGACCCAAGCGGCAGTTGCGGTTTTTCCAACTTCCAAGCGATGAGCGTAGGTGCACACGTTTGATGTTACAGACAGTAAAGCCAATACAGCGGACAATAGCATTATTGCCATCGATAGTCAGAAGGTTGCCATGCTACTTACGCCCCATACTGGTTTGCACGTCCGCTTGCACAGGCTAGTGAGGCACGTCGTCAAAACCAGCCGCATAGTCGTGCTGTTGGTGGGTTGTTTGCATGCCAAGGCCCATGTACAAGGGGAGTTTGTTCTCAAAAAAAATCAAGCGCAAAATTCACGTAGCCTCAGTGTTGCCAACCCCAAGTTCAAAGCCATAGTTATATTTTTACATGGCTCCTTGATTGAAAAGCTGGATGACACGTGCGATCCCTTTGGCCAGACACAGGGCTTTTCGGTGCCTGATGTGGTGAAGCAGTTGGACGGCATGCACATAGCAGGTTTGGAGGTAGTGGTGATGGCACCCTGTCACGGCCAAGCTACCCAGATGGGCGAGCCACTCAAGATCGACCAGCGTGTGGCTGCTATCGAGCAAACGCTGCAAGAGCTTGGCCGTGCGGGCGTAGATCCATCGCGTATTTTTCTAGTGGGGCAGTCCGCTGGGGGGTGGGCAGCATTGTTGCACCAAAAACGCTACCCCGGGAGCGCCAACTCCATCATCGCCTTCGCCCCCGCCTTTGCAGGCAAAAAACACGCACGCACTTATCTTTGGCAGCAACGCCATGAAACGCAAAGCGCAGAGATTTTGGCGGCAAACAATCTGTCTGCGCTTGTATTTGCCTTTGAAAACGATGCCTACAACTCGCCTGATGATTTGGCTTTTCTGGAGCAGATTAAGGGTACAAAACTACTGAAAATGCCCGAGAAAAGTATTGCCGGTGTACCGTGCGACATACCTCTATTTGCATCCAGCCATGGCCACGCGTACCGAAAATGTTTCAGTAGTACCCAGTCCGAGGTACTGCAGGGCTTTCTTCGTCAGCGTTTGATTCCTGAGGAGGAGATGGTGCCACAAGCTCGTTCCCGTAGCGCACATACTGGAACGGTGATTGCGTCTGAAAAGCAACTGGAAAGTCGTCTTCCAAATAAGGAATAGGCCAATGGGCCAGCATAGAATTGCCGGCTGAACTTCAATAACTGGCCGACCCGATGATACCAACCGATATTCGCAGCATCGACGCTGCTACGCTGGCCCATTTGCAAACCTGGGTGGGTAAGGCAGAGGTTTTGCACGACCTGCTTACGGCCGCACCCGTGAGCGGGCTATCTGCCACCTTGGACCGCACTGATGCCGCGCCCGTGCCCGGCACGCCACTACCGCCGCTGTGGCATTGGTTGTATTTTTTGCCGCAGCACCCACAAAGCCTTTTGGGAGCGGATGGCCATGCGCAGCGCGGCGGTTTCTTGCCACCCGTGCCTCTGCCGCGCCGCATGTGGGCGGGCGGGCGCTTGCAGTGGCAAGCCGATAATCCGCTGGCGGTGGGTGATGCAGTGCAGCGTGTGTCACGCATTGCTTCGGTGACGCACAAAGCGGGGCGCACGGGGGATTTGGTGTTTGTCCTCGTGAAGCACGAGGTGCATAACGCACAGGGCTTGGCATTGACCGAAGAGCATGACATTGTCTACAGAGCTAATCCAAAGCCTGGTGACGCGGTGCCCAGTCCACAGCCTGCTGACAAAGAGGCCGCATGGTCGATGCCAATCAAGCCAGACGACGTGCTACTGTTTCGCTACTCCGCACTCACTTTCAACGGACACCGCATCCATTACGACCGTCGCTACGTGACTGAGGTAGAAGGCTATCCCGGTTTGATCGTGCATGGCCCGCTGATAGTCACCATGCTGGTCGATCTGCTGCGCCGTCATCTGCTAGACGCCAAGGTCATTGGTTTTGAATTTCGCGCCGTGCGTCCGGTGTTTGACGTTGCGCCCTTTACCCTGCATGGCAAACCCAGTGCCGACGGCAAAACCGTGCAATTGTGGACGCAAGATCACGAGGGCTGGCTCACCATGCAGGCCACGGCGACGTTGGGCTAGGGCACTGGACTAGGGCACTGGACTAGGGCACGGGGCAGTCACATCGAGCACACTGGCCCGCCTACATTGTCCAAGCCCCCGGTATAAACCTGCTACAGCCTTTTTTGCTACCCACACCTTATGAAAACCCAAATCCCCACTGCCGATGCCCACCAAGAGTTGCGCGAAGCCTTGCGCGGCCAGCTCGCACAATTTGACTCTGCCTACTGGCAGCAGGTAGACCACACACGCGGCTACCCAGAGATTTTTGTGAATGCGCTGACCGAGGCCGGCTGGCTGGCCGCGCTCATTCCCACCGAGTACGGCGGCTCGGGCCTGGGCCTGGCCGAGGCCTCGGTGATCATGGAAGAGATCAACTTTGCAGGCGGCAACGCAGGCTCTTGCCACGGCCAGATGTACAACATGGGCACGCTCTTGCGCCACGGCTCGGCCGCGCAGAAAAAGCTGTACTTGCCACAAATCGCCAGCGGCGCGCTGCGCCTGCAGTCCATGGCGGTGACCGAACCCAGCACAGGCACGGATACCACGCAGCTCAAAACCACCGCCGTAAAGAAGGGTGACCGCTACGTCGTCAACGGGCAAAAGGTATGGATCTCGCGCATCCAGCATTCAGATTTGATGATTTTGCTGGCCCGCACCACACCGCTGGCCGAGGTGACCAAAAAGTCCGAAGGCATGTCGATCTTTATCGTCAACTTGAAAGACGCGATAGGCAAAGGGATGACCGTGCAACCGATTGCCAATATGGTCAACCACGAAACCAACGAAGTATTTTTTGACAATCTGGAAATCCCCGCCGAGAACCTGATTGGCGAAGAGGGTAAGGGCTTCAAATACATCCTCGACGGCCTCAACGCTGAGCGCACCTTGATCGCAGCCGAGTGCATAGGCGACGCCTACTGGTTCATCGACAAAGCCCGTCGCTACGCCAGCGAGCGCGTGGTGTTTAACCGCCCCATCGGCCAAAACCAGGGCGTGCAGTTCCCCATAGCCGATGCCTATATAGAAACCGAAGCCGCCAACCTCATGCGCTTCAAGGCCTGCACATTGTTTGACGCAGGCCAGAGCTGCGGAGCCGAGGCCAATATGGCCAAATACCTGGCCGCCAAAGCCTCCTGGGAAGCCGCCAACGTCTGCATGCAAACCCACGGCGGCTTCGGCTTTGCGTGTGAATACGATGTCGAGCGCAAGTTCCGCGAGACACGCCTGTACCAGGTGGCACCGATTTCTACCAACTTGATTTACTCGTATGTGGCCGAGCATTTGCTGGGGCTGCCACGGTCTTTTTAAAACTTCCAAATACCAAACTTCCGAATACCGAACTTCCGAATACCGAACTTCCGGACGCAGAGGACGCAGAGGACGCAAAAGTTACGCAAAGGACGCAAAAGAACAGCCAAAAAAATTCAAAGAAAAATTTAAAAAAAATTGAAAAAATATGGGATTTTTTTAGAAATTAGTACCTGCAATATTTGCAGTGCAAATTTTGGTTTTCTTTTTTGTATTTTTTTGCGTCCTTTGCGTAACTTTTGCGCCCTCTGCGTCCGGAAGTCCGCTTTCGCCCTGCGCACACCAACCACCTGATAAACCATGACCAGACCCCTAGACGGCATTACCGTCGTTTCCCTTGAGCACGCCATCGCGGCGCCTTTTTGCACGCGCCAGTTGGCCGACTTGGGCGCCAGAGTGATCAAAATCGAGCGCCCCGGTGTAGGCGATTTTGCGCGCGCCTATGACCAACGCGTGGACGGTATGGCTTCGCATTTTGTGTGGGTGAACCGCTCCAAAGAAAGCCTCACCTTAGACCTCAAGCAGCCCGCCGCCTTAGCTATCCTGAAGCAATTGCTGGAAAAAGCCGATGTGCTGGTGCAAAACCTTGCCCCCGGCGCAGCCGCCCGCATGGGCCTGGGCTTTGAGGACTTGAAAACCCAGCACCCCAGCCTGATCGTGTGCGACATCTCCGGCTATGGCGACAACGGCCCCTACCGCGACAAAAAAGCCTACGACCTGTTGATCCAAAGCGAGGCCGGGTTTTTGTCCGTCACGGGAACGCCCGATGAGCCCAGCAAGTCGGGCAACTCGATTGCCGACATCGCAGCGGGCATGTACGCCTATACCAACATCTTGGCGGCGCTGATGCAGCGCGACAAACGCGGCGGCACGGGGCAGGGCGCGCACATCGACGTGTCTATGCTGGAGGCACTGACCGAGTGGATGGGCTTCCCGCTGTACTACGCTTACCAAGGGGCCACGCCACCCCCTCGCAGCGCGGCATCGCACGCCACCATCTATCCCTACGGCCCGTTTGCCGCAGGCGATGGTGGCACCATCATGCTGGGCTTGCAAAACGAGCGCGAGTGGGTGGTGTTTTGCGATGTAGTGCTGGGCCAAGCCGCGCTGGCAAAAGATGTGCGCTTCGACAGCAACGCCAAACGCAACGAACACCGAGAGGCGCTCAAAGCCATTATCTTAAAAACCTTTGCCAGCATGACAACCGAGCAAGTGGCCGCCAAGCTGGACGAAGCGCAAATCGCCAATGCCCGCATGAACGACATGGCCCAGGTCTGGGCGCACCCCCAGCTTGCAGCGCGCGAGCGCTGGGCACAGGTAGCTACCCCTGTGGGCAGTATCCCCGCGCTGCTGCCACCGGGGCGCAATAGCAGCTTTGAGTACCGCATGGATGCGGTGCCCGCCGTCGGCCAGCATACCGAGCTTATTTTGCGCGAGTTGGGACACGGCGATGCAAGTATGGCCGCACTCAAAGCATCCAATGCTATTTAATCAGTAGCTGCTCCCGCAATATTCTATTTAGCTAGAGCTCTAAACAACCTCTAACTGCGTGGTGTCTGCAACCTATCACCCGCAACCTATCACCTGTAACCTGTAACCTGTAACCTATCACGTGTAACCTGAACACCATGACCTCCACTCCCACCGCCCAACTCGCCGCCTTCGCCGCCCATTTACGCTTCGATAATATCCCTGCACCCGTAGTGCGCAAGGCCGAGGACTTGCTGGTGGACTGGTTTGGCTCGGCCATTGCAGGCAAGGGTGCCCGCGCGGTCGAGGCCATTACCCGCTTTGCTGCCAGCATGGGGCCAGGCACCGGCCCAGCCGAGGTATTGGTTAACCGCAGCCGCACCAGCCCCTACTTTGCCGCCATGGCCAACGCCGCAGCATCGCATGTGGCCGAGCAAGACGATGTGCACAACGGCTCCGTGTTTCACCCTGCTACGGTTGTTTTCCCGGTGGCGCTGGCGATGGCGCAAAGCCTGGGCAGCAGCGGCCAGCAGTTCCTCACCGCTGCAGTGGCGGGCTACGAGGTGGGCATTCGTGTGGGTGAGTTTTTGGGCCGCTCGCACTACAAGGTGTTCCACACCACGGGCACGGCGGGTACCTTGGCGGCGGCTGCGGCAGCAGGCAGTTTGCTGGGGCTCAATGCCGCGCAAATGCAGCACGCCTTTGGCTCAGCGGGCACGCAGTCTGCGGGGTTGTGGGAGTTTTTGCGTACTGCGGCAGACAGCAAGCAGTTGCACACCGCCCATGCCGCCGCTGCGGGCCTGATGTCAGCCAGCCTGGCCAAGGATGGTTTTACCGGCGCGGCGCAGATTTTGGAAGGCCCGCAGGGCATGGCCGCTGGCATGTCCAGCGATGCGAATCCGGCCAAGCTGACCGATGGCCTGCCAAATGGTAAGGATGGGCGCTGGGCTACGGCCGAGACCTCATTTAAATTTCACGCATCGTGCCGCCACACCCACCCGGCGGCGGATGCGCTGCTGCAGGTGATGCAGGCGCACAATCTCCAGCCCGAAACAATAGCGCGTGTGGTCACCCATGTGCACCAAGGCGCTATCGACGTGCTGGGCCCGGTGGTGAACCCCGCCACCGTGCACCAAAGCAAGTTCTCCATGGGCACGGTGCTGGCCTTGGTGGCGCGCTTTGGCCACGCAGGTCTGGTGGAATTTGAGCAGCACTTTAACGACAGCGCGACCACAGCGCTGTGCCAAAAAGTAGAGATGCAATTAGACAGCGAAGTCGATGCCGCCTACCCGCAGCGCTGGATTGGCAAAGTGACGGTGCACACCACGGACGGCCGCGTATTGCAGGGCAGGGTAGACGAGCCGAAGGGCGACCCTGGCAACACCCTGTCGCGAGAAGAGATTACCGACAAGGCGCTGCGCTTGGCGGCTTTCAGCGGTGGTGCTACTGCCGCTGAGATGCAGGCGGCTGTGCAGGCCTTGTGGGGCATGGCGGATGTCGGCAAGGTGGGGGCCTTGTTGCCGCAAGTGCAGAGATAATAGAGGCTCATCAGTGAGCGACATGACCTACCACATTGCCTTTTATAAATTTACCGCCCTCAGCGAGATGGACGCGGTCGTAACGCGCCTGCGCGAGCTGACCACGCCGCTGTTGGGCAGCATTTTGGTGGCCAGTGAGGGCATTAACGGTATGCTGGCTGGCACCGCGCTGGAGCTGGATGCCTTTGAACTGGCGCTGCAAAACGATGCTGCTTTTGGCAGCAGTTTTAAAGGCACGGTATTCAAACGCACACAGTGCGATACCCCGCCCTTTAAACGCATGAAGGTGCATGCCAAAGCCGAGATAGTGCCGCTGGGCATTGCGGGGGTAGACGCAGCGGGCCGCACCGCCGATATTGAACGCACCAACGTCAGCCCGCAGGCTTGGCGCCAGCTGATCAAGCAACCTGATGTGGTGCTACTGGACAACCGCAACAGCTTTGAATTTCGCCTGGGTAAATTCGAGGGCGCGATTGACCCCGGCGTGGTGAATTTTCGGGACTTTCCTGAGTATGTGAAGGCGCATGCCGAGCAATGGAAAGCAGAGCATAAAAAGGTGGCCATGTACTGCACCGGCGGCATACGCTGCGAAAAAAGCAGTGTGTGGATGCAAGACCTGGGGCTGGATGTGTACCAGCTGGAAGGCGGCATCTTGAACTACTTTAAAGAAATGCCCGACGCCGAGCACGACTGGAAGGGCGAGTGCTTTGTGTTTGATAACCGCGTTGCTCTGGATACCCATTTGATAGAGACCCCCACCACGGTAGAAGATGTGTACGAACGCGAGCCCGATGGCGCGTGGCGACTGGCGCGTGCCAAGCAGCTTGACGGCGGCAGGTAAGCCTGCTCCACCCATGGCTACCCTGCCCACTGTAGACGGTGTCAGCCCGAGTGTGATGACCTTGCCCGTTTTTCCGGCCAATAACACGCCAACCAGTTTGCTTTCATTTCTAGAGCATTCTGTGCACATTCCTGTAGATCAATCCTGGCTGGAGCGCATGCAAAACGCGCTGGTGCTCAGTGATGCAGGCTTACCTTTGTTGCCAGGCACCCCGTACCTGGCTGGGCAGCGCGTGTACTACTACCGCCACGTTCTCAACGAGCCGCAGGTGCCGTTTACTGAAAGCATCATTTACCAAGACGCGCATTTGCTGGTGGCCGACAAGCCGCACTTTTTGCCTGTCGCGCCTACCGGCCGCTATGTGCAAGAGACGCTGTTGGTGCGGTTAAAGAAGCGCACCGGCCTGGATGACTTGGTACCCATCCACCGCATTGACCGCGATACGGCTGGCTTGGTACTGTTCAGCGTGCAGCCCGCTTCGCGCGATGCGTATGCCGCACTTTTCAGGCAACGCAGTGTAGCCAAGTGCTACGAAGCGATAGCACCGTTTCGTGCGGATCTGCGCTTGCCTTTGGTGCACCGCATCCGCATGGTGAGCGCAGCCTCGTTCATGCAAATGCAAGAAGTAGCAGGAGAGCCTAACACCGAGACCCGTATCGAGCTGCTGGAGCAACGGGGTGCCTTAGCCCGCTACCGCCTGCAACCCGTCACTGGCAAACGCCACCAGTTGCGGGTGCATATGCTGTCGCTGGGACTGCCTATTTGTGGTGATGCGATCTATCCCACGCTCACGCCCGAGCCGCAGCTCGATGCCTTGAGCTACAGCCATCCGCTACAGTTATTGGCGCAGGGCATTACATTTACAGACCCCATAACGGGGCAACAGCACGCATTCAACAGCCTGCAGAGTTTGGCGCTGCAATAGTTGGGCACAAGGGGTTGCAAACCGTAGCAACGAAAATCGTCCACGAAGGCTAAATTGCCTGCATGCGACACAAAAAATTTGTACAGCAGCATAGTATCGATATCACTGATGCGCAACGCAGCGACCAGGACTTTTCCCTGTTCCAACGCTTGGTAGTGCCTGTGTTAATGCTGCTGTGCGTGTTGGTGGTTGGCCTGTAAAGCGAGCTTCCCGTCTGGAGTGCCACGTGGCACGCAGCAACTGACATTTGCTTGCAAGCATTGCATTTGGCGATGCGCACTCTGGGTGCCGGGTGGCTACAGTGCATGGCATGAAACACTATCAAAGTTGGCTGCTAGGCAGCACTTGCTTTTTCACCTTTGCTGCTTTGGTTGCAGCCGGCATGGTGGCCTGCGGCGGTGGTGCCGATGCCCCGGCGGCGGCTAGCCAAAGCAATGCTGTAGAGGGTGAAACCCCTGGCCTGTCGGCAAGCCCCAATGCCACAACGACGATGACGGCCTCCACAACCACGACACCCGTAGGCTCCAGCACTACCCCAAGCACGCAGACCACGACAACGATGACAACGACGGGCAGCGCATCGCCTGCGAGGACAGACTTCCCGCTCAAGGTCACAGAGCTGAGCACGGCGCTGTCTAGCCCGTGGAGCTTGGCCTTCTTACCCCATGGCAACATGCTGGTCACCGAGCGGGCGGGTAGCTTGCGCATCGTCAGCAGCGCAGGCAGCGTGTCAGCCGCTACCTCTGGTGTGCCCGCAGTCAACAGTGGTGGGCAGGGCGGCTTGCTCGATGTGGTGCCAGACCCCGCCTTTGCCAGTAACCAGCGCATCTATTTCAGCTTTTCCGAAAACGATGCTGCCAATGCATCCATCAACAGCACAGCGGTAGCCCGTGCGCGGCTAGATGTCGCTGCGCTGCGACTGACTGAGGTGCAGGTGATTTACCGCCAAAGCCCCAAGGTGTCGAGCGTGGGGCATTTCGGCTCGCGCCTGGTGTTTGATAGAAACGGCTACCTGTTCGTCACCCTGGGCGACCGGCAAAACGATGACCAACGCGGTTTTGCGCAAGACCTGAGCCGAGGCAACGGCAAGGTAGTGCGCATCACCACCGATGGCGCGCCCGCGCCCGGCAACCCCACGTTTGCCGCTGCGCTGGGTGCGCAGACTGGCATCTGGAGCTACGGCCACCGCAACCCCCAAGGTGCCGCCTTGCACCCCACCACGGGCCAGCTCTGGGTGAACGAGCATGGCGCGCAGGGCGGGGACGAATTGAACCTGGTGTTGGCAGGCAATAACTACGGCTGGCCCAAAGCCAGCTATTCGCAAGAATACGGCGCCACCACACCTGTGGGCCCCGCCACCTTGCCAGGTGTCACGCCGCCCGTGAGCTACTGGATCACCCGCGATGGCAGCGCCTTCACGGGCGGTGCCCAATCGTCCATTGCTCCCAGCGGCATGGCGATCTATGCAGGGGATAAATTTCCAGAGTACCGTGGCAATGCATTCTTGGGCGCACTGGCGGGTACGGCGCTGTGGCGCGTGGTGCTGGGCGGTGCCGATGGAGTCACCGAAGTGTCGCGCGAACGCTTGCTGGCCGCGCGCAACGAGCGCATCCGCGATGTACGCGTAGGGCCGGATGGCTGGATTTACCTGCTGACTGACGGTGCCACCGGCAAGTTGCTTCGCGTGTCTCGCTAACGCATTTGAAGCGTCACCTAAAATGGTGCTTCGGCGCATACCCATATGCGCGGCAAAAGCAAACCATTCATGGAGACACCCTTGGCAACCAAAGAGCAGATCGCAGCGTTTTTAGCGCAGGCATTTCCGCAGAGCAAATGCATCATTGAAGAAGTGGGCACACTGTCCGCCACCATCCGCCACCCGGTGGGCGTACACGAGCTGCGCCCAGGCGGCACGGTGTCGGGGCCGGTGATGATGGCTTGCGCAGACGTAGCGCTGTACGTGGCGATATTGGGCCAGATAGGTATCGTGCCCCTGGCGGTGACGACCAGCTTGAATATCAACTTTTTAAGAAAACCCTCGCCAGACCACGACATCATCGCCCGCTGCACACTGATCAAGTTGGGCAAACTATTGGCCGTGGGAGAGGTGTCCATCTACTCCGAAGGCAACCCCGAACCCGTGGCGCACGCTGTGGGAACCTATGCCATTCCGCAAGCCAGGGCCTAGCAGCCTGTCGGACTTAGGAATCGTCGGCTGCAAATCGACCGCAGCGGTCTATTTTTCGCCGTTTTCTTACCCAATATCTAGCGCCTACTTTTGCTTGGGTATCCGTCCCATCACATAAAACTCGGGGTTAGGCATCATGCCGCTGAAGCTGGCCATGCGGTTGGACAGACCAAAGAAGGCGGTGATGGCGGCGATGTCCCAGGCATCTTCATCGTCAAAGCCGTGCGCATGCAGTGCGGCAAAATCTGCATCATTGACCTCGTCAGAATGCTGGCAGACCTTCATTGCAAAGCCGAGCATGGCTTTTTGGCGTGGGCTGATGTCGGCTTTAAGGTAGTTGACCGCCACCTGGTCGGCCACCAGAGGCTTTTTCTCGTAGATACGCAAAATCGCCCCGTGCGCCACCACGCAGTACAGGCAGTGATTGGCCGCGCTGGTGGTGGTCACGATCATCTCGCGCTCGCCTTTGGTGAGGTTGCCGCCCTCTTTGAGCATCAGCGCGTCGTGGTAGGCAAAAAAAGCGCGCCACTCGGCGGGGCGGCGGGCAAAGGCGACAAACACGTTGGGGATAAAGCCGGCTTTGTCTTGCACCTCCAAAATGCGCGCCTGAATGTCGGCGGGCAGGGTGTGGATGTCGGGGGCGGGGTAGCGTGGGGTGGTCATGGCGGGCCTCGGTTTTAAAAGAGATTATGGTGAAATTATGGTAATTTTAGGGTTCTGCGGAAAAAGCAGTGGGCTACCGAGTGACTGGTGGAGGGTTACGCTGCGTTACGGTGTACTTCGGCAATCCGCTGAGGCTGCCTGTCTACTCTCTTTACCGTAGCACTCCGTCTAAGCAGGTCAGTGGGGTACACAGGATAGGACTATAAATTGTCAGTCTTGGAGCTTGAAAATCGGTGCAATTCCGTGCAAAAGCCAAGCGCGCAATGCATGGGCTGTCGTTGGCCATGATTTCGCGCTACTGCGTAACCTGTGCGACCTGTGGGTTCAAAAAATTCCCGTAACCATCCTCAAGGCTACAAGCCCCATGCGATGATCCGATGTTTATCAATGCAGGAGAAAACCATGACCGATTCCGTATACGACAAAGGACTTGCCACCCGTACCGCCGTGCTAGGCGCAGACTATGTGCAAGCCGCCATGAAAAAGTCCACCGACTTTACCCGCCCGCTGCAAGACCTGGTGATCAACCACGCCTGGGGCAACACCTGGCAGCGCGATGGCCTGAGCCTGAAGACGCGCAGCATCGTCACGGTGTCGATGTTGGTGGCGCTGGGCCGCATGCATGAGCTGAAGATTCATGTGCGCGGGGCTTTGAACAACGGCGTGACCAAGGAAGAGCTGCAAGAGATTTTTATGCACGCCAGCGTGTACTGCGGTTTTCCAGCGGCGGTGGACGCGTTTCGCAGCGCGTCTGAGGTGATTGACGCCTAGCCCGCTTACGCCTTCGCAGGGCGCGATGCCAGCCACGGCGATGCGAGGGCGCTGGCCGTCCAACACAGCCACGCCGTCCACAGAATGTGGCTAGGGTAATGCGCGCCCCGCACCACCTGCACCCACGACAGCGCCAGGCCCAGCGCGCAAAACACCGCCAGCATTCCCCATGCGCGCTGCGCTTGGTACCGCCGCAGCACCCAAAACAGGGGCAAAAAACTGAAAAATGTGGATGCGTGACCCGAGGGAAAGCAGCGGCCGGGCCCGCCGTCGGCCTGCGCCATGGCAAAGTGCCACACATAGCGCGCCGCGCCGCCAAAGGCCTGCAGATCGGACGGGCAACTGGTGTGGCTGGTGGACTTGAGTACCGCAACACCCGCCGCGCACAGCCACACCATGCAGGCCAGCCACACCCGCTCGCGCCGTGTGGTGCGGCGCAGCGGCCCCAGCGGCCACCAGATAGCGACTACGCAGGCCAGGCCCAGCAGCACCCCGGTTTGGCGCACGCGGGTGTGCAAGATGTGCGAGAGCCAGTAGTCGTTCTCCAGCGCAAAGCCCTGGGCCGTGCCGTACCAGTGCGCAATGGCCAGGTCGGCAGGGCTGATGTCCCATGCCATGACGACCAGCAAGGGCAGGCCCAGCCACAGCACCAGCCAGCGGAGGCGGTCAGTTGCGGGCATGGTCAGGGGCAGGCTCGGGCACAGGCTTGGGCACAGGCTCTAGCCGCCACAGCATTTTTTGTATTTTTTGCCACTGCGGCAGGGGCAGGGGTCGTTGCGGCCCACTTTGGGTTCAAAGCGCACAAAGGGCATTGGCACGTTCGGGTCCGGCAGGTAATAGGGGGCGTCATCCTCTGGCGTATCAGTTTGGCTAAACATAACCCACTGGCCCAATTCTGCGTCGATGGAGTTGGGCAGGCCTTTGGGCCCGAATGCAGGCGGCGGGCTGGCGGTGCCCAAAGCCGCAGCCTGAACGCACTCACGAAATTCATCCAGCCCGATGGTCAGATCATCTACATGCCCTTGTGCAAACCATGTTTCAATTTCTGGCAGCAGCGCAAGGGGTAGCCCTGCATCCATCAGATCACACACGGCAAAGCTGACGTAGGTGTCGTAGCCAAAGCCGTGGGTGGTCGTATCAGCTACCTCGCCGCGTTGCGCTCCCGCTACGAGGCTGCGGCACAAGGCCATGCCAGCGTCAAGCAACAGGGGCAGCGGTGCTACACCCTCTGCGGTACACATGGCCAGCGCTTGCACGGCCAAATGGCGGTTTTCCATGCTGTAGCTGCCCGGCTGGCAGGCGGCATCCGCGAGCCATTGCAGGCGCTGCGCATCCTGGTGGCAAAACGCTGCAATCCAGGGGCCGACCACCGATTCATAATCGTCGCCCAGCGCCTCTCCCAGTTGCTGATCCGTACGCGTCAGCAATTCTTGCGCCAGGCTAAAGCAGCCCGCATCACGAAACTGCGCCAGCAGGTAGCCTGCATACAAGTGCAAGGTGCGTTGCGCATCGGCGTACTCTTCAGGTTGCTGCACAAAATGGGCCAGCGCTGCGCGAAAACCGTCCGCATACAGCGGCCAGTGCGCCTGCGCATGCGCCAGCAAGGCCTGCGGGTAGCTGGGCGGCTCGCTGAGAAATTGCAGTTGCATGCGCAAATCTTCCCAGGCCAGGGCCGAGCCATCGCTAGGGATGTAATACACCCCGCCAATCGGGTCGCACGCTTCCAGGCTGTCTGCCAGCGGCGCGGCCGTGTTCCCAGGGGTGTTTGTGATGGCGTTCATGGTGCTGTGGGTGATGTTCGCAGGTTAAAACAGTGGTGACAAAACTTAAGTTTTACCCCCAGGCTGGAGATTATCGGAGTCAGTAGAATGGTCACTGTAAGTTTAAACCTTTGGAGATCGTGAAGTGAACAAGATATACCCCAGCGCCGCCGCCGCCATTGAAGGCGTGGTGCAAGACAACCAGCTCATCGCAGTCGGCGGCTTTGGCCTGTGCGGCATCCCCGAGGCCTTGATAGATGCCGTGCGCGACAGCGGCGTGCAAAACCTCACCGCCATATCCAACAACGCCGGAGTCGATGATTTTGGCCTGGGCAAGCTCTTGCAAACCCGCCAGATCAAAAAAATGATCTCGTCGTATGTGGGCGAGAACAAAGAGTTTGAGCGCCAGTACCTGGCCAAAGAGCTCGACCTGGAATTTACCCCCCAAGGCACGCTGGCCGAAAAGCTGCGCGCGGGCGGCGCGGGCATCCCCGCCTTCTTCACCAAAACCGGTGTCGGCACCATGGTGGCCGAGGGCAAAGAGCTGCGCGAGTTTGACGGCGAAACCTATGTGATGGAGCGCGCGCTGTTCCCCGCGGTCGCCTTGGTCAAGGCGCACATCGCCGACAAATCGGGCAACCTGCGCTTTAACCTCACGGCACGCAACTTCAACCCCGCCGCCGCCATGGCAGGCAAGGTGTGCATCGTCGAGGTAGAGAAAATTGTCGAAGTAGGCGAACTGGCCCCGGACGACATCCACTTGCCCGGCATTTACGTACACCGCATTGTGCTCAACGCTACACCTGAGAAGCGGATCGAGAAACGCACCATTTCCGAGAGCAAATAATCATTTTCGGGGGGCAGACCAACGCTCGCGCGCAGCGCCGAGTTGCTCTGTCCCCAGGCTACAAAAGCTAAACATTAGGAGAATTCAAATGGCATGGACTCAAGACCAAATGGCTGCACGCGCCGCCCAAGAGCTGCAAGACGGCTTCTACGTGAACCTGGGCATCGGCATCCCCACCCTGGTCGCCAACTTTGTACCCAGCAACATTGAAGTGTGGCTACAGTCAGAGAACGGCATGATGGGCATCGGCCCCTTCCCCACGGATGACAAGGTGGACGCCGACCTGATCAACGCCGGCAAACAAACCGTCACCACCATCAAAGGCAGCAGCATCTTTGGCAGCCACGACAGCTTTGCCATGATTCGTGGTGGCAAGATCAACCTGAGCATCCTGGGTGCCATGCAGGTCAGCGAAAAAGGCGATCTGGCCAACTGGATGATCCCCGGCAAGATGATCAAAGGCATGGGCGGCGCGATGGACTTGGTAGCCGGCGTTAAGCGCGTCATCGTGCTGATGGAGCATGTGGCCAAGAAAAAAGACGGCAGCGAAGACATGAAGATTTTGCCTTCGTGCACGCTGCCCCTGACCGGTGTGGGCGTGGTCGATCGCATCATTACTGATCTTGCCGTGATGGATGTGACCGAGCAGGGTTTGAAGGTCGTCGAGCTAGCACCCGGCGTGACGATGGAAGCATTGCAAGCTAAAACGGGTGTAAAGCTGCACTAGGTTTGGATGCGATGGGCAGCGAATTGAGGGTAGCATTCGATACGGCAACTGATCGCAATTTCAAAACCGTTCAATTTGTGGAGGGATGAATGCGATGACTGTATTGACCGAAAAGCTGCTGCAATTGCTGGCGATGTCAGCTGAAACCGAAGTGGTGGAATTCAAAGAGGCCAAAAACGGCTACGACTTTACCAAGCTGGGTAAGTATTTCTCGGCGCTGTGCAACGAGGCTAACTTAAAGCGCCAGCCCTCGGCTTGGCTGGTGTTTGGGGTGAACGACCAGCGGCGTGTCGTCGGCTCGCACTTTCGCGCAACGCGCAAGGACTTGGACAGCCTGAAAGAAGAGATTGCCAACAAGACGACCAACCGCATTACCTTTATCGAGATCCACGAGGTAGCGCACGCCAACGGGCGTGTGGTGTTGTTTGAAATACCCGCCGCGCCTAAAGGCCTGCCAGTGGCTTTTGACGGGCATTATTCCATTTCTAAATCATTACTGTCGTTGTTGCGTCGCCTTGCCGTGCTACAGCACTGTCTGCGGCTCCGCGCCTAAACATTAATGATGTAGAAATGGAATTACTATGGGCGCGATGGCGAGGCACTGTCGCCGCTGAACCTGGAAGAGATCAAGCGCATACGGGCGCAGTCGATGGTGGGGGACTGGAGCGCCGTGGTGGTGCCAGCCGCTGGCCTGGCTGATTTGGACGACGAGGCGCTAGTTGTGGCGCGGCGCAACTATAAAAGCAAGTTTCCGGACAAGGCGGCTGAGGTGGATGGCTGGGATGTGCCCACCTTTTTGAATAAAGCCAAGCTGACGATCAAGGGGCGCATGACGCGCGCCGCGCTGCTACTGCTGGGGCGCGAAGAGGCAGAGCATTTTTTGCTGCCTGCTGAGGCCAAGATTCGCTGGCTGCTGAAAGACCATTTGGGCGACGACCGGGACTACGCGCTGTTTGGCATGCCCCTGCTGCTGGCGGTGGACAAGGTGTACGCCAAAATCCGCAACCTCAAATACCGCTATATCCGTGAGGGCACGTTGTTCCCAGACGAGATAGACCAGTACGAGCCCTACGCTATCCGTGAGGCGCTGAACAACTGCATTGCGCACCAAGACTACACGCTGGCGGCGCGCATCAACGTGATAGAGCGGGAAGAAAGCCTGAGCTTTGCCAATAAGGGCAGCTTTGTACCCGGCGATGTGCGCCGCGTGGTGATGGAAGACGCGCCCGAGGAGCACTACCGCAACCGCTTTTTGGCCACAGCCATGTTTAACCTGAAAATGGTGGACACGGCGGGCGGCGGCATACGCAAGCTGTTTATGTTCCAGCGCCAGCGCTTCTTCCCCATGCCAGACTACGACCTGTCGGACAACCGGGTGGTGCTGACGCTGACTGGCAAGGTGCTGGATATTGACTACGCCCGCCTGCTGGCACGAGATGGCGGCCTGACGCTGCAAGACATCATGGCGCTAGACAAGGTACAAAAGCGCTTGGCGCTGACGGCGGATGAAGAAAAGCTGCTTAAAGCCAAGGCCTTGATAGAGGGCCGCAAGCCCAACTTTTTTGTGGCCAAAACCTTGGCTCAGCAAACTGGCCAGAAGGCGCGCTACAGCAAAAACCTGGCCTTTGACAAGCAGTATTATCTGGACCTGATTTGCAAAGCAGTCAAAGAGCACGGTTTGATGGCGCGCAAAGATATTGACGAACTGCTGTGGAGCAAGCTGCCGGACTGGATGGATGACAGGCAGCGCAAAATGAAGGTCGGAAATTTGGTGGCTGAGCTGCGACGGGCGAATAAAATTGCCAATAAAGGTAGTGACACGCGACCGGCTTGGACTCTCGTAAATGCTGAAAATTTATGAGGGCTTATGAAAGCTTATGAGAGCTGTATTAGACTATTTTATTAAATATTCATATAAATCAATGAGTTAGGCTCTCATAATACGACAGCGTAATCCCGCATGCTTACCGAGTCCGCTATTGAAGTCTTTGCCGTCAGATATGTGATTGCTTGCTGCGGAAACGGTGCTCAAGCAAGCTGGGATGATTGCAAATGAACTTACGCAATAGTGTCTGCGGGAATTTGGGTTACCCAGCGTTTGCAGCAATGCCGGTAGTGTTTTATCTGATGGTGGCAAAACCGATGTGAGCTAAGCACGCATGAATTTAGAGGCAGATATCCTGTTGTTAGGAGTGAGTATTTTGCTGTGAGACCTTGATCCTTGTTTTTAATTTCCGAGACACTGTCTCGGAAATGTCATAAATAAAAATTATGAACAAAGTAAAAATGGTACTGGCTAGTCTCTGGCAACAAGCCGCATTACCAGCCGAGGCCCTGCACCGCGCTACCCTCACCGGGCAAGACCCGGTGCTCCCTTCTTCATTCGCCGTAGGCGCAGCCGCCCAAGCCAGCATTGCTGCGGCGGCTTTGGCGGCTACGCAAGTAGGCCTTCTGCGCGGTGCGCCGGCGCACACGGTGAGCGTAGACATGCAGCACGCTGCGCTGGAATGCCTTACCCACTATGCCATTGACGGCCGCGTGCCGGATATTTGGGACAAGTATTCAGGCGCCTACCGTGCGCAGGATGGCTGGGTGCGCATCCATGCTAATTTCGCACACCACCGCGATGGCGCGTTGGCGCTGCTGGGGTTAACAGCGGGCGATGGTACGAGCAAGGCCGACGTGGAGCGGGCGCTGCAAGCCTGGCGTGCCGAAGACTTTGAGCAAGCCGCCGCTGAGCGCGGCTTGGTGGTGGCCGCACTGCGCACGCCTGCGCAGTGGCAGGCGCATGCACAGGCTGTAGCGATAAATATGCAGCCTCTATTCGCTATTGAAGATATAGCTGCTCCCGCAATAATCTTCATGGCTAATAGCCAATTAGCATCACAAAAGCAGCGCTGGAACCTGCCCCAGCAGCCTACAGGTGCCAAGCCAGCTTTGCCGCTGCACGGCCTGCGGGTGCTGGACCTTACCCGCATCTTGGCGGGCCCTATCTGCGGGCGGGCGTTGGCGGCGTATGGTGCTGACGTGTTGTTGATCAACGCACCGCATCTTGCCAATATCGAGGCCGTTGCCGACACCTCGCGCGGCAAGCGCTCAGCCCTGCTAGACCTGCGCAGCGCGCAGGGCAAGGCGGTGCTGCGCCAGTTGATAGCGGATGCTGACATCTTGGTGCAAGGCTACCGCCCGGGTGCGTTGCAGGCCTTGGGCTTTGGCCCAGAGGACGCCGCTGCGATCAACCCGCATATCGTTTACGTATCGCTCAGCGCCTATGGCGACCACGGCCCGTGGGCGCAGCGCCAGGGTTTTGACTCGCTGGTGCAAACCGCTACCGGGTTCAATGCCGATGAATCTGCCGCCGCCGGGCTTAACTTAGCCACCGACCCACCGCGCACCTTGCCTATGCAGATTCTGGACCACGCTACTGGCTATTTGATGGCCTTTGCCGCCTTGGCGGCGCTGGTGCGGCAAAAAGAGCAGGGTGGCGCGCGCCATGTCCGTCTGAGCCTGGCCCGCACGGGGCTATGGCTGCGCAGCCTGGGCCGGGTGGACAATGGTTTTACCGCAGACAAACCCAGCCTGGAGCCCTATCTGTACACCGAGCCCAGCGGTTTTGGGCAACTGACGGGTCTGACACACAGCGCCCGACTGTCGGGTGCACAGCTCAAGTGGGCATTGCCAGCCATGCCGCCCGGTACGCACGCGCCGCAATGGTGATGGCCCAGGCGACGAAAAGTCGCTCCGAGTGTGATAACCTAGACCCCCTTTTCGCCCTTCACTTGGAGCAGATATGCCCGGTTTATTGTCCAATATTGATCCCGATGGTTTGTTAGAGTTTTCGGTGGTGTACACCGACCGCGCTCTGAACCATATGTCCAAACGTTTTCAGGGCGTGATGACGGGTATCTCGTTCATGCTCAAACAAGTGTATGGCGCGCACAGCGCCATTCTGGTGCCCGGCAGCGGCACCTTTGGCATGGAGTCGGTGGCACGCCAGTTTGTCGGCGGTAAAAAAGCCATGGTGCTGCGCAACGGCTGGTTCAGCTACCGCTGGACGCAGATTTTTGACATGGGCGGCATTCCCAGCGAGCACGCCGTGCTTAAAGCGCGCCGCGTCAGCGAGCAGTCTGAGGCCGCCTGGATACCCGCCCCCATTGCCGAGGTCGTAGCAGCCATCGCCCGTGACAAGCCCGCCGTGGTGTTTGCGCCCCACGTAGAAACCGCTGCGGGCCTCATGCTGCCGGACGATTATTTGCTGGCTGTCTCCAACGCCGTGCACGCCGTAGGCGGCCTGTTTGTGCTGGACTGTATCGCCTCGGGTGCCATGTGGGTAGACATGCGCGCCACCGGCGTAGACGTGCTCATCAGCGCCCCGCAAAAAGGCTGGAGCAGCTCGCCCTGCTGCGCCATGGTGATGCTCAGCGAGCGCGCCCGCAAGGCCATTGACGCTACCACCAGCACCACGTTCTCGATGGACTTGAAGAAGTGGCTGCAAATCATGGAAACCTATGAGGGTGGCGGCCACGCTTACCACACTACATTGCCTACCGACGCGCTCACCCGCCTGTGGGAGAACATGCAAGAGGCGCAGGCCTACGGCATCGCTAAAGTACGTGAGGAGCAAATGGCGCTGGGCCAGCAAGTGCGCGCCCTCTTGGAGTCGCACGGCTTTCGCAGCGTGGCGGCTGAAGGCTTTAAAGCCCCTGGCGTGGTGGTGAGCTACACCAATGACCCAGAGATCCAGTCGAGCAAAAAGTTTCTCGCCCTGGGCCTGCAAACCGCAGCCGGCGTGCCCCTGCAGTGCGACGAGCCAGCGGACTTCCGCACCTTCCGCCTGGGCCTGTTTGGCTTGGAGAAGTGGCACGATGTGCAAAGCACTGTTGGCAATTTGCGCAAGGCGCTGGAGCTGATTGCGCCGATTGCCAAGGCGGCTTGAGGCTTGAGGTTTTAGGTCTTAGGTTTGAGGTGGTAGGCTTTAGGGCATGGTGGGCGCTCTCCCACTGAGCCCTTTGGTCTGATGACCAGCCGCTGTGTGATTTGGGGATGTCACTGGCTTGCATCACCCGTTAGAATTCTCTTGGCACCAGCACTTCAAGACAAGCGAGGAGAAGGTGATTCATTACCGCACTTCGCACTATGGGGCACCCCCATGGTTGTTTGGTACTTGGGCATTTCAAGGCGAGAGCCGCCCCTGCGCATGCTGCGCAGGACAGCTCACGCAGGACCTGCTGGTTGGAATGTTGGTGCCACCTAATTTTCTATGCCCGAAATAAGTTACCCCACCTGGATTGCGCGCGGTTTGGCGATGGCTTTGTTGGCCGATGCCAAGCAGATGGGAGGAACATCGATAGCAGCGCTACGCGCTCGTGCTGCGGCTGCTTTGGGTGAAAACCCCGTCTGGCTACAGGCCCTGGTAGAGCCGCTGGCAGCGCTGTCTGCTGCGACTTGGCAGCAACTGGATGTGACCTCGTTGGCGCAAAGGGTGCAAGATTCTGAGGTTTTCCGTCTGCCATTTGCCGAAGGAGGCAAGCCTGTCATTCGGCAGCTCATATTGCGTCCATCCGCGATGCGCCCACTTCCCATGGGCTTGAGTGCCTGCGAGTTGCCTGAGTTGACCAACTCCGCGCAATTGGCCCAGTGGCTGGGCTTGTCTACCGAACAATTGGCCTGGCTTGCCCCTGAGCGCCCTCCGGGTACTGAGCACTACCGTTACCAGTTGCAGGCGAAACGCACTGGTGGCTTGCGCTTACTGGAGATGCCCAAAGTTGAACTGAAGCGTGTGCAGCGCGCTGTACTCAGTACCTTACTACAACAGGTTCCTGTGCATGAAGCGACGCACGGTTTTACGAAGGGGCGTAGCGTCATCAGCCACGCGCAAGCGCATCTGGGGCAAGCGGTGGTGATTCGCTTTGATTTACAAGATTTCTTTGGTAGCGTGACAGCATCTCGGGTGAGTGCGGTGTGGCGCACTTTGGGTTATCCAGAGGGCGTGGCCCGCAGCTTGACCACCCTGTGCACTCACCGCAGCGCCGAGATGATTGTGCAGCGCCTGCGTGACGATGGCGGCCTGAGCTGGCTGGGGGCCAAGCGCCTGCGCGCCGCCCATTTGCCCCAGGGTGCGCCCACGTCGCCCGCCTTGGCCAATCTGTGTGCGTTCAATTTAGATCTGCGGCTGGAGGGCTTGGCCTGGGTGTTTGGTGCCACCTATACGCGCTATGCCGATGACCTGGTGTTTTCTGGCCCGCCGCTTTTGCGCAAACAGTTTCGCGCCCTGTGGGCCTGGGTGGCCGCCATTACCGACGATGAAGGCTTTACCCTGCACCCGGACAAAACCCGCTGCCTGCCAGCCCACCAGCAGCAGCGCGTCACGGGGGTAGTCGTCAACACCAAGCCCAATATGCCGCGCCGCGACTATGACCGCCTCAAAGCCTGCCTGCACCAATGCGTGCTGCACGGCGGCGCGTCGCAAAACACCATGCATATAGCAGACTTTCGCGCGCACTTGCTGGGGCGCATTGCGTGGTTAAACCAACTCAATCCGTCCCGCGCCGTCAAGCTTAAGCGTTTGTTTGATCTCGTCAACTGGTAGTGTGGGTTTAGGTCTGCCCATCAAGCCATTACAGGGCTGCGCTGTACGTATTTTTACTAGGCAGGGTAATGCATGAGACAGTCGCGGCAGATTGGTAGCCTGCAGCATAGATAATTGCGGCCATGACAACTGACATCATTTTGGAAACCCGCAAGCTCACCAAAGAGTTCAAGGGTTTCGTCGCGGTGGACAAGGTGGACCTGAAGGTGCGCCGGGGGTCAATCCATGCGTTGATTGGGCCTAACGGGGCGGGCAAAACTACTTGCTTTAACTTGCTGACCAAGTTTCTCAAGCCTACTGCTGGGCAAATTTTGTTCAACGATTTGGATATCACGCACGAAGCGTCGGCGCATATTGCGCGGCGCGGCATCATCCGCTCGTTCCAGATCTCTGCCGTGTTCCCGCACCTGAGCGTGCTGGAGAATGTGCGCGTGGCCTTGCAGCGCAAGCTGGGAACCTCGTTTTATTTTTGGCGGCCTGAGAGCTCGCTGGACAGCCTGAACGCGCGTGCGCTGGAGCTGCTGGCCTCGGTCGATCTGGAGTCCTATGCGCACACGGTGACGGTGGAGCTGAGCTATGGCCGCAAACGCGCGCTGGAGATTGCCACCACCTTGGCCATGGATCCGGAGCTGATGCTGCTGGACGAGCCTACCCAGGGCATGGGCCTGGAAGACGTGGACCGCATTCGTCAATTGATTAAAAAAGTAGCCGCCAACCGCACTGTGCTGATGGTGGAGCACAACATGAGCGTGGTGTCCAGCCTGGCCGACACCATCACCGTGCTGGCGCGCGGCGCTACTTTGGCCGAAGGGCCGTATGCCCAAGTGTCTAAAGACCCGGCCGTGATCGAGGCCTATATGGGCAGCGCCGATGCCGAACTGGTAGGGGCACACTGATGGCTACACCGTTTTTGGAAGTGCGTAACCTGCACGCCTGGTACGGCGAATCGCATGTGTTGCATGGCGTGAACTTTAGCGTGCAAGAGGGCGAAGTGGTGACCCTGCTGGGCCGCAACGGCGCAGGTCGCACCAGCACCCTGCGCGCCATCATGGGGCTGACGGGTAGCCGCAAAGGCTCCATCCGCATCCGGGGCACCGAGGCGATTGACCTGCCCACCCACCGCATTGCCCGCCTGGGCCTGGGCTATTGCCCCGAAGAGCGGGGCATATTCTCCAGCCTGTCGGCTGAAGAAAACCTGCTGCTGCCGCCCGTGCTGGCCCCAGGCGGCATGAGCGTGGAGGACATTTACACCATGTTCCCCAACCTCAAAGAACGCGCCAGCAGCCAGGGAACGCGCCTGTCGGGTGGTGAGCAGCAAATGCTGGCTGTGGCACGCATTTTGCGCACCGGTGCGCGCTTGTTGCTGTTGGACGAAATCTCTGAAGGCCTGGCCCCCGTGATTGTGCAAAAACTGGCCGCGATGGTGAAAACACTGCGCTCCAAGGGCTACACCATCGTCATGGTGGAGCAGAACTTTCGTTTTGCTGCGCCGCTGGCCGACCGCTTTTTGGTCATGGAGCATGGCGAAATCCAGCAGGACTTTACCCAGGCGCAATTGCCACAGCGTATTGCGCAACTGCACGAATATCTGGGTGTTTAATTTTTAGCCTCTAGTCTTTAGCCCATAATTTTTAGCCGATATTTTCTCGCCCATTTTTTTCAATTTTTCCAACTTTTTACCCACTAGGACTTCACCATGAAACTGAAAAAACTCATAGCCGCCTGCTCCATGGCGTTCACCGCTGCGGTCACTGTATCCACCCCAGCGCATGCGCAAATCTCGGGCGATGTGATTCGCATTGGCCTGCTCACCGATATGGCCGGGCTGTACTCTGACATTGACGGGCAGGGCGGCATCGAGGCGATCAAGATGGCGATTGCCGAGTTTGGCGGTGCTGTCAACGGTAAAAAGGTTGAAATTCTGGTGGCCGACCACCAGAATAAACCCGATATCGCCGCTGCCAAAGCGCGCGAGTGGTTTGACACCCAGGGTTTGGACATGCTGGTAGGTGGCCCGAACTCGGGCGTGAACTTGGCTATTGCGAAAGTGGCGCTGGAGAAAAAGCGACTGTTTATCTCCGTGGGTGCAGCCACCTCCGCGCTCACCAACGAGCAATGCTCCCCCTACACCGTGCATTGGGCCTACGACACCGTGGCACTGGCCAAGGGCACAGGCAATGCAGTGGTCAAAGCCGGTGGCAAAAGCTGGTATTTTCTGACCGCTGACTACGCCTTTGGCGCGCAACTCCAGGCGGATACGTCTGCTATCGTTAAAGCAGCAGGCGGCAATATCGTGGGCTCGGTCAAGCACCCGCTGTCGGCCAGCGACTTCTCGTCTTTCCTGTTGCAGGCGCAGTCCAGCAAGGCGCAGATTTTGGGCTTGGCTAACGCCGGTGGTGACACCGTCAACTCCATCAAAGCCGCCAACGAGTTTGGCATTACCAAAACCATGAAGCTGGCTGGCCTGTTGATGTTTATCAACGACATCCACTCACTGGGTTTGCCAGCCACCCAGGGCATGTACCTGACCGACAGCTGGTACTGGAACAAAGATGCCGAGGCGCGCGCCTGGAGCCGCAAGTTCTTTGACAAAATGAAGCGCATGCCTTCGTCCATTCAAGCGGCTGACTACTCGGTGGTGCTCAATTACCTCAACGCCGTGAAAGCCGTGGGCACCGATGACTCCGATAAAGTGTTGGAGCAAATGAAGAAAGTCAAAATCAATGACATGTTCGCCAAGGGCGGCTTCATCCGTGGTGACGGCCGCATGGTGCACGACATGTACTTGATGCAAGTCAAAACGCCAGCGCAGTCCACCGAGCCATGGGACTACTACAACGTGGTGCAAACCTTCAAAGGCGAAGAGGCCTGGACCACCAAGGCCGAATCCAAGTGCGCTTTGTGGAAATAATTTGACGGGTAGTTCGGCTCTGTAGTGGGGCTGAACGTGGGGTTGAACCCAGGAGCATTCATGAGTGAAATTTTTGGCATACCGATTCAAGCTTTTCTGGGGCAGTTGCTGCTCGGCTTGGTCAATGGATCGTTCTATGCCATGTTGAGTTTGGGCCTGGCGGTCATCTTTGGCCTGCTGGGTATCGTCAATTTTGCCCATGGCGCGTTGTACATGGTGGGCGCCTATGTGGCCTACCTGCTGATGGAAAAGCTGGGCCTGAACTACTGGGTGGCCTTAGTCGTCGCCCCCGTGACGGTGGGCGCGCTGGGCGTGCTGATTGAGAAATTGCTACTGCGCCACCTGTACAAGCTAGACCCTTTGTACGGCTTGTTATTGACCTTTGGTTTGGCCCTGATCGCCGAAGGCATCTTCCGCGACCAGTTTGGCGTGTCGGGCCAGCAGTATGCTGTGCCTGAGCTGCTGCAAGGCGCGACAAATTTAGGATTTATGGTGCTGCCCAACTACCGCGCGTGGGTGGTGGTGGCATCGCTCACCATCTGTTTGGGCACCTGGTTTTTGATCGAAAAAACCAGCCTCGGTGCCACCCTGCGTGCGGGCACCGAGAACCCCGCCTTGGTACAGGCTTTTGGCATCAATGTGCCGCTGATGGTGACGCTCACCTACGCAGGCGGTGCCGCGCTGGCCGCACTGGCGGGCGTGCTGGCCGCGCCGGTGATTCAGATCAACCCCTTGATGGGCTCAAACCTCATCATCGTGGTGTTTGCGGTGGTGGTGATTGGCGGCATGGGCTCGATTTTGGGCTCCATCCTCACAGGGGTGATGCTGGGTTTGGTCGAAGGTTTGACCAAGGTGTTTTACCCCGAAGCGTCCAGCATCGTGGTGTTTGTCATCATGGTGATCGTGCTGATGGTTCGCCCGGCGGGTTTGTTTGGCAAGGAAAAATAAATTGAGCTCTTCTATGCCAACCCCCACTCCAGCAACGGCTTCCAAACCCGTGTCCGCAGCCGCAGCCGCAGACACACCCGTGTCCGCCATCGCGCAGTCTGCCTCCATCCAGCGCCTGGGCCACATCACCTGGCTGGTGGTGCTGGCCTTGCTGGTAGTGGCACCTTTTATCGGCCTGTACCCGGTGTTTTTGATGAACGCCCTGTGCTTTGCCATCTTTGCCTGCGCGTTCAACTTGCTCTTGGGCTACACCGGCTTGCTGTCTTTTGGCCACGCCGCCTTTATGGGCTCGGCCGCCTATGCCACGGGTTGGCTGGTGCGCAGCGCGGGCTGGTCGCCAGAGCTGGGCGTGTTGGCAGGCACTTTGGTGGCGGGGTTTTTGGGGCTACTGGTCGGCTTGGTGGCCATTCGCCGCCAAGGCATTTACTTTGCCATGGTCACCCTGGCCATGGCGCAGATGATCTACTTTATCTGCCTGCAAGCCCCGTTTACCGGCGGTGAAGACGGGCTGCAAGGTGTGCCGCGTGGCAATCTTTTCGGCCTGATACCTCTTGGCAGCGACATCACCATGTACTTTGTGGTGCTGGCGGTGTTTGTAGCCGTGTTTCTGGGCATCATGCGCATCGTGCACTCGCCCTACGGCCAGGTGCTCAAGGCCATCCGCGAGAACGAGCCGCGCGCCATCTCGCTAGGCTACGACGTAGACCGCTACAAGCTGCTGGCCTTTGTACTGTCCACCGCCATTGCCGGGCTGGCTGGGTCACTCAAAACCCTGGTGCTGGGCTTTGCCACATTGTCTGACGTGCATTGGTCGCTCTCGGGCGAGGTGGTGCTAATGACGCTGCTGGGCGGCATGGGCACCTTTGCCGGCCCGGTGATTGGTGCAGTCACCATCATTGGCCTGCAAAACTTTTTGGCTGACCGCGTGGGCTCGTGGGTCACCGTCATCATCGGGGTGATCTTTGTGTTCTGCGTAATCGCCTTTCGCAAAGGCATCGTGGGCGAGCTGCTGGCTTGGCAGCAACGCCGGCAGGGTAAATGAAGTGCTCTTAATTTAGTAGCTTCTTCCGCAATATTTTAGAGGGCTGGTGGCCCAGTAGGCATCTATTTCAGGCCTTGTAGCGCCTTGGCAACCTGTTTGACCAGCGCCGGGCCTTGGTAGATCAAGCCGGTGTAGATTTGAACCAAATCTGCCCCCGCTTTGATCTTGCTCACCGCGTCGTCAGCGCTTATCACGCCGCCCACGCCAATGATCGGGTAGCTCTTGCCCAAGGCTTTGCGCAGTTGGCGTATCACTTCATTGCTGGCCTCCAGAACCGGCGCTCCACTCAGACCGCCTGCTTCCTCGGCGTGCTTTAAACCCTTCACGGCTTCACGCGACAGCGTGGTGTTGGTGGCGATCACGCCGTCAATTTGGTGGTGTTTCAAAGTAGCAGCGATGACCTTGATTTGCTGGCCATCCAAGTCGGGCGCAATTTTCAGGAAAATGGGTTTGCTTGTGCCATGCTGCGCGGCCAGCTCGACGCGGCGTGCGGCCAGTGCGCCCAGCAGGCCGTCCAGCGCCTCGTCGCTTTGCAAAGCGCGCAGGTTTTTGGTATTGGGTGAGCTGATGTTGACGGTGATGTAGTCGGCATACGGGTACACGCCAGCCAGGCAGGTCAGGTAGTCGCTGGTGGCGTTCTCTATGGGCGTGGCGGCGTTTTTGCCGATGTTCAGGCCCAGCAGCATGCGGGGGGTGCTGTGGGCTTTTTGCATCGTCTTGTACAAGGCGGAGCGCTGCACATTGGCCAAAAACGCCTCCAGCCCGCCATTGTTAAAGCCCAGGCGGTTGATCAAGGCGCTCTGCTCAGGAATGCGGAACATGCGCGGCTTGGGGTTGCCAGGTTGCGCCAAGGGTGTGACGGTGCCGACCTCGACAAAGCCAAAGCCCATCGCCCCCAGCCCGTCAATGCAGCGGGCATTTTTGTCCAGCCCTGCGGCCAGGCCCACGCGGTTGGGGAACTGCAAGCCCGCCACGGTCACCGGGTCACTCACGCGTGCCTGGGTGTAGGCCAGCGCCAGCGGCGTGCACTGCGTGCGAGCGAGGCTGCCCATGGTCAGATCGTGGGCGGCTTCGGGGTCCAGGCCAAATAAAAAGGGACGGGCAAGCTGGTAGGGGATAAGGGACATTGGATACACTTAATCAGTTGGGGACAGAGCAACCGAGTACGGTTGGACAGACCCACAAGGAAACAAACTTTCATGACACAAGACGAACTCAAAACCCAAGTGGGCCTGGCCGCATTGCAGTATGTGGTCAAAGGTGAAATTGTAGGCGTAGGCACGGGCTCTACGGTCAACAAATTCATCGACGCGCTGGCGACGATGAAAAACGACATCAAGGGCGCGGTTAGTAGCTCTGTAGCGTCTACAGAAAAGTTGAAGGCGCTGGGCATCCCGGTGTTTGACAGCAACGACGTGACCGAGCTATCGGTCTACATTGACGGTGCCGACGAGATCGACCACGCTGGCCACATGGTCAAAGGCGGCGGCGCGGCATTGACGCGCGAGAAGATTGTCGCGGCGATGGCCAAGCGCTTTGTCTGCATTGCAGACGAGTCCAAGCTGGTCGATGTACTGGGCGCCTTCCCGTTGCCGGTGGAGGTGATCCCCATGGCAGCCAAGCAGTTGATGCGCCAGTTTGCTGCGATGGGCGGCAGCGCCAAGGT
The DNA here is from genome assembly GCA_043772355.1 of Polaromonas sp. Classification (GTDB taxonomy): domain Bacteria; phylum Pseudomonadota; class Gammaproteobacteria; order Burkholderiales; family Burkholderiaceae_C; genus JAAFIP01. The sequence continues at coordinate 36,944 of JAYVGI010000316.1, forward strand.
ACGTTTGAAAGACGGCGCACCACTGGTGACTGACAACGGCCAGCACATCATCGACGTGCTGGGACTGCAAATCAAAGACCCCGTAGCCTTTGAAATGCAAGTCAGCCAATGGCCCGGTGTGGTGACGGTGGGCGTGTTTGCGATGCAAAAAGCGCAGGTGTGTTTGCTGGGCACGTCCAGCGGTGTTAAAACGCTGAATTTTTAACAAAAACGACCTGCAGACCAATAGAATATAGCACAAGCTGCTATTTTAAATATAGCTATTGGGTCACGAGATAGGCAGGTAGAGCGTGCTACCTGTCGGGCTAACACCGCCGTTCCCTGCGCTGCGTACCGGTCATCGACCTTCGGGGCCACATTGGCCTCAATGCGGCTGCGTTGGATCACTTGATCCCCCTCTCGCCCACTTCCTTGGTCCGCCATCTAGCCGCAGGCGGATCATTTAGCAAGGTTTAGCGATTTCTTAACAATTTTTAAGGACGGCGCACCTCCTCGCGGGGCACAGTGGGTTCATCGCCTTGCGGACGCAAAGCGGTCAGGAAATTCCTGAATCCTCAACCCCACTGGAGACTCCCGTGGATCGCAGAAAATCCCTCTCGATGATCGCCATTGCCGCCGCTGTAGTCGCAGTCGGCGCCGCTGGCCCAGCTATCGCGCAAACGTTCCCGGACAAACCCATCAAAATTCTTGTCGGCATACCGGCAGGAGCGGGGCCGGATGTCGAAGCAAGGCAATTCGCTGCCCAACTTTCGCTGGAGTTGGGGCAGCCTGTAGTGGTCGACAACAAGCCAGGATTTTCTCAAATGTTGGCAATTGAGGCATTGAGCAAAGCGCCCGCCGATGGTTATACATTGGCCCTGGTGCAGCCTTCCAACATGGCTGCCAACCCCCTGCTGTATGACCGCCCGCTGTACAACATAGAAAAGGACTTTGCGCCGATTAGCCTGCTGGGAGAACACCCTTGGGTGCTCTATGTCAATTCAAACGTGCAGGTCAAAAACCTGGCTGAGTTCATCGCGCTTGCCAAGTCCAAGCCAGGCAAGATCACCTATGCCAGCACAGGGGTTGGTTCGTTCCAGCATCTGACGGGCGAATGGCTTCAGAAAATTACAGGCACGTCGCTCACGCACGTTCCTTACGGCGCAACCGGTTGGCAGACAGATTTGCTGGCCGGCAATGTAGATGCTGTGCTCTTCCCTCTCATTACGATGACGGATCACGTCAAGTCTGGAAAATTGCGGGCTCTGGCTATATCTGGCAATCAACGCTCGTCGCTGCTGCCTGATGTTCCAACCTTTACGGAGTCCAACTACCCCGAGTACGTTGTGCGCGCCTGGTTTGGTCTGATGGCACCCGCGGGGCTTCCTGCCCCCGTGTTGACTCGGCTCAACGCGGCCAGCGTGAAGGCGGTTCAGTCCCAGGCGTTTCGCGAATTCTTTGCCAAAAACGGTGCGTCAACTGTGGGTAGTACGCCCACTGAGTTGGGAAGTTATCTGAAGTCCGAGCAGACCCGCTGGCGCACCGTGATCACCGTAGCCAACATCAAACTGGAATGACCATGGCCGCCTCAGCTACCAGAAAACTCGGCCACGTTGTCCTCAACGTGTCGTCGCTGGCGCGCTCAGTGCCTTGCTACGAGTCGGTACTTGGCATCTCCGAGGTGGCCCGACTCGGTGAGGCAGAGCGAAAAATCGTGGGCGCCGAGATGGTGTTCTTCTCGTTTGGCGACAACCATCATGATTTGGGCCTCCGAGAGGCTCCCACAGGCACAGGTGTTGCAGCCGAAGGCTTGGGGCTGGCCCATGTCGCTTTCAAGATAGGCGATGGGCTTGCGCAGCTTCAATCTCACGCCGCGCGTTTGCGCGCGCTGGGCATCGAATTTTCGTTCACCCGCAACCACATCGTGAGCCAGTCGATTTACGTCAAAGATCCTGACGGCATTTTGGTTGAAATGTATGTCGACGCAGATCCGGAAATTTGGCGAAGCGATCCGAGAAAAAAAGGAGCTCCCTATGAATGCACATGTCACTTTTGATGTGGAAATCCGGGATATGGCCCGTTACCAAGACTTTGTAAAAAACGTGAAGCCGGCGCTGGATGCGGCAGGCACCCGCTACCTTGCCCGGGGCGAGGCGTACAAAGTCTACGATGGTGACTGGCAACCCCGGCGCATCGTCATCCTGGACGTTTCCATCGATTGCAACCTGGGAGGCGTTCTACAGCGGGCAGGTTTATCAAGGGCTCAGGGCTATGCGCGATGAATGCAGCGCGGCACGACCTGCGAGTGTTGAGGTCCTTGTACCAGCGCCGTTGTCATGTTTAGCAAGGTTTAGCAATTTCTTAATAACTTTTAAGGACGTAGCACACCCCCGCAGCGCACATTGCACCTATGGCCCTGCAGGTGTGGGGCGATCAGCCCAGCCCACCATGGAAAGAAGAGCAAATCATGAAAACCTGTCGGAATCTGCACCCCCGCCAGGGCCCGCTTTGGTTGATCCCCGTCGTGCTGGAATTCACAGGCTGTGCCTCCACCGGTGGAGGCGCATCCCCAGTGGCCGTCGTCGCCAACCAGCCCAACCTGGTGGCCTACTGGAATGACATTGCCAACAAGACGGTACTTGCGCCCTCGACCATCAGCACCACACCCGAGGAGCGGACGCCAACGTTCTTTTTCGACGTAGCAAGCGTGCATGTGGCCATCTACGACGCTGTGGTCGCCATCGAAGGCCATTACAAACCCTTTATGGTCAAACCCAAGGCATCGGCCGCTGGTGCGTCCACCGAGGCGGCTGTAAGCGCCGCCGCCTACGGCGTGCTGAAGCAGCCGTTCCCCCATCGAAGCACGCAGTACCACGCGGCCTGCGAGCAGCGCCTGGTGACGCTGTGTGGCGAACGGAACAAACTTGCGATGTGACGGGCCAGATCAACGCGACAGCCGGTGCGAACAAAAGTTAAAGAAACCTGAAAGATACGGAGGTGGTGCCATGAAAACTCTTACGGAATTTAGCGTGCATATCAGACCCCGGGCCAAACTGACCCGCACCTTGTGTGTCGCCAGCCTGGCCTTTGGCGCCAGCCTATGCGCCCACGCGCAAAACCGCCCAGACCAGCCGATACGCATCGTCACACCGTATGCACCCGGCTTCGGCTTTGATGTGACCCTGAGCCGGATCACGCCGGAGTTGTCCAAATTGCTGGGCCAAACAGTGCGGGTGGAACACCACCCATTTGCGCCAGAGCAAGCTGCCTTGGCCGCCGTGTCGGCGCCCGTGACTGCATCCGAGCCAGCATCCGCGCCCGCTCCCGAAGCGCGCACTTTTGTGTTCACCTTGTGGACGCCGAAGCAGTTCAGCATTGCACCAGGCATGCGAGTGAGCTACGAGCCGGTTTCACCGTTTGTGCCAGTGTTGCGGATAGACCCCGGCAAAGACGCAGGCGCCGCCGCCGCCGCGTCAGTGCAGTACGTGGGTTTCATCGCTGCGGCAGGCACTGCGCCGGGGTTGATTGCGCAGTTTCGGGACGCCACGTTCAAAGTGTTGGCGAAAGACAATCTCAAGGCTTGGGCGGAGGTCAACGGCGCCCGCGTCACGTTGATCGACGGCCCCGGCTACACGCGGTTTCTACAGGCGCAATGGGCGCATTTGAAGGAGATGCCTGACCATGATCTGGTTGACCGCGCCCGCTTGAAATGAGACCCACCCACCATCAAGGAGCCATCATGAACACCCATCGCCGCAACCTTTTGCAGTTCGCAGCAATCTCGTCGACCGCCTGGGCTTGGGCCTGGGCCGGCCAAGGCTTGGCCCAAGTCACCAAACGCTCCGGTTCGCCAGATCGCCAGATCGCCAGATCGCCAGGTCACCCGCAAGACCTTCTGGAACAACACCCTGAGCTGTGACAACGCGGAGGTGCCGGTGTCCGACCGAGGCGCCCGCCTGCAAGCCGATCCCCGGTGCCGTTATCGACATCTGGCATTGTGATGCGGGCGGCCTCTACTCTGGGCATAACCTGGCGGTAGACGAAGCCATCCAGAGCGCCAAACACACGCCGCCTGCCAACGCGGATCGCCATTGCCGGGGCGCACTGCGCACCGACGCGGATGGCATCGCCGAATTCCGCAGCATCTATCCGGGGTTTTACGTCGAGCGCGCGATCCACATCCACTTCAAGGTTCACGTTGGCAACCGCGCCTTCATGACCAACCAGGCCTTGCTGCCGGAACCAGTCAACAACGCCGTGCTGGCGACAGCGCCCTACGATATGCCGCGCAAAGGCAAGCGCATCACCAACGCGCAAGAGACCGACTGGGGCTTGCCGACGATGAAGATTGTGGATTCACCCCGCACCCGCTTGGTGGTGCTGGACCTGGCGATGGCTGTTTGAAATAGGCCTACGACACGGTCTGACGACCACAGCGACGTAGGGCTGTGCGATAGATTGGCAACCTCGGCGCATCGTGATTCTGGAGTTTCCATCGGTCGCGGCCTTTGAGGCGTTCCACACCGGGCCGGTTCACCGAGAGCTCAAGGCTATGCGCGATGAATGCAGCTCGGCGCGGCTTGTCAGCGTGGAAGGCCTTGCGCCTTAGAGTTTATTTTTCCAGCAGCGCCTTGAGTTTGACGACGATCTCTGGAATCTCCACCTGGACGGTTACCCACACATGTGGAGTAGGCGAAAGCGGTCTTCAGCCCGCATATTGCACTTGGGCGGTGTCTAGAACTTCCTGGCGGAAGTGCCGTGACCGCTGTCTCGGGCTGCGGTGCCTTTGGCTTGCGAGCCAAACAAGGCCAGCTTGCGAATACGGTGGAATTCGCAAAACTGTTGAATGGCGTGCTTGTCGAGATTCAGAACGGGGTGCATGCAGTCCTTTGAGATAGTCCTTGCGCTATTGCGCCTTGTCTAGTCTGTATTTCAACTGGCGCAGGCCATAAGTCGGCTAGTGCCTCGCCTTGCACCGGGTACACGGTGCCGCGCATTACAAAATTGACCTCCACCTTCACCTCAATGCCTGCTCGCCGCACCAATAGTTTGGTTTCACCGGCGTCGGCAGTGGCGAGCGTATGCGTCTTAAACCCGCGTGCCGCCAATCGCTCAGCAGATTGTCGGACAGCCTCATTGATGCGCGCCAGTGCTGCGCCACGAGCCAGGCGGTGGTCAGTAAAGACCAAGTCCAAATCGACCGAAAGACGCGGCATGTTGCGAATGAATAGATTGATGGCTGTGCCACCTTTCAGCGCAAACGTGCCGTCCGCAAAAACTAACGGCGCAATCTGGGTCAATAGCCGTGCGGTATCGGGGAAGGTTTGGTTCATGGCTTGAGCACCAGCAACCCATCGACCGAGCGGGACACCCAGGCACGGGCGCTGCCAGTAGGCAGCTGAGCGGGATCCAGCTTTGCGGCCCAAGGCAAGGAGAGTTCGCGCCCCAATTGCAGGCACAGCCGCACCGTCTTGAGGCTCGTGCAGTGCGCAAGCAGATTTGTCCTTGGGGCGGCAGTATACTCCGCGTGCCAAGCGACACATCCAGCCCGCGCGCACGTAGTGAACTGCCAGGTCGGCAAAGATGCCTTGTGCAGCGAGGTCGCCCGATGTAAGGGGTGTTCCCGCCATCCATTGCCGGTAAAGTGAATTTAATTTGTTTCTGTCAGTCGTAGCCATACTACGGTTTTTATTACTACTTCAATAAATCTTCAAGATTTATTGGCTCTATGTGAAATACCGTGGGTTGAGGGGAGGCTGGCTTGTCGATCTGGGGGCTTTGGCGTTTGTACGCCCAGGCGCTTGGCTTGGACGGCTGCGCGGCTGTCCCCCATG
>JAYVGI010000317.1:0-11280 GCA_043772355.1 Polaromonas sp.
CGAAACAGCGGGTTTGTTGTGCCATAACGCCGTTTTGAAAATCGTAAGCTTATGATTTCATTGGGTTTTGTTGTGCCATGTGACAAAGATGGGTTAGGAATCGTCGGCTGCAAATCGACCGCAGCGGTCTATTTTTCGGCGTTTTCTTACCCAATATCTAGTCCGTTACCCATCTCTTGCCAGTCGCCGTTTGCCACCTAGTATGTAGATATTGCAAATTTTGCTTGTCTTAAGTATTTATGGCGCAAATTGCCACTTTCGGCTAAACTACAGGCCTGATCACTCAGGAGTTCACCATGCCCGCCGCAGTTGCTGCTTTTAATTCCGTCAAACTGCCCAGCGCCTTGGTCATAGAGGCGCGCCACACCGCTGCTGCCATGCGCCGCTCTACCGCAGGGCAGATCGAATACTGGGCCATGCTGGGCAAGGCGGTGGAAGACGGCGGCCTGACCGCGCGTGAGGCAGCGCAGGCACTGTCGCCGAAAACCGAGGCCTCACAAGCCCAAGCCTTGCTGGACGACTTCATAGCGTTTGATGCCAGCGGCCAACTGGCCCAGCAGGTACGCAAAGTGATCGCCAGCAACGCCGCAACAGCGCAGCGCATGACGGCTTGACAGTCTAAGGCACCCGCTTGGCTGTAGCCCATTTAACCCGTCCCGTTTTTTACCTGCTCGCAGGCCCCAACGGCGCAGGCAAGTCCACGCTGTACCAAGCATTGAAGGCCGCAGGAAAAATTCCGACAAACGCAGAGTTTGTCAACGCCGATCTGCATGAAACCGCACAGCTACAGCACATCCCAGACCCGATGAAGCGTTCTGAAGCCGCACGCGACTGGGCCGACGCACGGCGCACAGAGCTGTTGGCGCAAGGCAAAAGCTTTGTGAGCGAGACCGTGTTTTCCCACAAATCCAAACTAGCTCTAATTCAGCATGCGCAAGCCCAGGGATTTTTTGTATTGCTACTGGTAGTGGCGCTCGACCAGCCTGAGCGCTTGCTAGCGCGCGTGAGCCAGCGCGTGCTGGAGGGCGGCCATAACGTGTCGGCGCAGCGCATTCTGGCGCGCTATCCCCGCACCATCGCCCTGCTAACCCAAGCTGTGCGTTTGGCCGACGTGGCATTGCTACACGACAGCTTTGATGCCCAGCCCGGCACCCACAAGCTGGTGGCTACTTGCCAGGGGAAAATTACGCGGATACTGCACCAGCCTTTGCCACAATGGGCGCACACTGTTTTGCAGTTATCGCATTAGGCATGTGGCAGCACGCGCAAGCTGGTGCTGCATAGCGCGCTCCATAATCTTGCTCAGATCGTTACCGCCTTGCGCGGTCGTCCGCCCTTGGCTCCGTTGGCACGGGCAGCGGCGGCTTTGGCGGGGCTGCTGGCAGCGCCCGCTATTGCTGCGTGTCTGCGCATCCAGTTGCGGCTACCAAAAATACCGATCAGCAAACCGTCCACGGTCAAATCCACATTCAGCCGTGGCCAATGCAAGCCTGTGCCCAAGGGCGATACCTCAATGGCGGCAAGATCGGCCTTGCTGGCGCTGGCCAAGCCCTGCGCCAACTGGGGCGGGAAGGAAAAGTCCGCGCCGTTGTCCAGCTCGACCACAATGCGCCCTTTACCGGTATCGTAGTGCGCTGCCAGTGCATGGCGTGGCTTTTGCGCGCTGCGGTGCAGGCTGCGCTTGGCCACCTCGTCCACGCGGGCCAGTTCGCTTTCAATCCAGTCAGGGTAAGTAGATTTAGTCATGCAGTTCACTCCAAAGTTTGCGCAGCTCATACAGGTTCTCCGCCGTAGCAAGCAACGCATGGGCAATGTCTTACTTTTTGTAGGCCCCTGCTACCGTCATCAATGCAGGCGGGTCACTCAACTCAATCCGCAACTCCCAGCCGGGCCCTAACGCATGGGTATTCGGCGGTGGGTGGTCATTGGGATAGATCACCAAGCGAAGGTTTGCCAAATGCAGAGTTGCCATGCGGAAGTATAACCTATCATGTTGGGTTTATTGCATGGACGGTAGCGAATGAGATCAAGGTCTAGCTTGGGAAGCACACCGAAATAACTGATGAAATCAGCCTGTAGCCCAATAAAATATAGCGTAAGCAGCTAGCAAATATGTAGCGTATTTTGCCCGTTAAAGGCGTCAGCAGCGTCAGTGCAGGGTTACCCGAACGACTTCCCCCGCCCCAACGCCCCCAACCTTTGCGTAATCGCAAAAAATTCCGCCACCGTATCGTCAATGATCTGCTGCGCGGTTTTGATGGAGTCGATCAACCCCGCCGTCTGCCCCGCCAGCGCAGGCGCGGCCTCCAGGTCGCCGCCAAAATACAGGTCTTGAATGCCGCGCATGGCTTCAAACGACATGATGCCTTCTTCGTAAATGGCCAGGGTGCGCTGCGACTTAAGGGCGCGGATGCAGGGGGTGGACTTTTTGTTCAGCACCAAGGTGCCGGTCTCTTTGGCGTTGACGATGGCGTTTTTGTAGTTGGCGTGTACGGGGCTCTCAGCGCAGCTGACAAAGCGGGTGCCCATCTGGATGCCCTCGGCCCCCAGTGCAAAGGCGGCTGCCATGCCGCGCCCATCGCAGATGCCGCCCGCAGCAATCATCGGCACATTGCAGCGCGCGCGAATGGCTTGCAGTAACACCAGGGTAGACACCTCCTCGGGGTTTTTAAAGCCGCCCCCTTCGCCACCTTCCACCACCAGGCCGTCTATGCCTGCGTCCACGCACTTCATGGCTGCGTCCACCGTAGGCACCGCGTGGTACACGGTAATGCCTGCGCCCTTGAGCGGCGCAATAAACTTGGCCGGGCTACCCGCCGAGGTAGTGACAAACTTCACCCCTGATGCGCAGACAAAGTTCAGCATCGCATCGTCTTTTAAAAACCGGATCGGCAAGTTCACGCCAAACGGCAGGCCTAGTGCCGCCATCTTCTTGATCTCGGCCTGGCAGTTAGCCGTCTCGCCCGACGAGGTTTCAATCACCCCCAAGCCCCCAGCGCGCGACACCGCGCTGGCCAACTGCGTGCGCGCTATCCAGCCCATGGGGGCTTGCACGATGGGATACTGAGCGCCGGTATGGGCGAGAACGCGGTTGGTCATGGGAGTGTCCGTGGGGTAGTTGAAAAGAATGGCGAGATGATTGTGACTGTAGCGCGCAAAGGCCGTGTCGCCACAGCGTCGTTGAGGGGGAAAACCCGTGCCTTGGCATTCCAGTTTTCTCACCACAATCTTGACACTGCCTTGCTTGAAAAGACCCCTATGAAAACACCAGCCCTCTGCCAAACCCTGCTCGCTATCGCCACCTGCCTCTTGGTAGCCACCCCCGCCGTCGCCAAAATCACCCGCTTTGAGGTAAGCACCACCACGCCCTACGGCACTTTCAAAAACGGCGACTTTGTGCGCATCAACGGCACGGTCACCGGCGAACTGCCCGCCGCCGACCCCATCCCCGGCCTGGACCGCGCGGCCAAGAACGCACGCGGCATGGTGGCGTACCAAGCGCCCTTTGTACTCATCGTGCCCAAAGACAAAACCGCAGGCAACGGCGCGCTGCTGATCGATGTGCCTAACCGGGGCCGGGCCATTACCCACGGCCTGTACAACAGCCCGCGCGAGCCGGTGTTGCCTGTGGGCTCGTGGGAGGCGGGCAACCGCTTTTTGCAAGACCACGGCTTTGGCGTGGGCATGCTGCAATGGGAGCTGGGCCAGGGCATCACGCTGCCGTCGTTCATAGACGACAAGGGTGCCACCCGCTATGCCGAGGGGGCAGGCGTGGCCGCTATCCGCGACTTTGCCGACTTTTTGCGCAGCGCCAAACAGGATGACAGCGGCGCGGTCAACCCGGTGGCGGGCCGCTTTGACCGCACCCTGGTGTTTGGCTATTCACAAACCGCCCGCGTAATTAAAACCATGCTGGTCGAAGGCCTCACGCAGGTGGACGGGCGGCGGGTATTTGATGGCATGCACATCAACGCCAGCGCATCGGGCCTGGCCAACATCATGGCCACGGGCACGGGCCCCGAGTCGGGCACCTTCTTTACCCCGCGCTTTACCCACCCCGAGTTTCGCGGCGTGACCGAAGAGCCTTTGAGCTACGCCGACATCTCGGCCCGCGCCACTGCGCGCGGCCACGCACTACCCAAAATGCTGGTGACCAACATGACGACGGACTACTACAGCATTCGCGCGTCCCTCGCCCGTACCGGCGCGCAGGGCGTGGCTGACTTGCCCATCCCCGCGCATGTGCGCATCTACGACGTGGCAGGCGGCTCGCACAGCCGTGCCGACAAGCAAAGCTGCGACATGCCGCCAGGCAGGCTGGATTTCTTTCCCATCATGCGCGCCACGTTACTGAACCTGGATGCCTGGGTGAAAGCAGGCACCGAGCCGCCGCCCAGCCGCCTGATGCCGCTGGAGCCGCGCCCCACACAGGCCAGCCTGCTGCAAACGCCAGCGCATCTGAGCGGTGCGATAGTGCAAGCCCCCAAGCTGGATGCCGACGGCAACGCGCTGGGCGGCGTGCGCCTGCCTGACATGGAGGCCCCGCTGGGCACCCACGGCGCGCAAAACCTGCCCCTGTCGTCCCGCCCCTGCAACTTGGATGCCGCGTACATTGCCTTCGCCCGCACAGCGGCTGAGCGCGCTGCGGGAGACAAGCGCCCTGCGGTGACGGAGCGCTATGCCAACAAGGAAGACTACGTGGCCCGCATCCGCGAAGCAGCGCGCAAACTGGTGGCGCAGCGCCTGATGAGTGAGGCGGATGCGCTGGAGGCAGAGCGCGCGGCGCAGGCGGTAGCGGCTTGGTGAAGCACAAGTGCAGGGCAGTACACAACAAAGGGCCCGGTTGACCATTGCCAGCCCGTCGGTTCAGCGCTAGACTCATTCCCCGCGCGCGCATCTTCGCGGCGGTTTAACCCATTTATTTGGAGGCATGTATGGCAGAACTGGACAAAGTGATCTCTGACGCGGTAGCGCAGCAAGACGCGCCGTTTTTGGTGGCCATGGTCGGCAACCGTGAGGGGGCCATATGGTCAGGAGCAGCGGGCGAGCGCAGCCCGGGCAAGGCGGCGGGGCTAGACACCGTGTTTCGCATCTTCTCCATGACCAAGGCGGTGGGCAGCATGGCCGCCATGATCTTGATGGATCAAGGCAAGCTCAGCCCCGACGATACGGTAGAAAGCATCGTGCCCGAGTTTGCGCAGGTCAAGCTGCTGGAGGGTTTTGATGCCAGCGGCGCACCCATTTTGCGAGCCCCCAAAGTGAAGGCCACCGTGCGCCACTTGGCCACCCACACCTCGGGCCTGGCCTATGAGTTTTGGAACGCTGATGTGGGCCGCTACATGCAGGCCACGGGCGCGCCCACTATTTTGTCGGGGCTGGTTGCGTCCATGAACTACCCCTTGCAGTTTGAACCCGGCACGCGCTGGGACTACGGCGTAGGCATTGACTGGCTGGGCCGCGTGGTGGAGAAGGTAGACGGCCGGTGCATTGACAAGTTTTGCCGAGAAGAAATTTTTGAACCTCTGGGTATGACGGACACCGCTTTTGAGGTGCTAGCGCACATGGCAGCGCGTTTGGCGTCTGTAGGCATGCGCGGCGAAGACGGCAAGTTTGCTGACTTTGCGTTGGCACCGCCCAGCAATCCCGAGTTCTACGGCATGGGCCATGCGCTGTACTCCACCGCGCCCGACTATTTGCGCTTTTTGCGCATGGTGCTGAACCATGGCGCGCTGGATGGCAAGCGCATCATCAGCGTGGCGGGCTTGGTGCATATGTTGGCCAACCAGATTGGCAGCATCCCCATCCCCTGCCTCAAGACCACCGCCCCAGCCATCACTGCCGATGCCGAGTTCTTCCCCGGTCGCAAAAAATCCCACAGCATGGCCTTTATGCGATTTGAAGAAGACATCCCCGGCATGCGCCACGCGGGCTCGCAGGGTTGGGCGGGCGTGCTCAATAGCCACTACTGGTTTGACCCGCAGGCCAATGTGATTGGCCTGCTGATGACCCAATCGCTACCCTTTGTAGAGCCGCGCTTTGCCAGCACCTATGAGAAGTTTGAGCGCGCGGTGTACAAGCATTAGCGTCAGCGCCGTGGCGCAGCCATAATGGGCCATGATCTCTTACGACACCGTCCTTCCCGAAGGCATCCGCTCCCGCACGGTGCCCGGCATTAACGGCCTGAGCATGCATGTGCTGGAAGCTGGCTATCCCGAGCAGGATAGCGCGCCCCAGCGCCCCGCCATCTTGCTGTTGCACGGCTTCCCCGAGCTGGCCTTTAGCTGGCGCAAAGTCATGCTGCCGCTGGCGCAGGCGGGCTACCATGTGATAGCGCCCGACCAGCGCGGCTATGGCCGCACGACAGGATGGAGCGCCGACTACGACGGCGCGTTGGAGCCGTTTCGCGTACTCAACCTGGTGCGTGACGCGCTAGGCTTAATCACCGCGCTGGGCCACACCCGCGTGGCCGCCGTGGTGGGGCACGACTTTGGCTCGCCCGTGGCCGCCTGGTGCGCCCTGCTGCGGCCCGACGTGTTTCGCGCCTGCGTGATGATGAGCTCACCCTTTGGCGGGCCACCACCTCTGCCGCTCGTTGCGTGCGGCGTAGACCACGCCGCACTGGCCGCGCTGCCCCGCCCACGCAAGCACTACCAGGCCTACTACGGCACGCGGCCAGCCAACGCTGACATGCAGCACTGCGCGCAAGGCGTGCACGCCTTTCTGCGCGCGTACTACCATGTCAAAAGTGCCGACTGGCCGGTGAACCAACCGCATGTACTGCCGTCCTACGCCGCGCAAGAGATGGCCCAAATGCCCACCTACTACATCATGGACGCAGGCCAGAATATGGCGCAAACCGTGGCATCTCATATGCCCAGCGCCGCCCACATCGCCGCCAACCCCTGGCTCACCGATGCAGAGCTAACCGTCTACGCCGTCGAATACCAACGCAATGGTTTCCAGGGCGGCCTACAGTGGTACCGCTCTAGCGCAGAGCCACGCTTTATCACCGAGCTGCAAACTTGGGCAGGCCGTAGCATTGACGTGCCCAGCATGTTCATCGCTGGCCAAAGCGACTGGGGTACCTACCAAAAACCCGGTGAGTTTGAAAAGATGCAGCGCACCGCGTGTACCGATATGCGCAGCGTGCATTTGGTAGAAGGCGCGGGACACTGGGTGCAGCAAGAGCAGCCGGGGCAGATGGCTGGGCACCTGCTGGAGTTTTTAAAAGGATTGTGAAAACCGTGAGTGCCGTGGGCGCACTCTTGCGTTGCGCTATATCAATGCAGCTTCAAGTTAACCACTTGACCAGTAGTCGCGTCTAGCAAAATCCGCATCGTGTTTAAGCTGCCAGTAGGGCCGCACGGCTTTCTTCCAGCACATGCACCGCCACGTCACGCGAAACGGTGGGAAACTGCTCTAAAAATTCATCCAAGCTATCGCCCGCTTCTAGATAGTCAAACAAAGATTTCACAGGCACGCGCGTACCCCCAAAGCAGGGCGCGCCGCTCATCAGCAGTGGGTTTTGGGTGATGTATTGGCTTTGCATGATGATGCTCTCAAAGATCTTCGCACAGTGTAATACTTTGCCACGGCAAATCAATACCGCTTAATGGGACAGTGAAACGTCACCCAACTCATACGAGGTACTACGCCCACCCGACTCTGACTTGCACAACGCGCCCAGTTGCACCAGCTCGTTGATATCGCGCAGAGCCGTGTCTGCCGAGCACTTGGCTATCAGCGCCCATTTGCTGCTGGTCAACTTACCTTCAAAGCCATCTAGCAAACGGTTAACCAGTTTAATCTGCCGCTCGTTCATGGCCGTACCCGCCCAGCGCTGCCAAAAACGTGCCTTCACCAGCACATGGTCAACAGTAGTGCCTGCGCCTTGCACCGCGCGCAGCAAGCAGCCTAAAAACCATTGCAACCAAGGCGTCACATCCATAGCGCCCTTTTGCGTGCGCTCTAGCTGGCTGTAATAGTCACTGCGCTCGCGCTGAATTTGTGCCGACAAACTGTAAAAGCGCTGCGGCGCTTGCTCGCACCGCGCCAGCGCCATCTCGCCCACCGCGCGTGCTATGCGGCCATTGCCATCGTCAAACGGATGCAGCGTCACCAACCATAAATGCGCCAGCCCAGCTTTGACCAGCGGCGGCATGGCTGCATCAGCGTTAAACCACTCCAAAAACCGCTCCGTCTCAGCGGGCAGCACACCCGCCCCAGGCGCTTCAAAATGCACCTTCTGCCGCCCATACGCGCCCGACACCACCTGCATAGGCTCTTCGTTGTCACCGCTGCGGTCATCGCGCCACTGACCCACCGCAATAGGGTGCAGCCCGCTGTACCCGGTGGGGAACAGCGCCGCATGCCAGCCAAACAAGCGCTGAGCAGTCAGCGGTGCATGGCAGCGCGCCGTAGCGTCCAGCACCATGTCCACTACGCCGTCCACGTTGCGGTCCACCGCAGCCAGCGCCCCAATGTCCACCCCCAGCCTGCGCGCAATCGACGAGCGCACGCTGTCAGCATTAAGCTGCTCGCCCTCAATCTCACTGGTTTTCAGCACCTCGGATGTCAGCGCCATCAGCGTAGCCTGCTCACGCAGCGCCAAGCCCACATCCGCCAAGCGCCCATACAAGTGCCCCTGCGCCCCGCTCACCGCCGCCAGCGGCCCAGCCAGTGCCGACAGGTCAAACTGCCACTGCGGCCAGTTGTCCAGTTGCCAGATATAGGTTTTATCGCCGCTATTAATGCGGAGATTATGCGACGTAATTGCTGCATTGACAAGATATTTACCGCATATCGTGCGGACTATGAGAATTTAAAATTCATGACGCCAATCTTCCATTGCGTGTTTGTTGGGTAATGTGTAACGTTGAGCTTAGAGTGCCATTTTTCATATTGAATCAGGTCGTAAGCCATTAAAATATAGCGTAAGCAGCTACTGAATTTATAGTGAAAATATAGCTGATCGCCTTGAAAAACTGGCCTCAAATGCCTTCACCAGCGTGAACGCATCTCACAACAAAGGAATCATCATGCCCATCGGCAGTAACTTTGACGACTTTTTGAAAGAGCAGGGAATATTCGAGCGATGTACAGCCGCAGCTGAAAAAAGCGCATTGCAAACCGCACCCTTCGATGCCGCCCATTATTTGAGCGATGAGGAAACCGTCGCGGCCTACCTGGCAGCTGCCAAAGCAGACGATAACCCTGCTGTATATGCGAAAGCTGTTATTGATGTGGCCCGCGCACGCGAGGCTAGTTAAAATCCAATTACTGCAACATTTTTGGAAGCAAAAAATGATCGCCATCGCCGAACTTGAAAACCACATACTCGAATTGCCCAAACAAGACTTTGCCAAGCTGCGCAACTGGATGCTTGCGCTGGACGATGCCCAGTGGGACGTACAAATTGCAAACGATCTCAAGGCCGGTAAGCTCAACCATTTAATTACCAAGGCCAAAGCAGAAATGGCAGCAGGCACCGCGAGAGCCCTTTGAAGCACTTTAGCTCGTCGGATTTTTGGCAGGCACTGGACGCGCTACCTAAAAATGTTCAAGACTTGGCGCACAAAAACTTTGCGCTACTCAAAGCCAATCCACGCCATCCCTCACTACAGCTCAAACGCATCGACGAGCTCTGGTCTGCGCGAGTCGGCCTTCATCACCGGGTTCTAGGGATTGATGCACCAGGCGGTATTCAATGGATTTGGATCGGCAGCCATGCGGAATATGACCGGTTGATTGCGTAAACGGTTGCCAACATTCAGACGTCATACAAAGTCTGAAGAATTAACATATAAAGGCCGCTTTCGCGGCCTTTATATTTTGACTTTTACACCACGCAAGCGCGGTGCAAAAAGCTATCGGAGGATTACATCGCCATACCGCCGCCGCCCATGCCACCCGCTGGTGCGTCGTGTTTCGGTGCTTCAGATACCATGCACTCGGTGGTCACCATCAAAGATGCCACTGACGCTACTTTTTGCAGAGCAGTGCGGGTTACCTTGGTTGGATCCAAGATGCCCATTTCGATCATGTCGCCGTAGGTGTCGTTGGCGGCGTTTTGACCGTTGTGAATTGAAAACCTAGCGCCAGCGCATGTGCTCTAGCCGCCTGCGAATAGGTGTGTAAGTTGCCTTGGTATTTTTCAACCAACTTTTCTCGCACCGCGTGCAGATCTTGAACTATGGGGTCATGCCACTCAAGTTGGGTAGTTTGCAGTTTTACATTCATGGTTAGTTCTCCATCATCTCAAGGGGTGAGACCAGTTCGGGTAAGCGGTAGCCGCGTGCTGCGCACAGCCCGCGCATGACTGGCAATTGCACGGGGTTGGCAATGTGTTTGAAGTTCCAAGTCAGTACCACATTCGCGCCATGGTAGGCGGCGCAGGCGATGTGCAGTGCATCAAAGCGGGCCTTCGCTGGTAGGCCACCGCCTAGCAGTAGAAAGTCTGCTAGCGCTTCAATCTCAACATTGGTGTCCAGTAAATTTAAGCCGCGAATGACTTCAATGCGTTGCTTTGCAGCTTCTGGATCGCCAGCACTTACCTCCTCGATGACATACGGGGAAATGCAAGCTGTGACTTGATCTAGCCTAGTGCTCCACCATTGCGTAGTGACCGTCTGCCACGCGCTCTTTATCGGATCGGCAGATGCCCGCGAAGTCAGATAACTGACGACTGAGGATTCGATATACACAAGCGGTTTCATGGGCTTAGTTTAATGTGAAACGGCTAGCACAGCGAAAAACCCCTGCAAAGCTCACGCCTTGCAGGGGTTTGTAGTTTGCGTTCAGGCGTTGCCGCCCGAAGAGCTAAGTGGAGATTACATCCCCATATCGCCCATACCGCCCATGCCGCCCATACCGCCGCCGCCCATGCCGCCACCGGCTGGTTCGTCTTTGGGTGACTCGGAGATCATGCACTCGGTGGTCAACATCAAAGATGCGACCGACGCTGCGTTTTGCAGTGCAGTGCGGGTTACCTTCGTTGGGTCCAGGATGCCCATTTCGATCATGTCGCCGTAGGTGTCGTTGGCTGCGTTGAAGCCGTAGTTGCCTTTGCCGCTCATCACGGCGTTGACGACCACAGAGGCTTCGCCGCCTGCGTTGTACACGATCTCGCGCAGGGGCGCTTCGATGGCTTTCATCACCAGCTTGATACCGGCGTCTTGGTCGGCGTTGTCGCCTTTCAGGGTGCCCACAGCTTGCTTGGCGCGCAAGAATGCCACGCCACCGCCAGCCACAATGCCTTCTTCCACGGCAGCGCGGGTGGCG
>JAYVGI010000318.1:0-3064 GCA_043772355.1 Polaromonas sp.
AAGGTGTCCGCGTGTTTTCGTAAGATTTTTGCAGTGCAAATTCCTCCATCGCCGCAACGTGACCAAGCCAGGACAGACATCTTGAAAAGCCCAAGACGCAACGTGACCAAGCCAGGACAGACATCTTCATGCCAGAGCAGCTACGCAAATACATAGCATACGTTTCTACGGCGTTGTCGGCACATTGCGCCGCCGCCAACCGTTTTTGCGTCACCACAGGCGATATTTACGATCCGCAATGCCCACCGGTGCCACTGGCAAGACCTGCCTTTGGGCGATAGGGTCGCGCCGATAGCCGCCCCACCATCAACGGGATATTGGCTTTTTCTACCTCCCTAAGTCAATGCACTACATGTGTGGTGCACAGGCCTCACAACGTTTGCAGACGTGCCCATCGGATCGCGCCCCTTCAGCGAGTGCTCTGTAATTTCTTACAGGGGGCATGCATCGCCACATATTGCAAAAACAAACAATGGGTTGCGTTTATCCCATTTTTGTTTTTAAAAGTATCTTTGGATGCGAATTTAAGTATGTTGTTTAGCACCGTTCATGTCCTCCTCAAAAAGCTACTGCTCTCCCATAGAATTTCGAGTTTTGCAATCGTGTGTCTGTGCCTGCTCCACGCTGCACCAGCGTGCGCAGCCTATGTACAGCGCTACTCCATCATCAACAACGGCGCGATTACATTCACGGGTAATACGATAGGGTTGAACAAAGCTAGCGGCGCCAACGCGCCCGGGACAAGTGGTGCCATAGGCACGTTCATTGCTGCCGGTGCTACGACCCAAGACGGTACCTATCCAGTGGGTACTACCGCCAACTGGGCACAAAACGCCTCGCGCGCTGTGCTGACTATCCCCGCTGGAAGCGTGGTGCTGTACGCCGAACTGATATGGAGCGGCAGTTACTCCTACGGGGGCGAAAGTGTGTTGGCCTCTCTTGGCACCAACGTGACGTTCACCACGCCAGTGGGTGTCAACAGCGTGCCGCCCTCCACCGCCACCGCGCAAACCTTAGGTGTTGCGGGTACCGGCAAAAATGCGGGCACCTGCGCCACCATACCGTGCTATTACGTGCGCTCTGCTAACGTGACCGCGTTGGTGCAGGCCGCAGGGGCAGGCACCTACACGGTAGGGGGTATTCCAGCCACCCAAGGCAATTCCGAAGACAACGCAAACGCTGGCGGCTGGACCCTGGCAGTAGCCTACCAAAACAGTAGCCTGCCCAGTCGTAACCTGACGATCTTTGTAGGTGCAGAAGTTGCAGGTTCTACAGCGGCTACTGTGAGCGGGTTTTGTACGCCTCCCACGGGGCCGCGTTCGGGCCGTTTGGCGGTAAGCGCCCTGGAAGGTGACCCTGGCTTCGCAGGCGATGCCATGAACTTTGGCCCTACGGCGGGGACGATGTCTGTGATATCGGGCCCCAACAACTCGGCGGGCAATTTCTTTGCCTCTCAAATCAACAATGATGTGGGCGCGCTGGATACCAGCGGTACCTTTGGCATGAGCAACAGCATACCGGGTGGCGCAACCTCTGGCGCGCGCCAAGGTTACGACATCACCAATGTGGACGTGTCGGCAACGCTGCTGAACAACCAGACCACGGCGGCTGCGCAGGGCTCCACTACCCAAGACCAGTACATGATTAACGCGCTGGGCCTGCAGATCAACGTGGGGGCACCGTCTTTTCTGATCACCAGCAAAGCTGTAGATAAGACCGTGACTTTTGTGGGCGACATACTCACCTACAGCGTGCGCATGGACAACACCGGCGGCACGGCGGATGCCACCAACGTGGTATTTACAGATGCGCCACCGGCAGGAACAAGTTTTATTGCCGGCAGCGCGACGGTAGACGGGCTGGCCAATGCAGGCGATCCGAACGCTGGCATCAATATCGGTACGGTGGCCGCTGGCACCAGCCGCACAGTCACGTTCAAAGTGACCGTGAACAGCATTCCCGCCGCGCCGACTCTCGCCATCTATAGCAACAGCGCCACTTGGGCCTACCAGTTCATCAGCTGCGCGGGCCAGCCCAGTACCAGCGGCACCGTCAGCACCAACTCCGTCACTACCACCATCGCGCGGCTTACGCTGACCAAAGCGGTGACCCCCGCTGGCACGGTGACTCCTGGTACCACACTGACTTACACCGTCACACTGAACAACGACGGCAACGCCAACTCATCGGGCACTACGCTGCAAGACCTTATCCCATCGGGTGTTACCTATCTGCCCGGCAGTACCGCGCTCAATGGTGCGGCAGTGCCTGACATAGCAGGTACCATGCCCTTCGTTACGGCCAGCGCAATCAACAGCCCTGGTCAGGCCACAGGCGTTTTGGCCGTCGGCGCAACGGCCACGGTATCGTTTATCGTGACCGTAAACAACAATGCCACGGCAACTATTACCAACACCGCAACCGGTGACATTGATGGCTCTGGGGCCGCACCCGCACAAACCGCCACGGTGACGAGCGCCATACAGCGCATTGCCAAACTGACCATCAGCAAGACCAATGGTGTGGATACGGTAGTCGCAGGCCAGACCACCACCTACACCATCACGGTAGCCAACTTAGGCCCATCAGACGCAGATGGCGCTGTAGTGACCGATCCACCGGCAGCGGGCCTGAGCTGCACATCGGTACTGTGTAATGTGGCCAGCGGGACGGCAGCCTGCCCTGCGGCCTTGACCTTGACGACGTTTCAAGCCGGCGTGGCTATTCCAGCCTTCCCAGCAAACTCCAGCGTCGTATTTTTACTCCAGTGCGGGGTCACTGCCACTGGGCTGTAACGGCTTGCGTTGTGGGGTGCAGGTCAATGCACTTGCCGCTTGGCCGCCTGGTCAAGCCTCTCATTGGCTAGTGCCATCGTGCTTTACTCACTAAATAGTAGCACTCCGTCTAAGCAGACCAGTGGGGTACATGGGTAAAAGTTAAAAATAGGCATCCTGTACCTTGGGTAGCCGCTGTTTGCCCAAAACCAGCCAGAAAGGCTTCTTGCAGCGCATTTTTGGCTCGGATGGCACTACCTATTCCATAGCTCTTGCCGCTTTATTCTAGA
>JAYVGI010000319.1:0-12748 GCA_043772355.1 Polaromonas sp.
AAGCGCCTCGCGCATGACTTCCCACCGCTGTGCAATTGAAAACTCATTTATCATGCATCGGAGAATATCCGATTACGCATATTTGAACAAGTTATTTATTAACAAGCTCTAAGGTTTCATGCATCTCGCAGGATAATCACCCTATGCATACTTCCGCCCCGCGCGCACCCCTGCGTGTGCTGTCGCTCATCCCGCCGATGACGCAGCTCAACACGCCTTACCCGTCCACCGCCTATATCACCGGCTTTCTGCGCTCGCGCGGCGTGGACGCGGTGCAGGCGGATGTGGCGCTGGCGTTGGTGCTGCGGCTGTTCTCTACCGAGGGGTTGAAAGCGATTCACGCAGAGATTGACAAGCACGAGCAGACCACCGAGCGCGTGGCGCTGTTTATGGAGCAGTACGGTCGCTACGCCGCTACCATCACCGCCGCTATCAACTTTTTGCAAGACAAAGACTCCACACTGGCCCACCGCATCAACTCGCGCAGCTTCTTGCCCGAGGGCCCGCGCTTCGAAAGCTTGGAGGTGTATGTGGACGACGAGGGCGGCGACCCGCTGGCCTGGGCCTTTGGGGCATTGGGCGCGCAAGACAAGGCGCGGCACTTGGCTACGCTGTATTTAAACGACCTGGCCGACGTGCTGAAGGACGCAATCGACCCACGCTTTGAGTTTGTGCGCTACGCCGAGTCGCTGGCGGGCAGCCAGCCTACGTTTGATCCACTGGCTGATGCCTTGGCACGGCCCTTGACTTTGGTGGACAGCGCGCTCGTAGACATTGCTTTGAAAACCTTTGACCAATACCAACCCACGGTTGTGCTGCTGTCCGTTCCGTTCCCTGGCTCGGTCTACGCGGCCTTCCGTATCGCCCAGGCCATCAAAGCGCATAGCCCACAGACCACCTTGGTGCTGGGCGGTGGCTACGTCAACACCGAGCTGCGCGAGCTGGCCGAGCCGCGCGTGTTTGACTATTTTGATTTTGTCACGCTGGACGCAGGCGAGCGCCCGCTACTCGCTTTGCTGGAACACGTACAAGGCAAGCGCGGCGCGCAACGCTTGGTGCGCACATTCGTGCGTGAAGCTTTGGGTGGTGCAACTCACAGCGCGAACGCAAAAGGCGCAACTGCAGCTAACAGCAATGGAGCAAGCGCCACAAAAGCCACCGTACGCTACATCAACCTCGCCGAGCCCGACGTGCCCTTCAGCGACGTAGGCACCCCCACTTGGGACGGCCTTCCGCTGGACAAATACCTCTCACTGCTGGACATGCTCAACCCCATGCACCGCCTGTGGAGCGACGGCCGCTGGAACAAGCTCACCGTGGCGCACGGTTGCTACTGGAAGAAGTGCAGCTTTTGCGACGTGAGCCTGGACTACATCTCGCGCTACGAAGGCACTACCGCAGAGGAGCTGGTCAACCGCATCGACGCCATCGTTAAAGAAACCGGCCAAACCGGCTTCCACTTCGTCGACGAAGCCGCCCCGCCTAAGGCGCTCAAAGCCCTGGCCGCCGAACTGCAAGCGCGCGGCACGGCTATTAGCTGGTGGGGCAACATCCGCTTCGAAAAATCCTTTACCTCCGACCTGTGCCAAGAACTAGCGAGTAGCGGCTGCATCGCGATTAGCGGTGGCCTGGAAGTCGCCTCCGACCGCCTGCTCAAGCTCATGAAAAAAGGCGTGTCGGTAGAGCAAGTCGCCCGCGTCACCAAAGGCTTCAGCGACGCAGGCATTTTGGTGCACGCCTACCTCATGTACGGCTTTCCCACCCAAACCGTGCAAGACACGGTGGACTCTCTTGAATACGTGCGCCAGCTCTTCGCCGCAGGCTGCATCCAAAGCGGCTTCTTCCACCGCTTCGCCTGCACCGTGCACTCCCCCGTAGGCATGGCCCCGCAGGATTACGGCGTAAAACTAGTCGCCCTGCCAGAAGGCCGGTTCGCCAAAAACGACATCGCCTTCATCGACCCCTCCGGCGTAGACCACGACGCGCTAGGCGTGGCGCTGAACAAGGCGTTGTACAACTACATGCACGGCATCGGGCTGGACAGCAATGTGCGCAGCTGGTTTGATATGAAAGTGCCCAAGACCAAAGTTGCGCCGGATTTTGTGGAGCGGGCTTTGCAGATTTAGCATCCCTAGTTCTGGGTATTGACAGAGGAATATGTAACGGTTTATATCGTCCGAACGCAAAATGATACAACACCAATCTCTTCGTTTTCAGGTCTAATACAGGATGCCCTAGCAAGTGATGGTGATGGGTATTCACAATACCTGTGTCAAGGTTAAAAATTACTTGACAAACCTGAAAGAATTGATCGGCAACGGTACTAAAACCCTATTTGGATATAAAAGGGAAGTAACGCCAGATGCCGTGGCGCAAGTCAGCTTGACAGGGCCAATGCGTGTTATCGAACAGCGCCCTGGTGTGGCTGATACAGCTAAAAAAATACAAGAAGATGTGAACTCAGTAGTAAAAAAAGAATTGATAGGTGGGTACGGCGATAACAGGTGGGTTTACTACGGTGAGCAGGAAAATGGAAAAGCCAAAGGTAAGGGTATACGAATTTATAGTGATGGTGAAATTCAGCGTGGTCACTTTCAAGATGACCTAAATGGTGCCGGTGAAATGATCAGTCCGCGAACCGGCGCCCGTTATGTGGGTGAATACAGTTCTGGCCAACGCAGTGGATCGGGCGTGTTGCTTAAATCGAATAACGTGATCATCGATGCAATCTGGCGCAATGATGATCCTGAAAAAGGTGTTCAGATCAATTCAAACAATACGAGGTTTGAGGGAACTTTTAGCAGCGATGGGGGCCCGTCGAATGGGAAGCGATATAAAGGTGATGGAACCCTGCATGAAGAAGGACTCTTTGAGAAATCCGTGCTTACGGTGGGTAAAAAATACGATTCAACTGGCCAGGTCGCAGAGGAGGTCAATCTCCCGCGAGATCGCGAACTTGCCGCTGCAAACGCCATTGCTACAGAGCAAAAGCGTAAGCGGGAAGCAGAAATGGCGCGTCAGGAAGCGGAAATGGCTCGCCAATCTGCTGAACAACGAAAAAAAGAAGATGCTTTGGCTGTAGATGCAGCCTATCGCAACAACCTGAATTCAATGAATGCAGGCCAGTTGTTTGCTGGAGCCGATGAGTTTTCTTCGAAAGGCGACAAAACCAAAGCCCGAGAAATGCTCCGCACCTTGGTCAGCCGTTTCCCCGACCATCCGCTGGCCGCTGCGGCTGCGCAGCAGATGGCGACGATGAGTGCGGCGAGTGCAAATGCTGCGAACGGCTCTACTGCTGGTGGTGGCAATAACAACAATGCAGCGTCAAGCGGGTCGGTGTCGAGCGTTTCGGTTCAACCCGCCGCTGGAGGCAACTGCTGGGATGTTCTGGCCAAAAGAGAAAAGGAATACGAGGCTATTGTCCGGAGGCCAGTGCCTGCTGGCGCAACGCCCCCGTTTAAGCGGGTAATGTGGCTGACCGCAGATTCTATAAAGATCATCGACACTTACTGCGCGGGGGATGCCAAAGCGGCACAGCATCGTAGCACATTGCAGACCGCTTACAGTCAAGCGAAAACAGCCTGCGAGCAGATGACCGCTGGCCAATGCGTGGCTAATCCATACTGATGGGTTTTAGAGAACTTGCGAATAGTTCGTGCGAATTTGAATTAGCGACGAAATATATATTTTTAGCACGATTATGCTAAAATTAAGCACATGGCATCTATCCAAGCCTTATTTACACAGCCCCAGTCAAAGGTGCTGGAGTGGGTTTTTGGCCAGCCTGAGCGCTGGTACCACATCCAGGAATTGATCCGTTTAACCTCGTTGGCCAGTGCTTCGCTGCAGCGAGAGATCAAGCGGCTGCATGTGGCGGGCTTGGTTGTGGAGGAGCGCATTGGCAATTTGCGCCGGGTGAAGGCCAATCCTGATAGCCCTGTGTTTGCGGATTTGGCCAATCTGGTGCGCAAGACGCTTGGGGCTGTGCCGGCCATTGCAGACGCGCTGCGCCCGCTGGCCAGCCGCCTGCAAGTGGCGCTGGTGTTTGGCTCTGTGGCCAAGGGCACTGACCATGCGGGTAGCGATGTGGATGTGCTGCTGGTGTCGAGCACTGTGCAACTGGGTGAGGCGCTCGGTGTTTTGTTGCCGCTAGAAGCGCAGCTGGGACGGCGTATGGAGGTGAAGCTGTATACGCCAAGCGAATTCAGCACCCGCCGCGCAGAGGCGGGGTCGGTAGTGCAGCGCATTTTGGCTGGGCCCATTGAGGTGCTGTATGGGAGCGTGGCATGAGCAGCACCGCGCTTGAGAATTTGGTGAAGATTGGGCAACTCAAAGCGGAGCCTGCCAGTGCCTTGGATGTGGAGCGTTTGTTGGCGATGGCGCATAAGTATCTTGAGGATGCGAAGCGAGAATCCAATTCACTGGAAGGGCGGTTTATATCGGCCTATTGCGTGGGGCATGCGGCGGGCTTGGCGGCATTGCGCTGGCATGGCTACCGCAGTGAAAATCGATACTTGGTGTTTCAAACACTGCAACACACCCTTGGCTGGACTGCGGTGCAGTGGCGGCAGCTTGACAGCGCGCACAACAAACGCAACTTAGCAGAATACGAGGGGTACCTTGAGGTAGAGCCAAGCTATGTGGAGGGCTTGATAGCGTTGGTGACCTTGTTGCTCAATGATGTGAAAAGCTTGGTAATGCCCAAGCAGCCGATTGGTGCCGATTTGGGAGAGTTGACCGGAATTGCTAACGGTGCAAGTACACGGGGTGTACGTGACCGGCCTTGACCGTTTTGGGAGAACTCCGCAGGCCGAAATTGACTTTAGGCCATTGATAGGCTATATTTATAGTCTCTAATTGACTATTTTTTGGAACCCCCCATGCAATACGGCCTAGCCCAAGCCAAAGCGCGTCTCAGCGAGCTCACCAGTTTGGTGGATTCGGGGGAAGAGGTGGTAATTGCTAAACACGGCAGGCCCAGCTACAAATTGATTTTGGTGTCGGGTGTGCAAGCGGATGGCGCGAATGTAGCGCCCTCTAACCAAGCGCCCACCGGGCTGGGTGACATGGCGGGCTTTGTTGCGCAAACGCGTAGTAAATCGCGTACACCAGTCAGTGCTGAGAATTTTGTAGCCGATTGGCGGCAAAGCGCGCGCTACTGACACGCGCCGCCTGATGTTTTACCTCGACACGAGCGTGGCCGTGGCGCTGCTTACGGCAGAGGCTGGCAGCGATGCGGCTCTGGCCTTGGTCAATCGCTTGATGGCGCAGGGCTTGCGCGGCGTGTGCAGCGACTGGGCTTGTGCTGAATACCGCTGTGCCATCGCGGCCAAACACCGAGCGGGTTTGATTGACGCAGCAGATGTGTCCGCCGTGGCTTCGGCGTTGGATGTGCTGCGCGCCGCCAAGTTTGCTGCCGCTCCGACGCTGCCGACCGACATCGTGCGAGCAGGCGAGCTGGCCGTGCAAATTGCCAGCCAGCCACTGAGGGCGGCGGATGCCCTGCACATTGCCATAGCGGCGCGCCTGGGCGCTACCCACTTCGTTACTTTTGACCATGGGCAAGCTGCGGCCGCGCGCACCGCTCTGGTAGGTGTGCAAGTGGTGGTGGCGTAGATGATGTGATGGTCTGATATCGTGACAAAACAGCTATATAAAAAATAGCTGCTCCCGCGATATTTTATTGACCTGCAGCCATATTGGCATATTAAAAACGATCAAAAAACAGGCTGAGACGATGAAAATGACCATCTTGAACTGCCCAAAACGCATTCTGGCCCTTAAAAAACGTTTTTTTAAACCAGTTTAATGATAGTAAACAGGCTACAGACCAATGGAATATAGCGGGAGCAGCTACGATATTTGTAGTGACTGTCCGTCGATGAACTGGTTCAAGCACCTAGGCCTCAGGTGCGATGAACAAGTTCCTCAACAGCTTCCCCCGTAAAATCCCCCCATGCAATTAGTAAAACAACAACTGTTGGCCGCGCTGGCCAGCGAACTTGAGATTTTGAGCCCCGGCGCGGGGGCCCGCGCGGCGCTGGAGTCGCCCAAGGTGGCGGAGCATGGGGACTTTGCCTGTACGGCGGCCATGCAGTTGTCCAAACCTTTGAAGCAAAACCCGCGTGCGGTGGCGGAGCAATTGCGCGAACAGCTCCTGAAAAATGAGCGATTTACGCACTGGGTAGCAGCAGTAGAGATTGCCGGGCCGGGGTTTATTAACTTTCGCTTGAAACCCGAGGCCAAGCAGCAAGTCATCCGCGAGGTGCTGGCTGAGAAGCAATGCTATGGCTACCAAAAAGAAACAGGCCAGAAGATGATGGTGGAGTTTGTCTCGGCCAACCCCACTGGCCCGCTGCATGTGGGCCATGGCCGCCAGGCGGCGCTGGGCGACTCGATCTGTAACCTGTGGGCCACGCAGGGCCAGCAGGTGTACCGCGAGTTTTACTATAACGACGCGGGGGTGCAAATTGCCACCCTGGCCAAGTCCACGCAATTGCGCGCCAAAGGCTTCAAGCCCGGCGATGCCTGCTGGCCGACTGACCCGGACAACCCCGAGAGCAAGGCGTTTTATAACGGCGAGTACATCAACGATATTGCCCAAGACTTTTTGGCGAAGAAGACGGTGCAGGCCGATGACCGCAGCTTTGCCGCCAGCGGCAATGTGGACGACCTGGACAGCATTCGCCAATTCGCCGTGGCCTATTTGCGCCATGAGCAAGACCTGGACTTGAAGGCCTTTGAAGTCAAGTTTGACAACTACTACTTGGAGAGTAGTCTGTACACCAGCGGCCGCGTAGACAAAACCGTAGACCTGCTGGTCAAAGCTGGCAAAACCTATGAGCAAGACGGTGCGCTGTGGCTCAAAAGCACCGACTACGGCGACGACAAAGACCGGGTGATGAGGAAATCCGCCCCCGATAACGCCGACGCCAGCAAGGCCGCCCCGCAATACACCTACTTCGTACCCGACGTGGCCTACCACTTGGCCAAGTGGGAGCGCGGCTACCAGCGTGCCATCAACATCCAGGGCACCGACCACCACGGCACTATCGCCCGCGTACGTGCCGGCTTGCAAGCATCGGGCATGGGCGTAGCACCGGGCTACCCCGACTATGTGCTGCACACCATGGTGCGCGTCATCAAAGACGGCGAAGAAGTCAAAATCTCCAAGCGCACCGGCGGCTATGTCACGCTGCGCGATTTGATCGAGTGGACGAGTAAAGACGCGGTGCGCTTCTTTTTGCTGTCGCGCAAGCCCGATACCGAATACACCTTTGACGTGAACCTGGCGGTCGCCAAGAATAACGACAACCCTGTGTACTACGTGCAATACGCCCACGCCCGCATTTGCTCGGTACTGGCCGCGTGGAAGGAGAAAGACGGCGGCGACGAGGCTACGCTCAAAGATGCAGACCTCAGCCCGCTCAACACGCCCGCCGCCCAAGCCCTCATGCTGGTGCTGGCCAAATACCCCGACATGCTGACCAACGCGGCCCAAGGCTTTGCCCCGCACGACGTGACCTTTTATCTGCGCGACCTGGCCAGCCAGTACCACAGCTACTACGATGCCGAGCGCATCTTGGTAGACGACCCTGTCGTAAAAAAAGCACGTTTGGCCTTGGTCAGCGCCACCGCGCAGGTGCTGCGCAACGGCCTGGCCGTGCTGGGCGTGAGCGCACCGACTAAGATGTAGGGTATGGATATGAAATTTATGACTTTAGCGAAACAACGCGGCGGCACCATGCTGGGCATCATCGTGGGCGTGCTGGTGGGCCTGGGCGCGGCCCTGGCCGTAGCGGTGTACGTGACCAAGGTGCCCGTGCCGTTTGTAAACAAGGGTGCCAGCAAAGGCACGGCGGTGGAGCAAGAAGCCGCTGAGGCTAAAAAGAACAAAGACTGGGATCCCAACGCGCCCCTGTACGGAAAAAACCCTGCCAAATCTGGCACGCCAGCTACCGGGGGCAGCGTGGGCACAGAGCCAGCTGCTACACCCGCTGGCACCACCGCAAGCGCAGCCGCGAGCAAAAAGCCTGCCGCTGCTGCTGCTCCTGCTGCTGCTCCTGCTGCCGCTGCTGCTGCCAGCGCAGGCGCTGAAGCGGCCAAGCCAGCGAAGGCTGCATCGGTAGCCACTGCGGCACCGGCGGCACCCGTTGCGCCCGTCAAGCCCGGTTCTGCCGATCCACTAGGTGACCTGGCCAAGGCCAAGTCGGCTGCGGGTGGTGCGGCTGGTGCTGCCGGGTCAACCGCTGGCGCAGCAGACCCGTTTACCTATCTGGTGCAGGCAGGTGCCTTCAGAACCCCGGAGGACGCTGAGACCCAGCGCGCCAAGCTGGGCATGCTGGGCTTGGATGCCAAAATTTCCGAGCGTGAGCAGTCCGGTCATACGGTGTACCGGGTGCGGGTGGGGCCTTTTGGCAATAAAGAAGAAGCCGAAAAAACCAAAGACAAGCTCGAAAGTGGCGGTTTTGATACCGCGCTGGTGCGGGTGCAGCGCTAAGCGTCTGGGGCCCAGCGGATAGTAGGGGAACCTTTGCGGGTTCTACAGTGTCTGTGTGAAAGTAACCGCAGCAATGGGCTGCAAAAAAATGGAGTGAGATGGTATGTTGCGTCGTGATTTTTCTTTAGGTTTGGCCGCTACGGCCGGTACTTTGCGTGCGGCTTATGCGCAGGCCCCGGCTCCAGCCCAAGCTGCACCCTCGCCGGGCTTTCAAGAAGGCAAAGACTACATCTCGCTGGACAAGCGCGCACCGACCGACGTGGCCAGCGGCAAGATCGAAGTGGTCGAATTCTTTTGGTACAACTGCCCCCACTGCAACGCCTTTGAACCGCAGCTTGAGGCTTGGATCAAGCGCACGCCCAAAGACTTGCTGGTGCGCCGCGTGCCCGTAGCCTTCCGTGATGAATTTGTGCCGCAGCAGCGCTTGTATTACGCGCTGGAAGCCATGGGCAAAGTGGAGGAGTTGCACACCAAGGTGTTCTACGCCATCCATGTAGAAAAGCAAAACCTCAATACCCAGGCCAACATCGGCGCGTGGCTGGAAAAGCAGGGCGTGGACAAAGCCAAGTTTGACACGCTGTTCAGCTCGTTCAGCGTATCGTCCAAAGCGCAAAAGGCCACCCAATTGCAAAACGCGTTCCAGGTAGATGGCGTGCCCTCCTTGGGCATTGCCGGGCGTTTCTATACCTCGGGTTCTTTGGCGCAAAGCATGGACCGCGCATTGGCGGTGACGGACCATTTGATCGCCCAAGTGCGCAAAACCAAGTAAGCGTCCGCCATGCTGACTCGAAAAGGGCGAACCCAGGTTCGCCCTTTTTCATTTAGACACTGATGCGCTGTGGAATGCGCTATCCTAAGCCACCATGACCGAGCAAGACCAGGCCCCCAAGGCCACCCCCCAGACGACGCTGCAGGCCGCAGCAAAAGCCATCGATGAGGCGCTGTTTGACCGCGACATGGCCGAGCTGGCTCGGGGCAACCCCGGGCGCTTCTGGCTCACCCTGGCGGTGGTCTCTGGCCTGGTGCTCATCGGCCTGTCTGCCTGGCGGCAAGGCTGGTTTACGCCCACCACGCATTTGTTTGTGGAGCTGCCTGGCGCGGTGGGTGTGCAAGTGGGCACACCCGTCAAGCTCAAGGGCTTCAAAATTGGTGAGATCGACAATATCGATCTGGAGCCTAACCTGAATGTCAAGGTGCGCATGCGGGTGGTGCAAGAGCGCCTCAAGCTCATCAGCGCAGGCGCTACCGCCAAGTTTGGCCGCGACGGCCCCATCGGCGGCAAGTTCATCGACATCGTGCCCGGCACCCTGGAAGGCAAACGCATGGTGGCCGAGGCCACCTTGCCCATGGACACTGGCAATGAGCTGGAAGACGTGATGGGCACCGTCAAGGTGGCCATCGAAAAACTGGCCATCGCCATCGGCAAAATAGAGCCGATTTTGGACGACACCAAAAAGCTCACCGGCGAGGCCAGCGAGATGCGCAAAGACATTCGCAGCTCCGTGTCCACCGTGCTGGCCAACGCCGAGGAAATGTCGCTGCAATTCAAGCGCATGGGCAACAGCGCCGCCAGCGTCACTGGCAAGCTCGATGGTGACCGCAAGGCTGTGGTGGCTGAGATTCAAAAAACCCTGGTCACCGCCAACTCTGCGGCTGAAAGCGCCCGCGTTGCATTAAAAACCCTGGAGCAAGACCTGCCCCAAGTGACCGAGAAAACCAAGGCCACCTTGGACAACGCCCGCGATGCCGCCAGCAACGTGAAGCAAACCACGGCAGACGCGCAGCAAATCATCCGCGAAGCCAAGCAAGACTTGCCGCCCACGGTGCGCGCCGCCCGCGCTGCCACGCAAGATGCCGCCGAGATCACCGAAAGCCTGAAAAAGGTCTGGCCGATCCGCAACTTTGTGACCCCGCCAGCGGACGGCAATTTGGGGCTAGACGGTTTTGAAGGCAAGCCCAGCGAGGTGGGTAAATGATGCGGCACCAGGCACCGCAGCGCTTGCCTGTGCGCGCTGGATCGGGCGTGTGGCTGCATAAGGGGCTACATGGGAGGCTACATGGGGCGTTGGTTGCGGCATCCTTGTGTGCTACATTGTTGATAGCTGGTTGCGCAAGTTCCTCGGCGGCTAAAGAGGAAAACTCTTCCGGCAATGCGCTCACCAAAGCCGCGCAAAACATCGAGCGCCGCGCGTCGCAAGCCTTTGCCAAAAGCGAGTTTGACAGCGCTGCAGCAGGCTATGAATCAGCCGCTTTGGTGTACGAAACCCTGGCCCTGCCCGAGCCGCAAGCCCGCGCCCGCTTAAGCCAGGCGCGCGCCTTGGCCGATGCAGGCCGCGCACCGCAAGCCCTGGACATCATCACCGCTTTGTTGCAAAGCCCCGCAGGCCTAAGCCCGGAGGTACTTACCACCGCCCATGGCCGCGCTGCGGCATTGACCTTGGACAGCGATGTGCCCCGCGCGCAAATGCACTTGCAAAACGCCACGCGTATGTGCGCCAGCACCTGCGCGCAACGCTCGGCCCTCGCTGTGCTGCGCGCGCGCACCGAGTTGGCTGCCAACAACCCCGCAGCCGCAGCCCAGAGCGCCAGCGCCGCGCTGGCCGCTGCGCAAAATAGCAACGACCGCGCCAACGCCCTGCGCATCCGCGCCCAAGCCAACGCCGCGCTAGGCCAGCATGCGCTGGTGCTGCCAGATGCACAGCAAGCCTTGGCCTTGGACCAAGACCTGGGCTTGGCGCCCCGTGTGCTGGCCGACCTGGTGCTGCTGCAACGCGCCAGCCAGGCGCAGGGCGACGCAGCCGCAGCAGCGCGCTACAGCACGCTCGTCCAGCGCGCGGCAGCGGCTGGGGCGGCTTTGCGATCTGAGGCGGCCAAATGACACGGCACCCAAGGCAAAGCCCCGCAAGTGAGCGCATGGGCATCACCATCGGTAGCGCGCCATGAGC
Source organism: Polaromonas sp. (assembly GCA_043772355.1). Taxonomy (GTDB): domain Bacteria; phylum Pseudomonadota; class Gammaproteobacteria; order Burkholderiales; family Burkholderiaceae_C; genus JAAFIP01. Next base: position 11,446 of record JAYVGI010000319.1, read on the forward strand.
GACGACAAAGCCTTGCTTCGCCACCAGCGCACCGAAAAACGCCTGAGCTTGAACGCCATGCTGCTGACCCCCGCCAAGCTGCGCTGGTTTGCACTGGGCGAGCTGTGGTGGTACCGCGCCAGTTGGCGCATACCCGCTGCGCGCGCCATCATGCGGCGCGAGCGCAGCAACGAGATACGCGAGATGCTGCCCATCCTGGTGGTGTTGGGGCTGCTGGCCGGCATCACCATCTTTGTCGCCTTACCCTCGGCCTTGCAAGAGCAGTCCTCCACCATCTTGGCCACCCTCTGGCCTATTTGGGTGGTGCAAGTAGCACCCATGATCTGCGCGCAGGCCATGGCCATGCAAAACGCGCCCAACATCGCCATTCGCCTGACCGAAGCAGAGCTGGAAGGCAATTTCGCCATGCAAGACATCGTGCAGCACTCGGCGCAGGCCTCCCACGCCACCGTGCCCTTGATCGTGGCGCACGCGGCGGTGTGCGCCGCCAGCGCCTGCCTGTTGGTGCTGTTTACCCTGTGCTTTGGCCTATTGGCAGGTTTGGTACTGGCTGTGGGCGACCTGCGCACTACGATCGACATTGTGTTTGCCCGCGTGCCGCCCCTGGTGTGGCTGCGCGCGGCTTTCTCGGCTTGGTTGCTGGGGGGGGTGTGCGTCACCGCCGCCGTGCTCTACGCCTGGCCGGGCACCCAGCAGTCACACTCCGGCATGGGTGCCCACCGCATGGGCATGCGCGCCATGCTGGTGTCCTCCGCCGCCTGCGCAGGCACCGGTATGTTCATGAACTGGGTGGCCGGTTTGCTGGGCTGGAACGGCATGGTGGCGTAGGGTTGTTGCGTGCAGCGTGGGTTTGGCTACTCACTAAACCGTAGCACTGCGTCTAAGCAGACCGGTGGGGTACACAGGGTAGAGCGTGAAAATGAGAGGCTATGAGGATTTTCAGGCGACAGAGTCGCTACATGCAGAAAATCTGCCCCATAGACTGTCCACCGACCATTTTCGGCAAAACAGGCACTCCATATTCCATAGCGGCTCCCGTATGTTTCTTGCTGGCTGTTGCCCTATAAGATCTAAAACAGCGCTCAAACAGGCAATTTTTCAGTTTCCAGCCGCTGTGCAGGCTCCCAAGGCTTCCCGAGCGTTCGAAAACCGTGATTTTTGAGCTATTTTTAATACCTGTCAGCTGTCAGCCAGCAATAAATATACCTTATTCCATTTCTAAATCATTACTGTCGTTGTTGCGTCGCCTTGCCGTGCTACAGCACTGTCTGCGGCTCCGCGCCTAGACATTAATGATGTAGAA
>JAYVGI010000320.1:0-8258 GCA_043772355.1 Polaromonas sp.
GGGGGTGTCCACAAAAACCTCCACAAACGTACCGGGCGCAAACAGCGCCCGCGCTGCCGCGCGGTCCGCGCGGTACGGGGATATCAGTGCCACCACCGCCGTCACACCCGCGTCCACCATCAGCCGCGCCACATGTGCAGTGCGGCGTACGCTTTGCGCTCTGTCCGCAGGGCTAAAGCCCAAATCGCTGTTCAGGCCACGGCGCAAGGCGTCGCCATCCAGCAGGCAGTAGCGCAGCCCCTGCGCGGCCAACTGGGTGGCCAGGGCTTGCGCCATGGTCGATTTACCCGCGCCAGACAGGCCGGTGAGCCATATGCAGCGCGCAGCCGGTGGATGGGTGGTCTCATTCAACACAGTGGAGCGTCCATCCAGGGTTCTTGCGGGTTCAGCCATCCAGCGGCCAGGTCAGCCGCTAGCCGCTTTTCTTCCAACGCGGCGTAGCACGCAGCCAGCTCTTGGCAGGCTGGCCCGCTGCGCGCAGGCACATCCACCTTTGGATCGCCCACAAACTGCGCACTGCCATGCTTGGCATGGAACTGCCCGCGTTTTTGCACCGCTTGCAAGAGCGCAGCACTGCAAGCAATACCCAGCGCAGGCATCAGCTCGGTCCACACCACGGCCGGTAGCTGGCTGTAGTTCAGCAACTGCAAACCGCTGGCCCCTGCCAAATCTACCGCAGTGCGGAAAATCGCACCCAACACCTGTTGCGCATACCCATCCAGGTCGCCAGCGTGTTGCATCTGCCCGGTCAACTGCAACGGCCCCAGGGGCAGCAGGCCGGGCACCATCTGCAAGCCCCTTTGGCGCGTGTGCGAGTCCAGCACCTGCTGGGGCTCGCGGTACAGAAAGACCATTGGCACATCAGGATACACCAGGCGCAACCAGGGCATCCAAGGCGCGTGCCAGCAGTCCAGCTTGACGACCAAATGCTGTTCGCTGGCGCGCCGCGCCTGCCCCAGGGCCGCCAGCAGTTGCCGAAAAACCGCCGCCCCGTCCCAGCCCAGCGGCTGCGCATGCAGCAGCCTGAAAAAGGAATCGAGCACCGGCGGCTCAGACAGCGCCACGCAGCTGGGCAGTTGCGAGAGCATTTGCGTCACCAGCGTAGAGCCACAGCGCGACACATGAAAAACAAACGCGCTGGGCTGCAAGCTGCGCAGCCCTTGGCCCTGCCCCGCATCAAACTGCGCCAGCGCCGACAAGGGCGTGTAGCACACCCGCGTGTCTGCAGCCTCTTGCGCCGAAAAATTGTCCTGAAAGAACGCGGCCGTAAGTAGCCGCTCGCCCAAATAACGCCAGGCCAGCAGCGGCTCTGCACCGCTGGCATCCAGCGCCATGGGGTACCAGCGCGCCAGCGATTGCCCTGGTGTATAGGGCACCACAGTGCCGCGCAGCAAAGCCTGCTCATGCGCCAGCAGGCCCAGCGCTTCGTTGGCGCTCATAGAAGCAGCGCCGCGATGGCTTGCAGCTGCTGCGCACGCGCCACACCCGCCGGGTGCCCGCCCGCCAGCAAAGCCGCAATCACCGCCTGCACATTGCCGTCATTGATCGACGCGTCACCATATATCGGGGCAGGCCGCAAGCGCCCACCTGCCTGCACAAACAGCTGCTCCAGCCAGGGGTTGGTTATGCAGTCCAGCATCAGATGCACCCGCCGCTCGGCGCTGCCATTGCTTACCGCGTGGGTGCAGCTCGCATTCAAATACCACAGATCGCCAGCCGAAAAATGCACCTCTTGCCCGTCAATGCAAAACAGCACCGCTGGCGTGGTTTGGATCGGCACATGCAGCCGCGTAATGCCGTCCTCCAGCGAGGTCTGCTTATCGCGGTGCGGCAAAATCTGCGCACCAGGCTCCAAGGCCATCAGCCGCACCGACGTAATCTCACACATCAGCTGCGCCAACACCTCTTGAAAATACGGGCAGCGTGCCAAAATCTCCGTGTCCTGGTAGGGCAAGCCGTCAATAGGCATCACATGGTCCAAGCGCCCCTCTACCGAGCGCAGCGGCAAGCAGCTCCAGCCTTCGTCATAGGCGTTGGCGTTGAAGTGCGCCACCCACGCAAAATCGTCCGCACAACGCAAATCGGCTTGCAAGCGCTGCACGTCAAAACGCAAAGGTAGCTGCGCATATCCGCTGACTTGTGCGCGTTCTGCTGGCGGGCTTTCTTTGAGATGCTTCGTCATAGGCGCAATTTAAGAGGATTAGTGTCAACGGCAAACCCCGACCGGTCGAACCGGTCATTGGTATCCATGCGCACGCTACGCAGGCTTGCAGTTTCTAAATGCTGGGGGTAAAGCGGCTCGGAAAAATACGTAATGAGCATCGTTCGGCGGCGTGCCCCGCTCGGGTTCAGGCTGCCCGCGTGCACCAGATCAGCATCAAATACCAGCACGTCACCCGCGCGGCCTGCAAGCTGCACGGACGAGCACTCGTCATCGAAGTTGAAGGGCAATTCACCCGGTGCAAGGCGGTGGCTGGCGGGGACGATGCGGGTTGCACCATTCTCAGGGCCGTAGTCGTCGAGATAGGCTAAGGCGATCACCGTATCGCCCCTGCGCTGGGCCGATAAATCACGGTGCAGCTTTTGATGGCCGCCCCCTCGCAGGGGCTCTCGCCCCTCCACCTGCGCGAGGAAAAACCGCTCGCCAATCAGTTCGCCCACCACGGCCAAAAGCTGTGGCTGGCGGCAGACAGCCTGCACTTTCAAATCTAGATCCAGCAACGAATAGCGCCAGCTGGGCTCGCGCGGCACCGGCCATTGGTTTGACGGTTTCACACCCGCGTCAAATACGGCACGAAGATCATCCAAACGTTCGATCAGGATCGCTCCGCCAAGCAGGGCGTAGCCATCTGTTTGGAGTAGTTTTCGGTCAATCATAGGTCTCGCTAAGAATTTTGTGCAGATTATGCGCTACCGATGCATGGCGGCCACTGCGGCAACACCACACGACTTTTGGGGTGCCCCAGCTACTTGAGCAAGCTTGCAACGAGAAGCTTACCGCTATGCATTACGTAGCTGCTTGCGCTTATTTCTAGGTGGTTATAGCGCGATAGGCACTGTATACGAGTGCCCCATTCGGCTTTTTTCTGCGTTTTATCTCGGTCGACAGCTAGCTTGCGCAGCGGCTTTTTTTGAGCGCCTTTCGCCATCTGCGGGCCCCTCGCAACAGCACACTGTCGATTCAGCGACGATTTGTATCGACGCAGCGCCGATCCGGCCGAATCAGGTGCGAATCCATCGGGGCGATGGGCTGCGGGCTTACCTGGCGGATGCATTTGGTATCACTTTGATGCATTTAGTTCATCGACCGCATGTAACTCAATAGCGATGTACTCGCCTGAATTCGACGCATTGTTTTTAGAGCACTAGTCTATTTGTACTATTGCGAATCATCACTTCTGACTACATAATCCACTTGTAAATGTAAATAAGCGTGAAAAAAATCACGCTAAAAGGCACTAAATGAAACGAAGACAATTTACCCAGCTCTGTGCAAGTAGCGTTTTATTACCCATCGCCGCAAGCCTGGTGGCCTGCGGGGGCGGCGGTGCTGATGGCAGCAGCCAGGGTGCCGATGCTGCCGCTGCCGGCGGCCACGCCAGCGCGGTACCCGCCCTGCCTAACGAGCGCGTGGTAGTCAGTTCCAAAGGCATGGCCTACACCCTCAACAACGACGACAAAAGCCTCAGCCAAGCCAGCGGTATCGCCATCAGCGGCTTTGCCTCGGGCGGCTGGCAGCTAGCTTCCCAGGCAGACGCCTACCCCGTGGATGTCGGCTTTGACGAGGCGGGCACAGCCTATGTGCTGGACAAAACGCTGTGCGAGATACGGGTATACAGCCCTACCGGCCAATTGCAGACCACATTGGCTGGCTACGGCAGTGGCCCCGGCCAGCTCAACAACCCTGCGGCTGTCACGGTTGTGGGCGGCCGCATTTATGTCGCCGACTCGGCCAACCACCGGGTGCAAGTGTTTGCGCTGGATGGCGCGCCCCTGCTGCGTTTTGGCGCGCTGGAGACTACAGGCGAAGGCTTTAACTACCCGCGCGATGTCGAGGTAGGCGCAGATGGCACCATCTACGTGCTGCAGTCCGTCAAAAGTGTAGTGACGGTGCATGATAGCCAGGGCAACCACCTGCGCAGCTTGGACCTGTCACGCAACCCACAGGGCAAGCGCCAGCGCGTCAACGCCATCGCCCTGGGCCCGGTTAGCGAGCTGGTGTACACCGAAATTAGCACCGGCACCGTGTGCACCCTGGGCAGCCAGGGCCAGATCACCACCCAACGCAGTGCGCAAACCCACTACGGCAAGCCCGTAGCAGCACGCTATATAGCCCAAGGGCGCAACGCCCAGCCTCTGCTGTCGGGTTATGTGAATTTGGCTTAAGCCCCCAACGCCCTCACGCACCCACCCCCGGCCCGCATTACCACCCTAGCCCCCCATCTTTCAGGAGCCCAATATGGCCAGCTATGACCCCTTTCTCGGACAAATTGAGCTTTTTGGTTTCAACTTCCCTGCAGTAGGTTGGACTCCTTGCGATGGGCGCTTGCTCGACATAGCAACTTACGACGCCTTATTTTCCTTGCTAGGCACCATGTACGGTGGCGACGGCCAAACCACCTTTGCAGTACCCAACCTGAACGGCCGCGTGGCCTTGGGCGTGGGCACTGGGCCAGGCCTCAGCTCTGTGGTGCAAGGGCAAACAGGTGGTGCCGAAACCGCGACCCTGGCCGCTGCACACTTGCCTGCGCACAGCCACGCTTTGGCGGCACAAAGCGGCGCAGGCAGCACCAGCCTGCCGGGCACAGGGGTGGTACTGGCCCAGGTGGCCGAAGACGACGGTACCCCCGCACGCAGCTATTCCAGTGCGGCACCCAACACCAGCTTGTCCAGCGCCAGTGTGGGCAACACAGGCGGCGGTCAACCTACGGGTATCCGCAACCCTTTTCTGGCATTGAACTACGCCATTGCCCACTTCGGCATTTATCCTTCGGTTTAACGGATGCCTGTCACAGCACCTTCAGCACACCAGCGTTTAATTTTTCTTTCAGGAGCACCCCATGGCAGACGCCTATATCGGTAACGTGATACTGGTCGCTTTTAACTTTGCGCCGCGCGGCTATTTATTCTGCAACGGGCAACTACTGCCGATTGCGCAAAATACCGCTTTATTTGCCCTGTTGGGCACGCAGTACGGTGGCAACGGCACCACCAATTTCGCGTTACCCGACCTGCGCGGTCGCGTGCCGGTCGGTTTTGGAGCTGGGGCTGGGCTGACTTCATTCGCCATAGGTGAGACCGGTGGCAGTGCAGCTGTCTCGTTGCTGAGTAGTAACCTGCCAGCCCACACCCACGCGCTGAACGTGCAAAGCGGCCTGGGCACGACCGGCGTGCCCACCGGCGTGGCATTGGCCCAAACCGAGGTGGATGACGGCACCCCTGTGCGCAGCTACTCCAGCGCAGCGCCCAACACTACACTGGCCGGTACCAGCATAAGCTCCGGAAGTGGCCTGCCGCTGCCCATTCTCAACCCGTATCTCGGATTGGGCTACGCCATTTGCACCAGTGGTGTTTTTCCTGCGCGCAACTGATGCCACGCCAACCCCATTGCGCACATTCCACTTTACATCGTCTTTCAGGATCACACTATGGCAACTAACTTTATGGGTAACGTGGTACTAGTAGGTTTTAGCTTCGTACCGAGGGGCTGGGCCGCCTGCAATGGGCAACTGTTGCCGATTAATCAAAATCAGGCTTTGTTTTCTCTTTTGGGCACGCAGTACGGCGGCAATGGCACTACCAACTTCGCGTTACCCGACTTACGCAGTCGTGTGCCGGTGGGTATTGGCCAAGGGTCTGGATTAAGTAATATCACCCAGGGGGAGAACAGCGGAGCTGAGTCGGTGACGGTGCTGGCGGCCCATCTGCCAGCGCACAGCCACCCGCTGAACGTGCAAAGCGGCCCTGGCACGACCAGCGTGCCGGGCACGGGCGTGGTACTGGCCCAAACCGTGGTGGACGACGGCACGCCCCTGCCCAGCTACTCCAGCGTTGCTCCCAACACCACGCTGGCCAACACCAGCATAGGCACCTCCCCGAATGCTAGCGCGGCGCCAAGCATACGCAACCCGTATGTGGGGCTGCAGTACATCATTTGCATGCAGGGTGTTTTCCCGTCACGCAACTGATGGCAAGCCCCACTCAGTTCACACCCGTCACACTGTCACCCACCATGCGCATAGGCCCGCTCCAGCTACGCAGCCTCACGGCAAACGATATGCCGCAGGTGCAGCGCATCTACGCCACCAGTCGTGGCGACGACCCCGTGCTGGCGCTATGGCCGCAAGACCAGCTAGCCGCATTTTTGCAAAGCCAATGCCAAGCCCAGCACCAGCACTACACCCAGCACTATGCAGGCGCAGAGTTCAGGCTGCTGGAGCTGGACGGCCAGCTGGCTGGCAGGCTGTACTGGCAGTGCCTGCAAAGCGAGCTGCGCCTGATAGAAATTACCGTGCTGCCCGAGTTTCGCGCACGCGGCTTTGCCACCCTGCTGGTGCAGCACCTGCAAGCCCTGGCCGCACAGCGCAGCCTGCCCCTGGCCCTCAACGTAGCCTGCACCAACCCCCGCGCCCTGGCCCTGTACCAGCGCCTGGGGTTTGCGGTGCTGGACAACGACGGTATGTATTACCGCATGCAGTGGCTTGCGCCCAGCGCGGCGCAGACTAATTGTTTACACCCCACGCCCGGCACTGCTCTGACGGCAGACCAAGCCGCCCTTACCTCTTAACTGTCAGGAACCACACTATGAAATTCTGGAAAAATACCCTTTTATCGGTGATCACGGCTTGCGCCGTAGTCGCGCTCACGGCCTGCGGCGGCAGTGACGGTGCACCGGGCCTAACGGGGGCTCAGGGCGTTGCGGGGGCCGCAGGTGTTGCCGGGGCCTCAGGCACCAACGGAACCACTGGAACAAATGGCACCAATGGCGCTGCCGGTGCTAACGGCGCGCAGGGCCTGCCCGGCTCCAGCATACTGAGCGGCAGTGCCAACCCGCCAGCCAGTGCGGGAAGTAACGGCGACTACTTTTTGAACGCCACCACGGGCACCTTGTTTGGCCCCAAAACAGCCGGGGTTTGGCCTTCTGCCGGGCTCACCCTCATGGGCGCTACCGGCCCAGCCGGTGCAGCCGGGCCACAAGGTGCCCCCGGTGCCGATGCCCCTGTAGGCAGCCGCCTACAAAGCGGTTTGAGCGCCCCCACCAACGCCGACGGCGTGAACGGAGACTTCTATCTCGATACGGCTACTGGCATCCTGCACGGACCTAAAACTGCTGGTGTCTGGCCCAGCGCCACGATTGCTTTGGGGGCCACCGGCCCGATGGGTCCCCAAGGCCCGGTAGGCGCCGTAGGCCCGCAAGGCCCAATAGGTGCCACAGGCTTGACGGGCAACACTGGAGCAACAGGCGCAACAGGCGGAGTCGGTGCGACAGGTTTGACCGGCAGCACCGGAACCACAGGCCCCGTTGGCCCCACAGGCTTGACGGGCAACACTGGAAGCACGGGCGCAATCGGTGCCACCGGCTTGACCGGGAACACCGGCACGACAGGCCCCATTGGTCCTACAGGCTTGACGGGAAACACGGGCACGCAAGGCCCCATCGGCCTCACAGGCTTGACCGGTAACACCGGCACGACAGGCCCCATCGGCTTGACGGGTAACACGGGCACGCAAGGCCCCATTGGCCCCACAGGCTTGACAGGCAACACCGGAACCACGGGCGCAATAGGTGCTACTGGCGCAGCCCAGCTCTATTACAGCTACAACGTGCAGTCGAATAACCTGAACGGCAACGGCACCTACTACATGCGCCCTGACGTCACCGGGCTGCCTACTTCACCGCAAACCGGTACTTTGCTGCCGATTGCCTGCGCGCAGACGAAGTTGGTGGTGTCGATCCTTGGTGTGCCGCCCACACCCTACGTGCTGACTGTGTTGCGCAACCCCACGCTGGCATCGCCTGGCACCGCCACGGCGGCCACGTGCACCGTGTCCTCTGGCGTTGCAAGTTGCAGCATCACGGCCACGCCGGCTTTTGGTGTGGGCGACATCATGCAGCTGCGTCTGGTGGGCACACAGTCGTTTAGCTCATGGGGTGGCGCACTGTACGCTACGGTGTCTTGCCTCAACTAAGCTAGTTCGCAAAGTGCCTACGGTGTAGGTACAGACTGCCCAAGCAGCCATCAAAAAAGCCACTAAGG
>JAYVGI010000321.1:0-16803 GCA_043772355.1 Polaromonas sp.
TTGCGCAGGTCAGCACTCTGGTGCTGGACGAAGCCGACCGCCTGCTGGACATGGGCTTTGGCGACGAGCTGGGCCGCATCTTGGCGCTGTTGCCGCGCCAGCGGCAGACCCTGTTTTTCTCGGCCACCTTTGCGCCCGCGATCGAGGCGTTGGTGGGCAGCATGTTGCACAACCCGCTGCGGGTAGAGGTAGAAGAGCAGGCTGCAATCGCCTTGGATATTGCGCAACGTGCTATCGAAGTCGATGCAACCCGGCGCACCCAGTTGCTGCGCCATTTGATAGCCACCGAAAAATGGACGCGTGTGCTGGTATTCGCTGCCACCAAACACGCCACCGAAATCATCGCCGTCAAACTGCGCGGCGCAGGCATCACCGCCGAGCCTTTCCATGGCGAGCTGAGCCAAGGCAAACGCACCCAGGTGCTAATGGACTTCAAAGCCAAAACCCTGCAAGTGGTAGTTGCCACCGACGTAGCCGCGCGCGGCATCGACATCGCGCAGCTACCTGTAGTGGTCAACTACGACCTGCCGCGCTCAGCGGTGGACTACACCCACCGCATTGGCCGCACCGGGCGGGCGGGCGAGAGTGGGCTGGCCGTGAGCTTTGTCAGCAGCGGCACTGAAGGGCATCTGCGTTTGATAGAAAAGCGCCACGGCGTCAAAGTGCCGCGCGAGCAGGTGGCGGGTTTTGAGCCTGTGGAACTGGCGGTGGCTGAAGTGGGAGTTAAAAACACGCCTTCAGCCAATGGCGGTATCAAAGGGGCGCGACCTAGCAAAAAAGACAAATTGCGCGCCGCAGCCGCGCTCGCGCAGTAGATCGAAATTTGCGCTATGGCTGGCGATATCCACGACATCAGAACCGCGCTGGCGCGCGAGGACGCGGTCTTCATCACTGTCAACAGCTTCGAAGGCTCCAGCCCGCGCGAGGTGGGGGCCTGGATGCTGGTGTTGGCCGATGACGTGCTGGGCACGGTGGGAGGGGGCAATTTGGAATTTCAGGCCATTGCGTATGGGCGTGAATTGTTGGGCACCCATGTGCCAAATCAGCCAGCTGCGCAGACAACTGAAACCATACATGTAGGTAACTTAAACCCCACCGACGAGCTGCGCCGCTACCCCCTTGGCCCTTCGCTGGGCCAGTGCTGCGGTGGTGTGGTGCATCTTAAATTCAGTTTTATCAGCAGCCATGACGCTATTAAAAGAGAAGCTGCTTGCGCAACAATTACGCTGGCTAATAGCCAAAATAGCTTGAAAATAGCACTTTTTGGCGGCGGTCATGTCGGAAAAGCCTTGGTGCGCGTACTGGGCACACTGCCTTGCGCGGTGCAGTGGGTTGACAGCCGCGACGAGATATTCCCCAGCGATGTGCCAGGCAATGCAGAGTGCGAGCATTCCTCCCCTGTGCATGCTGCGGTAAGTCAATTGCAACCAGCAAGCCACGTGCTGATCATGAGCTTTAGCCACGCCGAAGATTTGGACGTAGTAGCTGCCTGCCTGACGCGCCTGCGCGATAAAAACGACCTGCCCTTCATTGGCCTGATCGGCAGCAAAACCAAATGGGCCACCTTCCGCCATCGGCTGGAGGAGCGTGGTTTTAGCAAGGAAGAGATCGCGCGCATCACCTGCCCGATAGGCATCGACGGCGTGCAGGGCAAAGAGCCCGAGGTGATAGCGGTCAGCGTAGCCGCGCAGCTTTTGCGGCTGCGTGCCAAGCCCATCCACGCTAATTGACTTCGACTTTGATCTTCTTGAGCAGCGTGGCCCAGCTCTTGGTTTCGCGCTGAATAAAGCTGCCAAATTCTTGCGGCGTGCCGGTCACCGGGTCAACGCCTTGCGACACGAGTTTGCTGCGAACTTGCGGGTCTTGTAGCACCTGGCGCAGGGTTTGGTTGAGCTGCTGGACGACATCGGCGGGCATGTTGGCCGGGCCGATCAGGCCGTACCAGGTGGACATGTCGTAGCCGGGTACGCCGGCCTCGGCCAGGGTGGGTATTTGCGGTGCGGCATCCGAGCGTTTGGCAGTGGTTACGCCCAAAGCTTTGAGCTTGCCACTTTGGATAAAGGGCAGGGCGCTGGGCAGGTTGGGAAAGCTCATGGCCACCACGCCCGAGAGCAGGTCAGGCAGCAGGCTACCCGTGCCCCGGTAGGGAATATGCACCAAGTGCACGCCCATGATTTGTTTGTACAGCTCAGCCGACAGGTGCACCGAGGTGCCGCTGCCAGACGATGCTACGTCCAGCTTGCCGGGGTGGGCTTTGGCGTAAGCGGTGAGTTCTTTCACCGAGTTAAACGGCGAGTTGCCGGGCACCACCAGCACGTTGGGCGCGCTCAGTACCTGGCCAATCGGCGTGAAGTCTTTCACCGGATCGTACTTGGCATCTTTGTACAGCGACGGGTTCACCGCGTGGCCGATGGAGGTAAAAAATATAGTGTAGCCATCGGGTGCAGAGCGCTGCACAAATTCGGTGGCCAGGTTGCCATTGGCACCGGCGCGGTTTTCTACCACCATGGTTTGGCCCAAGCGCGCGCCCATTGCTACGGACAAGATGCGCGCCACGCTGTCTGCCGTGCCGCCGGGTGTAAAGCCGACAATGATTTTGATGGGCTTGTCGGGGTAGGCTGCCAGCGCGGGTGCTGCCGTGCATGCCAACACAACGGCGAGCAATCGTGCGGCCACTGCGCGCCCGGTTTTCAAAATTCCATGCACCATGTCAAGCCTCCAGTAGTTTGAGTTGCGAAAGCGTCTCCAGCTCGGCGTGCGACAGGCCGTCCACCCTGTCTATCACCAGCAATCCGCGCGGCGTAACCTGCAGGCTGGCCAGGTCGGTATAAATGCGGTCCACCACAGCCGCGCCCGTCAGTGGGTAAGTGCAGCGCTCTACCAGCTTGGACTCGCCGCTCTTGGTCAGGTGCTCCATCATCACAAACACCTGTTTGGCCCCCTTGGCCAAATCCATCGCACCGCCCACGCCGGGAATCGCTTCGCGGTCTAGCGTGCGCCAGTTGGCCAGGTCACCTTTCACAGATACCTGGAAAGCGCCCAGCACGCAAATATCAATATGACCACCGCGAATCATCGCAAACGAATCAGCATGGTGAAAGATAGCGCCGCCTTTGAGCAAGGTGACGTTTTGCTTGCCCGCATTCACCAGCTCGGTATCCACATCGGCACCCGTGGCCAGCGGGCCCATGCCCAAAATGCCGTTCTCGCTTTGGATAATGATTTCTTTGTCGGGCGGCAGAAAGTTGGAGATGGTCATGGGCTGGCCAATACCCAGGTTGACATAGGCTCCGTCGGGAATGTCTTGCACAATGCGCTGGGCGATTTGCGCGGTGCTGCGGGGGGTGTACGCTGTGCTCATGCTGCAACTTTCTCGGCCAATGCGACGCGCTTGACGTAAATGCCGGGGGTAATGACCGACTCGGGATCAATGCCGCCCAGCTCGACAATCTGGCTCACCTGCGCGATGGTGCAGCGCGCGGCCGTGGCCATCAAGGGACCAAAATTGCGGCCCGAGCGGCGGTAGGTGAGGTTGCCCCAGCGGTCTGCGGTGTGGGCCTTGATCAGCGCGTAGTCGGCGTGGATGGCGTATTCCAATATTTGCTCCTCGCCGTCGATGAGCTTGCTGTCTTTGCCTGCGGCCAGCTCGGTGCCCGCGCCGGTAGGCGTGTAGAAGGCGCCAATGCCCGCGCCCGCTGCACGGATGCGCTCGGCCAGGGTGCCTTGGGGCACCAGTTCCAGCTCTATCGCACCGCTGCGGTACAGGTCGTCAAAAGCGGTAGAGCCCGGCTGGCGGGGGAAGGAGCACACCACCTTGCGCACCTGCTTGGCCAGCACCAGCTTGGCAATGCCCACACCGCCGCTGCCGGCGTTGTTGCTGATGATGGTGAGGTTTTTAGCGCCCTGCGCGGCCAGTGCATCGAGCAACTGGGTGGGCAGGCCTGCACCGCCAAAGCCAGACACCAAGATCGATGCGCCATCGGCAATGTCGGCCACGGCCTGCGCCAGGCTGGGGACTATTTTGTTGATCATGGCTGGGCTTTCACGCGGGCTTAGATGCGGTGGATGCGGTGGGTGCGGGCTCAAACACCGGCACGGGGTAGTCGCCGTCAGACGGTGTAAACAGCAGGCGCACGGCTTGCCCGATGGCCAGGGTGTCGGGGTCGCAGTGCACCAGATTGGTCAGCATGGTCGGGCCCTCGTCCAGCGTGACAAAGGCCACTATGTAGGGCGGCGTAGCACGGCGCATGGCGCTGTAGGAGTAGATAACGCCCTTGCCGCTGCCCGCTTGCCAGGCGGTGTTGGCACTCAGGCAAAACGGGCACAGCACGCGCGGGTACCAATGGACCTTGTTGCAATCCAAACAGCGCTTGATGAGAAAACGGCCCTCTTTGGCGGCCTGCCAAAAGACTTTGGTGTCCTCGGTGGGGATGGGGCAGGCTAGCAGGCGTTCAGTGGTATTCATGCTTACTCCCTCTCCATAATCAAAGTCGCGCTGCCATGCCGGGTGGCCAGCATGCCGCCGGTGCCCTGTGCCAGTGCCAAGTGGCAGTTAGGCACTTGTACCGCAGGGTGGGCCTCGCCGCGCAGTTGGCGCACCGCCTCAATCACCTTGGTCATGCCGCCGCGATTGGCTGGGTGGTTATTGCACAGGCCGCCGCCGTCGGTGTTAAAGGGCAGTTTGCCCACACCGGATATCAGGTTGCCGTCCGCCACAAACGCACCACCCTTGCCGGGTGCGCAAAAGCCCAGGTCTTCCAGCTGAATCAGCACGGTGATGGTAAAGCTGTCGTAGATCGATGCGTACTGGATGTCGGCAGGCGTCACCTTGGCCTGCGCAAACGCCTGCGCACCCGACCAACGCGCACCCGAGGTGGTCAGGTCAAAGTAGCCGCCGCTTTGGTGCTTGACGGTCTCGCCCGCACCGATGATTTTGACCAAGGGGCGCTTGAGCGATTTGGCAATTTCGGGCCGCGCCACGATCAGCGCGCCGCCGCCGTCGGTGACCACGCAGCAGTCCAGCCGGTGCAGCGGGTCGGCCACCATGGGCGAGGCCAGCACGTCTTGCACGGTGAGCACATCGCGCAGCAGCGCATGCGGGTTGTGCTGCGCATGGTGGGATGCGGCCACCTTGATCCAGGCCAGTTGCTCGCTGGTGGTGCCGTACTCGTGCATATGGCGCTTGGCGCACATCGCGTAGCCGTTGGCGTTGGCGATGCCATAGGGGTACTCCCACTGGTAGTCGGGCTGGTTAGGGTCGCGCACACGCGGCGTGGTGCCCGTAGCCTGGCCTTCGCTGCGCGGCCGCCCGGCCAGGGTAATCAGCGCTACAGTGCATTGGCCCGCAGCAATGGCCTGCGCCGCATGGCTGACCAGCGTGAGGTAGGACGCTCCGCCAATGTCAGTGGAGTCGATATGCCGAGGCCGCAGGTTGAGGTACTCCACCAGGGATGTAGGGCCCATGCCAGGCGCGTCGCCCGAGCAAAAATAGCCGTCGATATCGTCTTTGCTCAAACCCGCGTCGTCCAGCGCGCCTTTGGCGACTTCGGCATGCAGTTGGGCCACGGAGCGGTCAGGTGCCTTGCGGGTGGGGTGCTCGTAGGCACCCACCACGTAGGCTTGTGCTTGAAGGGTCATGCGCCATGTCTCTCAAAATGGGTTGCTATATTGTCTGCAACATGCAGTTTAGTTCTTTTGTAGTCGCCCACTACCAAGGGCCATGCCAGAAACTCACCCGCAATCGGAGGGTAGCGCCGAACGTGCCAACGCACTCGCACACCTATAGTGTTACCAGCTATTGCGCAACTCGCGCAGCTTCATAAACACGGTCTTGGGATCGGGATGCGCGGGCAAGTCTGGAAAGCTCTCGCGCAGCCGGGCGATCACGCTGGGGTTGCTTAAACGCATAAAGGTGTTGTGCTGCTTCTCGTCACGTAGCGTGGTCACCACCGACTTGGCGGGGTCATGGTCTATCGCGCTGGGCAGTAGCGCTTTAGCTGCCGCGTTGTCTGGCTCCCGGGCCAGGGTGAACTTGAGGTTGTTCTCCATGTAATCGTGGCCGGGGTAGATGAGCGTGTTGTCGGGTAGCTTGGCTAGCTGATCGGCAAAAGTGGCGTACATGGCATGCACGTCGCCGCCGTTGTGTACGTTGCCAGCGCCAGCGTTAAACAGAGTGTCGCCCGAGAACAGCGCAGGCTGCTCGGTGTGCGAGCGCAGGCAGATGTGGCACATAGTGTGGCCGGGGGTGTCCAGGCATTCCAGCTCCACAGTCCTGCCTACTTTGATCACATCACCGGCCTGCACGCCCCTGTCCATGCCCGCAATGCTGCCGCCGGCTTTATAGTGCGCTATCACTTTGGCACCGGTGGCGGCTACCACGGCGGCGTTGCCACCTGTGTGGTCATGGTGCTCATGGGTATTGAGAATTTGCGTGATTTGCCATCCTTTGACCTTGGCGGTAGCCAGCGTTTTCTCGTGGTCTAGCGGGTCAATAGCCAGTGCCTCCCCGGTTTCAGGGCAGGCGATGAGGTAATTGAAATTGCGGTAGGCGTTGCCTGTCCAAATGCGTTCGACGATCATGTATTGCTCCGATGAATATTTGCACCGCAGAAGTTACCACGTTTCGTGCAAGGGCTAATGCGAAACACAAAACAACAACGGCTATCATCAAGCCTCATGCCCGAACCCCGACCAGACTCTGCGCCCGCAGCGCACCCCGACAACGATCTCTCGCCACTGGCTCCCCTGCGCCAGCCAGTGTTTCGCATGCTGTGGCTGACTTGGTTGATAGCCAACACCAGCATGTGGATGAACGACGTGGCCGCAGCGTGGATGATGACCTCACTGACCACTACACCACTGTGGATTGCCTTGGTGCAAACAGCGGCCAGTTTGCCGGTATTTTTGCTTGGGCTTCCCAGCGGCGCACTGGCCGATATTGTGGACCGCAAACGCTACTATTTGTTCACGCAGATCTGGGTGGCTGTCGTGGCCAGTGTGCTGAGTGTGGCGGTCTTTCTGGGTGTCATATCGCCTGCGCTGCTGCTGGCGCTGGTGTTTGCCAACGGCATTGGCCTGGCCATGCGCTGGCCAGTGTTTGCCGCCATCGTGCCCGAGGTGGTGTCCAGGGCGCAACTGCCCGCAGCACTGGGCCTGAACGGTGTGTCCATGAACGCCTCGCGTATTTTGGGGCCATTGGTAGCGGGCGCGCTCATTGCCAGCGCGGGCAGCGAGTGGGTTTTTGCGCTCAACGCTGTGCTGTCACTGGTCTCAGCCGTAGTCATCTCGCGCTGGCAGCGGGAGCACAAGCCGCATCCACTCGGGCGCGAGCGCTTGGGCAGTGCCATACGCATTGGCCTGCAGTACGTGGGGCAGTCGCGCCATTTGCAAGGCGTGCTGGTGCGCATCTCTATTTTCTTTTTCAGCTCTACCGCGCTGACCGCGTTGCTGCCGCTGGTGGCGCGCGGTTTGCACGGCGGTGGTGCGGGTACCTTTACGCTGCTGCTGGCCTGCATGGGCGCAGGGGCCATCGTGGCCACCATGTTCTTGCCGCAAATGCGCAGGCGGCTGGCAGGTAACGAGCTGGCGCTGTGTGGGGCTGCGGTGCAGTCGGTGGCCATGCTGGTGATCGCTTTCACCCCCTACATTTGGTTGGCCGTGCCCGCCATGCTGTGCGCCGGCGCGGCGTGGATCACCACCGCCAATTCGCTCAGCGTATCGGCCCAGATGGGCTTGCCCAACTGGGTGCGGGCGCGCGGCATGTCGATGTACCAAATGGCCATCATGGGCTCCAGCGCGCTGGGCGCAGCCGTGTGGGGCCAGGTGGCTACCGTAGGCAGCGTGCAAATCAGCGTGGTGCTGGGTGCGCTAGTAGGTGTGTGCGCCATGGCCCTGACCAACCGCCTGATGCCCGGGCAAGGCATGGTGGAAGACCTCACCCCGTCCACTGTGTTCAAAGTGCCGCAGGCTGACGCACCGCCCGCGCAGGGGCATGTGATGGCAATGATTGAGTACCGCATCGAGCCCGCCCGTGCAGACGAGTTCAAAGTGCTGATGGAGGAGAGCCGCCGCAGCCGCATGCGCCATGGCGCGCTGTCGTGGGAGCTGTTGCAAGACATTAACGAGCCAGGGCGCTTTGTAGAAATGATCGAAGATGCGTCATGGACCGAGCACCTGCGCCGCTTCGACCGCGTCACTGCGGCCGATGTGGCGCTGCGTGACCGCAAGCTGGCGTTTCATTTGGGCGAGTCACCACCGGTTGTGACTCGCAGCTTGATGCAGACTACGGTGAAAGCGCTTTGAAACGGCGAGTGTGAGTTTATGGCGTTACATGATGTGCAGTGGGTAGCTGGCCATCTGGGGTTGCCGAGTGCGCTCAGATGGTGAGCTTTTGCTTTTGCTTTTGCTTTTGCTTTTGTACTGGATCAGGCCGACGGTGCACTTAGCTCCGCGGCTGTCCCCCGTTGCGGCCTAGGGCCGCTTCCTCCTCCTTGATGCCGCTACGCTAAATGCACCACCGACCTGATCTCGCGAGCGTGGTGGGCATTCCACCGCTGGTGCCAACATCATCTTTCCGGCGTGATGGGCGTTTCACCTCCTGTGTCGACAACCGCCCTGTAGCACGGCGTGTCTTGCACCACCGCGCAGCCGTTCAAGCCAAGCGCCAGGGCGTACAAACACCCTGCGGCACATACAGCCCATTTACCTGCCCATGCTACATTCCCACCTATGAACGCTAAGACTGACCTGCAAGGCAAACACATCGTATTGGGCTTAACCGGTGGCATTGCTGCGTACAAGGCGGCTGAACTGTGCCGTGCCTTGATTAAACAGGGCGCTACCGTGCAGGTGGTGATGACTGAGGGGGCGGAGCAGTTCATCACCCCCGTGACCATGCAGGCGCTGAGTGGGCGCACCGTGTACACCAGCCAGTGGGACGCGCGCGAGCCTAACAACATGCCGCACATCAACCTCAGCCGCGAGGCCGATGCGATCGTCATTGCGCCCGCCAGCGCTGACTTTATGGCCAAGCTCTTGCATGGGCGGGCCGATGATTTGCTCAGCCTGATGTGCCTGGCCCGTCCCCGCGTCGATAGCGTGCAAGGCAGTGCCAAACCCGTGCCCTTGCTGATCGCCCCCGCCATGAACCGCGAGATGTGGTCGCACCCCGCCACGCAGCGCAATATGGCGCAACTGGCCGCAGACGGCGCACACATGCTGGGCGTGGGCAGTGGCGACCAAGCCTGTGGCGAGACGGGTGATGGTCGCATGCTCGAACCTGCGCAGTTGCTGGACGACATCATTGCGTTCTTTCAGCCCAAGGTGCTGGCCGGGCAGCATGTGTTGATTACCGCTGGGCCGACGTTTGAGGCGATGGACCCGGTGCGCGGCATTACCAATTTAAGCAGCGGCAAAATGGGCTTTGCCATCGCCCGCGCCGCGTGTGAGGCGGGTGCGCAGGTGACGCTGGTGGCCGGGCCTGTGGGCTTGGCTACGCCGCGTGGTGTGGTGCGCGTAGATGTGAAGTCTGCACAAAACATGCTCGATGCCAGCGTGCGGTATGCGCCAGAAGCTAGCGTATTTATAGCGTGTGCCGCCGTGGCCGACTGGCGGCCCGCTGCGGCGGCTGACCAGAAGATTAAAAAAGACGGCTCAGGCAATACGCCGGTGATGGAATTTACCGAGAACCCCGACATCTTGGCAACCCTGGCGAAAAGCGAGCGGGCAAGACAAGGCCAACTGTTTTGCGTAGGCTTTGCCGCCGAGAGTGAGAATTTGCTTGCGCATGCCACCGCTAAACGTATACGCAAAGGCGTGCCGCTGCTGGTGGGCAACCTGGGCCCGGCTACCTTTGGCCAAGACGACAACGCGCTGCTGCTGGTAGACGCACAGGGCGCGCAGGAGATAGAGCGCGCGCCCAAACTGGTGCTGGCCAGGCAGCTGGTGCAGGAGATTGCGCGGCGCAGGCTTGGCGCTTAACCTACCGTGCAGGCAGCGGCGGCCCAAGCGCAGTTGACCGCGTAAGCCTTGACTGCCAAGCCAATTACTTGGTTTTAGCAGGCGTGTCCATCTCGCCCCGGTACTCCACCTTGCCGCGCAGCTTGGCGCGGGGGTGCACGTCCATCACCTCGTCGTAGGCGGCATCGCCCAGCAACGTGGCCGAGCCGGTGATCTCCAGCGCTTTGCGGGCAATCACGCTGCCTACTACTTTGCCTTCAATGAAAATATAGTCGGCCTCCAGGCGGGTGTTTTCTACTATGCCGGTCGCGCCCACGTGGATGGTGCCGCCGGTGTCAAAACTGATGTTGCCTTTGAGCGTGCCATCCACCTTGATACCCAGATCGCGTGAGGTTTGGAACGAGCCGTCAAAGATCGCGCCCTCGGCGATCAAACTGGAGATGGCGGACAGGCGCTCGGTAGGTACCAGGCGGGTGGTGGTGGGGGCGGTTTGGTTTTTCATGGATTCGTCACCTTGGTTTTCAATGTGGTTTCGGGCTTGAGTTGGAAAGGGTCTGTGGCTGTTGGGGGAGATGCGTCTGGAGGAGTGGCCGTGCTTGCGCCACTGTCAGTGGCCGGGAGCATGTGCGACTCTAAGCGCAGGTGCAAATCGGTTTGGTGTTCTGGTGCGGCCACAGGCGTATTGCCCAGAGAATAGTTTGCCCGCGAGGCTTGATCGAACCGATAAACCAGATACCCCAGGCTCACCAGCACCGCGCACACAGCCAGCACGTAGTAGCGGTACTTCCACAGCCACCACATTGCCCAGCGAAAAGCCAACCGCCTGCGCGCTACCCGCTGGTCGCGTTGCCAGCTGTTTTGCAGCGCAGCTTGGCGCAGGGTGTTGGTATCGATCACGGGAACGCCGATGTGGCTGGCCCCCAAGACCTGCCGCGAGCGCGCAAAGATAGACAGTTTGAATGCCATAGTGCTTCACGGCCAAGTACTCTAGTGAGCAGGTTTGGCGGGCACCGTGCGCTCGCGCTTGGTAGCGGCTTTTTCCAGCGTGGCGTTCAGGTCTGCACCGTTCACCTGCAAACGGTTGTAGCGCACATGGCCCGACACGCGGGAGGCATCGTGCAGGGCCACCGAGCCACCACCCGCGTCCAGCAAGCCATCGGTTTGGCCCATCACCGATATATTGTCGGCCACGATATCGCCTTTGACATGGCCCGTTTCAGTCACGATGACGGTGATGCTGGTGCCTGCCGACTGCATTAAATTGCCTTCGACTTTTCCACCCACCGTGCACAGGCCTATTAGCTGGGCATTGCCGACAAAGTTAACACCTTCAGAAATCATGCTGCTTTTGTCGTTGGCACCGCCCGGCGAGCCTGCGGCTTGCATCGGGGCCAACACCGGTAGCTGGCTAGACGGGCCGGTGTGCATGGCAGCGCCTGCCTGCACGTGCAAGGCTTTGGGCGGCGTGGGGGCTGCTGCGCTGTGCGCAGCCACTGGCGTGGGCGCAGCAGGCCCGCTGGCGGGCGCTGCTACGGCGGGCGTGCCTTGGAGCGGTGGGCTTGCCGGGGTCGCAGTGGCACCGGGGTGCGTCGGAATGTAGGGCGGCTTGTCAGTCATGGTGGTCTCCGGGTGGTGTCGCTATGGGTTTACTGGTTTGATGAAGTGGCCAGCTCTTTGAGCTTGGGTAGCAGGGTTTCTTCCCGCAGCGTTTTAAACGGGCCTTGCAGTTGGGCTCCATCGTACATGCGAATGCGGTGCGCCAGCAGTGTGCCACTGGAAATACCGGTGCTGGCAATGTAAGCGGTGCCCAGGCACTCCACCACCGTCCCGTCTTCCGGCATGCCGGGAATGCCCAGTTGGCCAAACAAATACAGGTCGCCCCAAATCTTGACATGCCCCGACACTTGGCCCCCCGCCCAGATGATCAGCCGCCCCCGCGTCTCCAGCTCGCCATGCACCTCGCCTTGCACCAGCAAACCGCCTTTGAACGCATACTCGCCAGACAAGCGCGAGCCACTGCTCACCCGGTTCACCACATTCATGGCAATCGGGTCGATGGTTAAAACATCTTGTTGTGAAGGTTTCATTGGCTGAGAAAGGGTGTGCCAGCGGCCACTACGGCCAGGACGACGGCGGCTGACATCAGCAGCAGTCCGAAAAAGGCGATCAGCAAGGCGTGGCGCTCTGTCCAGCGCCGCAGCGCACCAGGCCTGCGCCGGGGGCGGCCAATGTACGGGTAGGCACCCTGGACAAGCAGCCAGTCTTTCCACACATGGTCTATCACCGTGCTGGCATCACGCATATTGACCTGCAACCCTGATTGTGCGGGCGATGCATGGATGGGGACGTCGCCCATGGGGAACGACAGGGCCGAGCCCACGATGGTATGGGTAAAAAATAGGTCTTCTTCTGACATGCCTGAATTTTACGTGCCAATGTAGCCCGGGAGACATAAAAATCCTAAAAACGCCAAACCATGGTTTTGGCTCAAGACTACCGCGTCGCCGCCGCTTACCCCTGTGAGCGGGGATAATCGCAGCTCCAGAAAGCCACTATCCCATGAAAATCGACGTCAAAATTATCGACCCCCGCCTGACGGGCAACCTGCCCGCCTACGCCACCCCCGGCAGCGCCGGCCTGGACCTGCGCGCCTGCCTGAGCGAGCCGCTCACCCTGCAGCCCAACGCCTGGCAACTGGTGCCCACCGGCATGGCCATCTTTCTCAAAGACCCCAATTTTGCTGCCATGATCTTGCCCCGCTCGGGCATGGGCCACAAGCACGGCATTGTGCTGGGCAACCTGGTCGGCCTGATCGACAGCGACTACCAAGGCCAGCTCATGGTCAGCGCCTGGAACCGCAGCAGCGTCGCCTTCACCATCGAGCCGATGGAGCGCATTGCCCAACTGGTCATCGTGCCGGTGGTCCAAGCGCAGTTCCATATCGTCAGTGATTTCCCGGCCACCCAGCGAGGTGAGGGCGGTTACGGCTCCACCGGAAAGGCCTAGCACGATGGGACGTTCACGTAAAAAAAACTCCAACGCGGCGGCACCCGCACCTGCTTTGAATGAAGACGGTACCGTCAAGGTCTACCCACCCCCACCGCGCCTGTATGTCGAGTCGCTCGACCTGGAGGCCCAGGGCATCGCCCACCGCGTGACGGAGGACGAAGACAACGGCAAGGTCGTGTTCATCGAAGGCGCGCTGCCGTACGAGACCGTCAGCGCCCAAATACACCGCAAAAAGGCCAGTTTTGAGGCCGGCACCGTCACCGTCATCCACAAAGAATCGTCCCAGCGCGTCACGCCCGGCTGCCCGCATTTTGGCCTGCACCAAGGTGCTTGCGGTGGCTGCAAAATGCAGCACCTCGACGCCGCCGCGCAAGTGGCCGTCAAGGCGAGAGCGCTGGAAGACCAGCTGTGGCATCTGGGCAAAGTCAAGCCCGACCTGGTGCTGCGCCCGATTGCCGGGCCCACCTGGGGCTACCGCTACAGAGCACGGTTATCAGTGCGCTATGTGATCAAAAAAGGCGAAGTGCTGATCGGCTTTCATGAGCGCAAAAGCCGCTACGTGGCCGACATCAAAAGCTGCGCCGTACTGGTGCCCCACGTCAGCGCCATGCTCATGCCCCTGCGCCAGCTGATCGAGGCCATGGACGCCCGCGAAACCGTGCCCCAGATCGAGCTGGCCTGCGGCGACACCGTCACCGCCATGGTGCTGCGCCACCTGGAGCCCTTGAGCGACGGTGACATCGTCAAGCTACGCGACTTTGGCGCTGCGCACAGTGTGCAATGGTGGTTGCAGTCCAAAGGCCCAGAGACGGTCAAGCTGATGGTTGAGCCTATTGCCGGTCAAGCTGAGCTCACTCCAGCTCAGCCAGTCCTCAGCTCCGATCACCCTGAGCCTGCCTCCGGGCTCCTACCCTCTACGCACCACCAAACCCTGTCCTACGCGCTGCCCGACTTCGGCATCACCATGCCCTTCAAGCCCACCGACTTCACCCAAGTCAACCCGCAGATCAACCGCGTGCTCGTCACCCGCGCCCTGCGCCTCTTGGACGTGCAAAGCCACGAGCGGGTAATCGACTGGTTCTGCGGCTTGGGCAACTTTACCCTGCCCCTGGCCACCCAGGCACGCGAGGTGCTGGGCATAGAAGGCAGCGACATGCTGGTAGAGCGCGCCACTGACAATTTAAAAGAGAATATTAAACATAATTCAGTGTTAGCCAGCAAGAACGTTGCCGGGCCAGCTACTACATTTGTAGCGCGTAATTTGTTTGACATGACCGGCCCCATGCTGGTAGCCGACGGCATAGCCGACAAATGGCTGGTAGACCCACCCCGCGAAGGCGCCTTCGCACTGGCCAAAGCCCTGGCCGACCTGCACCAACAGCGCCTGGGCAACGCCCCCGAGCTAGAAGAAGGCCAAGCCGCCCCCGTGCCCGGCGACCTGAGCAGCTGGACGCCCCCCCAACGCATCGTCTACATCAGCTGCAACCCCGCCACCCTGGCCCGCGACGCAGGCCTCTTGGTGCACAAGGCCGGCTACCGCTGCTCCGCCGCCGGCATGGTCAACATGTTCCCGCATACGGCACATGTGGAGAGCATGGCGGTGTTTGATTTGGTAGAGGCGTAGCGCTCCGCCATCGTGAGCAAATGGCGTAGCCCCCAGCGCATCAGGTTGCGATTCAAAGGGACATGGGCTTGCTCCCTCTCCCGCTGGGAGAGGGCTGGGGTGAGGGTTGGCACACCAGCCAGCCTCGTCAATCACGGAGAACTTGTGAGCCAATGGGGTCAGATCAAAATTCAGGACGACCACTTGGCCGAAGCGCGAAACGTCATAACGAAATTTTGCTCTGACCCCTCACGTAGCCCCCGGCGCGTCACGTCGTCCCCCGCACACGCTCAGGCGGAACCACCTCACACCCGGCGGGTGGGCTGTTTTAAAAATTATCTACTCACTAAACAGGAGCATACTATCTATATAAATCAGCGGGGTACAAGGCATAAGGATAAATTTCATCCTTCCCGGACGTGGTCAAGTGTTCAGCGGCCTGTTGAGCCGAAAACACCACCTCAATAGCATCTCAGCACAAAATAAACGCTATACATTGCGTAGCTGCTCCCGCTTTATTTTAGGGGCTGCAGCTCTATTTCCATCTTAAAATCGTAACTGCTCAGCTAGTTTGAGCCGGTTTTACTCCCTCTCCCTATGGGAGAGGGCTGGGGTGAGGGCTGCTTGCAAGAGGCACGGTTGGCGTGCGCAGCCCCTCACCCCAACCCTCTCCCCAGAGGGGCGAGGGAGTAAGAAAAGCGCCGCACATCCAGCGACCTCAGTAGTTACTTGAAATCGCCTCCAAAACCAGCAATTTTGAAGTGTTGAGCCGATTTTCAGCGTTGCCGAGGCTTCGGTGCGCTCCCGCGCGGCTGTTTCAGCCTATTTTTATCATGCCCGTCAGCCTGCCGCCCTCTAGGATAATGCGGGAGCAGCTACGCAATGCGTAGCATGTGGCTTGCCTTTCGAGGCGGTGCAGGCGGCTTGGGGGGCCAAACATGGCACCGCAGTGCTTTCAAGGCTGTGAAATCGCAACATATCAGCGAAATACCTTGTACCCCTCTGATTTATATAGATATGTTGCTACTTTTTAGTGAGTGTTTCCAGTCTTGAGCCACCTGCCTGCCTGTGCGCGAGGGGCCCGCGCCAGCGCCTACCAACGCCTTCGCGAACCCCTGGGCAAGCGCAGGGCGCAAGTCCTTCAGCGAACCGCATTGGGGCAGAGCCCAATTTTCACACTTGCCACAATATGGCAGCCTTCCCGGCGACTCAAAATACGGCTACACCGCGCAAGCCAAAAGCGCGCACCCATGAAAGTGATCTAAACTCCCATCAAAGAGTAAAAAATCAAGCATGGCCCAAAACCCGCGCATCTACAAAATCAAATCCATGCTGCGCCAGGGCCGGGTGGTAAGTTTTGCGGAACTACTACGCGCACTCAACGTCTCGCGCTCCACCCTCAAGCGCGACCTGGACGAGATGCGCAAGGGCATGAACGCCCCCATCCAATACGACCGTGCTGCTGGCGGGTACCGCCTGAGCGACACCAGCCCCCGCACAGGCAAAGCCTACGAGATACCCGGCCTGTGGTTCTCACCCAGCGAGATCCACGCACTGCTCACCATGCAGCACCTGCTCAGCAGCCTGGACGCAGGCGGCGTACTGGCCCCGCATATTGAGCCACTGATGACCCGGCTGAACGACCTGCTGGGCAGTACCCGCGACGACGCGCAGGAGGTGCGCAAACGCGTCCACATCATCAGCCTGGCGCGCAGGCCCGTAAACCCCGATCACTTTCAAACCGTAGGCAGCGCCCTGCTGGGGCGCAAACAGCTCGCCATTACCTACACCAGCAAAGAAAGAGGCCAAACCACCCAGCGCCACGTATCCCCCCAGCGCCTGGTGCACTACCGCGAAAACTGGTACATCGACGCATGGTGCCACCTGCGCCAAGAGCTGCGCAACTTTGCGCTAGACGCCATCACCCAAGCCCAGGCCCTGCCCAGCGCCGCCCAAGAGCTAGACCCCAGCGCCCTGCAAGCCGCCTTTGATGCCAGCTACGGCATCTTCTCCGGCGGCCCCGTCACCTGGGCCACCCTGCGCTTTAGCCCCGAACGCGCCCGCTGGGTAGCCAAAGAACAATGGCACGACGAGCAACGCGCCAGCACCCAGCCAGACGGCAGCTACCACCTGCAAATCCCCTACACCGACCACCGCGAGCTCATCATGGACATCCTGAAACACGGCGCCCACTGCGAAGTGCTGGAGCCCCAGAGCCTGCGCAGCGCGGTGGT
>JAYVGI010000322.1:0-6384 GCA_043772355.1 Polaromonas sp.
GAACAGGCCCTTTTCGAGCTGCACAGGGGTGTGCGTGTCGAGCAGGGTGTCGTAGTAACCGCGAATCATCATCGGGTCGCCTTCCAGCTTGCCGACCACGGTGCCGGCGTGGATGTGGTCCACACCCGCCATGCGCATCCATTTGCAGATCACGCGAAAGCTCATGCCGTGATTTTTCTGGCGCGAGTAGGTTGAATTGCCAGCGCGGTGCAGGTGCAAAATCATGTCGTTTTTGCGTGCCCACAGGGCCATGGACTGGATCGCGGTGTAGCCAATCACCAAGTCAATCATGATGATGATGGAGCCCAGCGACTTGGCAAATTCAGCCCGCGCGTACATCTCTTCCATGGTGCCAGCGGTCACGTTCAGGTAGTGGCCTTTGACCTCACCAGTCGCAGCCGATGCCTTGTTAACCGCGTCCATGCAGTACAGAAAACGGTCACGCCAGTGCATGAAAGGCTGCGAGTTGATGTTCTCGTCGTCCTTCATGAAGTCCAAACCGCCTTTAAGCGCTTCGTACACCACGCGGCCATAGTTGCGGCCCGATAGACCCAGCTTGGGCTTAGTGGTGGCGCCCAGCAGCGGACGACCAAACTTGTCCATGCGCTCGCGCTCGACCACCACACCCGTAGCAGGACCCTGGAAAGTTTTGAGATAAGCGACCGGGATGCGCATGTCTTCCAGGCGCAGGGCTTTCACGGCCTTCATGCCAAACACATTGCCGATGATCGATGCTGTCAGGTTAGCGATGGAGCCCCCCTCAAACAGGTCGATGTCGTAGGCGATGTAGGCAAAGTATTGGGCTTCGGTGCTGGTTCCTGGCCCGGTGTTGGGCACCAGGTCCACGCGGTAGGCTTTGGCGCGGTACATCTCACAGGCTGTCAGGCGGTCTGTCCACACCACCGTCCAGGTAGCAGTCGATGACTCGCCGGCGACTGCAGCCGCACATTCGTCTGCCTCAACACCGTCTTGCGGTGTCATGCGGAACATGGCCAGCACGTCGGTTTCCTTGATGTCGTAATCAGGATCCCAGTAGCCCATTTTTTTGTAGGGGATAACGCCGGACTTGTAGCGTTCTTTGCCATCAGTGATTTGTTCAGACTTACTCATTTGCACTCCATTCAAGGTTGGTTGGTTGGGGATGAGTGAACTATAAGTAAATAATTAAATAAGGTATATTCAATATTTATGTATTTTTAGTTAAAGTTTTACTGAATGAAAAACGCGACTTTCAGGCAATTGAGGGTGTTTAACGAGGTGGCCAAGCATTTGAGCTTTGCCAAAGCCGCTCAAAGCCTGCACCTAACGCCGCCCGCAATCACCATGCAAATCAAAGAGCTGGAAGGCCATGTAGGGCTGCCGCTGTTTGACCGCACGGGCAAAAAAGTCAGCCTCACCACCACGGGCGAGTACATGCTGGTCTATGTGCGCAAAATACTGGCCACCCTCAAAGACGCCGAAGATGCCACCGCCAAGCTGCAAAAGCTGGAGGTCGGCACGCTGACGATTGGCATGGTGAGCACTGCCAAATATTTTCTACCCCACCTGCTGGCAGAGTTCAAACGCGAGCATGCGGGCATTGATGTCAAGCTGGTGGTAGGCAACCGTGAGCATCTGGTGAACTTACTGGAACGCAGCGAGGTGGATATTGCGATCATGGGCCGCCCACCCGAAAAAATGGCCACCCGCGC
This sequence comes from Polaromonas sp., assembly GCA_043772355.1. Lineage (GTDB taxonomy): Bacteria > Pseudomonadota > Gammaproteobacteria > Burkholderiales > Burkholderiaceae_C > JAAFIP01. The sequence goes on from JAYVGI010000322.1 coordinate 1,692, forward strand.
CGAGCCGTTTGCCGCGCATCCGCATGTGTTTATTGCTGCGCCTGGCCATCCGTTGGCGACAGCGGTATCGGTGGGCGTGCCAGACATTCTAAGAGAGCCCTTTATCAGCCGCGAGCACGGCTCGGGTACGCGGGCAGCGCTGGAGAAATTTCTGCAACGCCAAACCGTGGAACTCAACATCGCGATGGAGGCCGACAGCAACGAGACCATCAAACAGGCGGTGATGGCAGGCATGGGGATCAGTTTTTTGTCGCTGCACACCATTGGGTTGGAGCTGGACCATCGCCTTCTCAACATCATTCCCGTAGAAGGAGCGCCCGTGGTGCGCAAATGGAACTGCGTCCACACACTGTCCAAGGTGCTGTCGCCCGCGGCCGAGTCGTTTCGCTACTTTATTTTGGAGCGGGGTGAAGCGGCCTTGGCCAAGCAGTTTTTGCGGCATTGGAGCCCCTCAGCAGAAAATTGAAGCGGATGTCCCAAACTATGCAACAATATAATTTTCACCTTATATAAATTTACTTCGGAGACAATCCAACATGCTCAAACGCTCTGCCCTCTTAGGCCTGTTATCTGCTACATTTTTAGTAGCTGCTTGCGCACAACCCGCCTTGACTACTGTTGCAAAACGCCAAAAACTGTTGATCCAGATGAGCGAAGCCGACCCGGCCAAGTGGAACATGGCCTTGAACAATGCCAAAAACGTGCAGGACGAGCTGGGCGCGGCCAATGTGGACATTGAAATCGTCGCGTTCGGCCCCGGCATCAATATGATCAAGTTTGACTCCGCAGCCAATTCGCGCGTCAGCGAGGCCATGAAGTCGGGCATTGCCGTGGTGGCCTGTGAGAACACTTTGCGCAATCTCAAAATGAGTAGAGCCGACATCATTGCCGGAGCCAGCTACGTGCCCGCAGGCGTGGTGCAAATCATGCGCCGTCAGGGCGAGGGTTGGTCGTACGTGCGGCCTTAAGCCAATTTTTCCAGCAACTTGGCAGACCGTTCGATATCGATCACGGTCTTCTCTTTGCTATCCGACGAATGGGCTGCCTCGATCATCGAGCAGACCATCATGCGGTAGAAAGTTTTATCCAAAGCTTTGCGCGCCGCCGTCATTTGCGTGGCAATGTCTTCGCAGCTGCGGCCACTCTCGATCATCTGCACCAAGCCGCGCATTTGCCCTTCGATTTTGCGCAACCGCGTGATAGCCTCTTTTTCATGCTCTGCGCGGTACGCTGAAATGTTGACTCGGTGATCTAGAGCCACAGCTTTGGTAGGGAGCAACATGTGCAATTTCATAAAGTACGGATTTTGTAGTTTGCCATAGCTTGCGCTTTCGCGCCAGAGTGGGTTTAGTGCAACAGGTGTTTCACCTTAAATGTTAAGTGCTATATACCCTAGGGGGTAGGGTTTAAACCAATGCTTCAAACTCGCCTTTGCCTCGAAGATACAGGCGTCGAAACATAAGGTCTCGTCCGTGGTGGCTGCCATAGCCACACATGCATTTATCAATAACGAGGAGATTTATGAATTTATTTGCACGCATTTTCAAGCCGCTGGCTTTGCTGGGCCTGCTGGCCGCTCTGACAGGCTGCGGCACCATCAGCACTATGGGCAAGCTGGAGGATGGCGCAGGCGCCGAGGCCTCCAAAATGTGGGATCGCTGGATTGAGGCTGGTGGCGACATTGCCGTAGCCACCACCTGGGAGCGCAAGGTGAAGGCCGGTGTCACTATCGCTGATATTGAACAGTCACTTAAGCAAGTGGCTGCCGAGCGCCACATGAAAGAAGTGGGCGAGCTGCCCCTGTCGCAAGAGCTGGCGGCGCGTACTGGCAAGCCACAAAAATTTCTCAAAGTTTATTCGTATTGCAACCCCGACACAGCCCGCCGCATGGTGGACTTTAGCCCGCATATGGCCGCCTACCTGCCCTGCCGGATCACGGTGGTAGAGAAGGAAGATGGCCTGTGGCTGTACACCCTGAACATGGACATGATGGTCAAGATGGGCCGCAAACTGCCCTCGCCGCTGAAAGAAGAGGCTTGGGAAGTGCGCCAGACCATCTTTACCATGATGGAGCGCGCCTCCAAGGGCGAGTTTTAAGCCCGCCTTGATCATCCTCTTTCATTTTTAACACCCTACTAGACAAGAATATTTTCATGAAAAAACTCAACACTTCAAATACCCTGTGCCGTTTAGCCGTGCTGGCCCTGGTGGGCGCACCCATCGGCTCTGCTCTGGCCACTGACGGCTACTTCTCCCACGGCTACGGCATGAAGGCCAAAGGCATGGGCGGCGCATCTATGGCCCTCACACAAGACGCATTTGCCGGTGCCAACAACCCCGCGTCTGCCGCCTGGGCAGGCAACCGCATCGAAGGTGGCATCGACATCTTTATGCCCAAGCGCGGCATGTCGCGCACCGGCAGCGGTGGTGTGGGTGCGGGCTCGCTCGATGCTAACGTGGACAGTGGCGACAACACCTTTTATATACCCGAGATCGGCTACAACAAAGCCGTGAATAGCCAACTGGGCGTGGGTGTAACGGTGTATGGCAACGGCGGCATGAACACCAAATATTCTGGCGGCCAAGTCCGCTGCGGCCCTAACCCGTCCAACGTATTGTGCGGCGGCGGCACCTTGGGGGTCGATCTACAGCAGCTGATAGTGGCACCTACCGTGGCCTACAAGGTCAATGACCAACACTCGCTCGGCGTGTCCCCATTGCTGGTGTACCAACAGTTCAAGGCCTATGGTTTGCAAGCCTTTGACAACGCACCCGGCTTCCCCCCTTTCACCGGCGCTCCAGGCAAAGTGACCGACAAAGGCTACTCCCGCAGCACGGGCGTGGGTGTGCGCTTAGGCTACCTAGGCAAATTCAACGACAAGTTCAGTCTGGGTGCTTCGTATTCCCCGAAGACCAAAATGGGCAAATTTGACGAATATGCAGGCCTGTTTGCAGGCGCTGGTAGCTTTGATATTCCAGAAAACTATTCGCTGGGCATCAGCATGCAAGCCACCCCAGCCATTCTGATTGCTATGGACTACCAGCGCATCAACTACTCCAAGGTGCCTTCCATCGGTAACCCTAGCAATAACCAGGCACCGCTAGGCGCGGCTAACGGGCCGGGCTTTGGCTGGAGCGACATTAACGTATGGAAGCTAGGCGCGCAATGGCAAGCCACACCTCAGCTTGCGCTGCGCACTGGCATCAACATCGCCCAAAACCCGGTGCAGTCGCGGGATGTGAGCTTTAACATCATTGCGCCTGGCGTGACTACATCGCACTTCACTTTGGGCGGCACCTATGCATTGTCGCCCGCTACCGAACTCACGCTGTCCTACATGCGCGCACCCCGGAAAACCGTCACCGGCTCATCCCTGTTCAATAGTTTTGGCGCGGGCGCGGGCGGTACCGAGACCATTCGCATGTCCCAGCAATCGCTGGGCGTACAGTTCGGCTGGAAGTTCTAAGCGCTTCGCAACCTCCGTGCCATAGCCGCAGGCGCACGCCGTTTGCGGCTATTTATTTATCCACTCGGTTCGCGCTATGACACACGCCTCAATATCCAGCCCCTATGACACCCTCTCACGCAGAACAACTCTATTACTCTACCACCAGCCCCTATGCCCGCAAAGCGCGTATAGCCGCTGCCGAGAAACGCGTGCTTTTTACACCCGTACTGGACGTGCCGTGGAACGACGACACCAAAACCATTGCCATCAACCCCTTGGGCAAAGTACCCGTATGGGTGATGGCAGACGGCACAGCGCTGTTTGACTCGCGCGTGATTGTCGAATATCTGGACGGTGTCAGCCCCATCAACCCTTTGGTGCCTACCGAGTTTCGCGCGCGCATCGCGGTGAAGCGCCTGGAAGCATTGGCTGATGGCGTGATGGATGCAGCCCTTTGCATTTTTGCTGAGCGCCGCAAACGCCCTGCCGAGCTGCAATACAGCGTATGGGTAGAGCGCCAGTTCAGCAAAATTCACCGCAGCCTGCAAACGCTGAGCAACGAGCTGGGCGAGCGCGCGTACTTTCATGGCAACACCCTGAGCCTGGCTGACATCGCCGTAGTGAGCGCGCTGGGCTATGTGGGGCTGCGCTATGCCGATGACTTCAACTGGCAAGAAAAATACCCCGTGCTGGCGCGTTTTTATGCGCGCATGATGCTGCGCCCATCGGTCAGTGATAGCGTACCTGTTCTCTAAAATAATCACCATGTCTACCACCCATTTATTTTCCAAAGCCCTGTCCTTTGCCCTCACCTGCCTGTCGCTGACAGGGCTGGCCCATGCGGTGGAGGTGGAGTTCAAGCCCGTGGGTGATGGTCTGTTTGCCTACATCGGCGAGACCGAAGGCCGCACCTACGATAACGAAGGTTTAAACGCCAACATCGGCCTGATCGTCACCCCGGCAGGGGCCGTGCTGGTAGACAGCGGTGCCAGCTTTCAGTCGGCACAAAAAATCCACGAAGCGGCCAAAAAAGTGAGCCTGCAGCCTATCAAGTGGGTGATCAACACGGGTGGGCAAGACCACCGCTGGCTGGGTAACGGCTACTTTGCAGCGCAAGGCATCGAGACCATCGCCCACGCCAGCGCCGAGGCCGACATGAAGGCACGCTCTGGCGAGCATATGGCGGGCCTGAAGGTGCTGAAAGAACGCCTGGAAGGCACGGTGCCCACGCTGCCCACGCGCTT
>JAYVGI010000323.1:0-9569 GCA_043772355.1 Polaromonas sp.
AGGTGACAGGTAGCCGCGGTCAAACTGCATGCCTTCCACCACGTCCAGCTCGGACTCGAGCGACTTGCCGTCTTCTACGGTAATCACGCCTTCTTTGCCCACTTTGTCCATCGCATCCGCAATGATCTTGCCGATGGTGGTGTCAGAGTTGGCAGAGATGGAGCCGACTTGGGCGATTTCTTTGCTGGTAGTGGTGGGCTTGGAGGCCTTCTTCAGCTCGGCAACCAAAGCGGTCACTGCTTTGTCGATGCCGCGCTTCAGGTCCATCGGGTTCATGCCGGCGGCCACGTACTTCATGCCTTCGCGCACGATGGCTTGGGCCAAAACGGTCGCGGTGGTGGTGCCGTCGCCAGCGATGTCGCTGGTCTTAGAGGCCACTTCTTTGACCATCTGCGCACCCATGTTTTGCAGCTTGTCTTTGAGTTCGATCTCTTTAGCCACCGACACGCCGTCTTTGGTCACGGTGGGGGCACCGAACGAGCGCTCTAGCACTACGTTACGGCCCTTGGGGCCTAGGGTGACTTTCACTGCGTTGGCCAGGATGTTGACACCCTCGACCATGCTGGCGCGGGCTTCGCCGCCAAAAATTACGTCTTTTGCTGCCATGTTAGGCTCCTAAAAAATTTAAACTAAATTGGCTGCTAGCCCAATAGAATATTGCGGAAGCAGCTATGAAATTTGTAGTGACTATTAATACAGAAGAGGGGAGTTAATCAGTTGGGGACAGAGCAACGCGCTGCTGCGCAGGTGCGTTGGACTGTCCCACAAGTGGCTTTACTTTTCCACCACTGCAAACAAGTCTTCTTCTTTCATGACGAGCAGTTCGTCACCAGCCACCTTGACGGTCTGGCCGCTGTATTTGCCGAACAACACGCGGTCGCCGACTTTGACGTTCATGGCGAGCAGCTCGCCTTTGTCGTTTTTGCGGCCTGGGCCTACCGCCAAGACTTCGCCTTGGTCGGGCTTTTCGGCGGCTGCGTCGGGGATGACGATGCCAGAGGCGGTTTTGGTTTCGCTGTCAACGCGTTTGACGATCACGCGGTCGGCTAGAGGACGTAGTTTCATTGCATCTCCTTCAAGATTTTTAAGCAAGGGTTTGAGAAATTCAGAGCGCTTAAAGATGAGTTAGCGCTCATTAACTTACGTGAAGCGCCGCGCTACAAGCGTGGCTGGCGAATGTTGTTAGCACTCTACTCCGGTGAGTGCCAATATGATAAGGGGTTTTCCAGAGATTGCAAGTGCACGGGCAGCACGCGGGCGGAATTTTGTGAAAGGAAGTGCGCAAGAGAGTGCATTTCAGCCAACCGCTCACTGCATAGGTATGGCGCTGTATGTTGGGCCGTGGGCGCTCTGGCTGACCCAACGCGGCACCCATCGCATCCATTCGAATAAAAAACTCGCTATGCATTACGTAGCTGTTCCCGCATATTTATAGAGGGCTACAGGATGATTCATGCCTGAAAATTGGTCGAACTCGCCGTTATTGGAGTGTTTTGAAGCCTCTGGTCACCAAAAAGCCAGCTGAAAACTGAAAATTCTCCGGTTTGGGAGCAGATTTTTAGGCAGTAAATGCTCTGCAGCCATCTGGAAACATGCGGGAGACGCTATGAAATAAGCAGTGCCTGTGGAGTACAAAATGCTCTGGAGAAGGTCTGCGGGACAGGTTTGGGGAGAAAATCGGCTCCAACCCGTGCAGGCTGCTAATTTTTAACTTAAACCTATGTACCCCACTGGCCTGCTTAGATGGAGTGCTACTATTTAGTGAGTAGCCATACCGGCCAAGCTCGCCGCCAACCCAGGACCTGCTCAGGCCGCTTGCAGCGTCGGATAGTCGGTATACCCCTCTGCATTGCCGCCGTACCAGCCTACGTAGCGCGGTTCGTTGTAGGGGCCGCCTTGCTTGACCCGCTCGGGCAGGTCAGGGTTGGCCAGGAAGGGGCGGCCAAAGGCGACCATGTCCAGGCTGCCGTCGGCCACCAGCTTTTCGCCGTCGGGTGGGTTCATGCCGCCGTTGCCCATCAACACGCCTTGGTAGTGCGGTTTGACGATGTGCAGGATGCGCTGCATGTCGGGTGCGCCCGCCCACGCGTTGGTGTCGGCCAGGTGCAGGTAGGCGATGCCGTAGCCGTCCAGCATCTTGGCCACGGCGGTGTAGGTCTCCTCGGGGTTGGGGTCGCGGGTGTTGTTGTAGGCGGCAAAGGGGGATATGCGCACGCCTACGCGCTTGACATCCACATGCTGGATGACCGCGTCAATCACCTCGCGCAAGAACTGCAAGCGGCCTTGCACGCTGCCGCCGTACTGGTCGGTGCGGGTGTTGGTGGTGGGGGACAAAAACTGGTGCGGCAGATAGCCGTTGGCGGCGTGGATCTCCACGCCGTCGCAGCCTGCCTTGATGGCGTTGTGTGCGGCTTTGCCGTAGTCGGCCACGATCTCCTGGATCTCGGCCACCGTCATGGCGCGCGACGGTGTGGCGGCGATGCGGGCGTAGCGGCCGTTGGCCATCAGGCCGTAGACCTGAAGCAGGTCGGTGTCGTCGTTCACGGCTGAGGGCGACAGCGGCTCTTTGCCTTCCAAGATAGCGTCCGAGCCTACGCGGCCACAGTGCCATAGCTGCATGAAGATGCGCCCACCGGCGGTGTGCACCGCGTCGGTGATATGCCGCCAAGCGGTAACTTGGGCGGGGCTGTAAATGCCGGGGGCTTTTTCAAACGCGCAGGAGGTGGGGGAGATATTGGTGGCCTCGGTGACGATCAGCCCCGCCGAGGCGCGCTGCGCGTAGTACACCACGCTGATGGCTTGAGGTACGTCGCCATCGCCCGCACGGCAGCGGGTCAGCGGGGCCATGGCGGTGCGGTTGGCCAGTGGCAGGCCGTGCAGGTTCAAAGGTTTGAGTAAGGCGGACATCAGGTCTCCTGGGGTGGATGGACTGGGTACCCGCCGGTCTGGCGCAAGGCCGAACTGGCGGGTCATGTTTGTTGATCGCTCGATCACCATATCCAGCACGACTTTGACTGTCAATCAAGGGGGAGACAAGGCTGCGCCCGGGCCGCCACAGACGCTGCGCGCTATCGCCTTGAGCGCACCAAAAATAGGCATATTGACTCAAATTAAAATTGGATTTCAATCCAATTTTCAGCTTGCGGCCAGGCACACTGAGTGCATACTAGGGCCTGATCGCTATCATTATTGGAGACACACATGCACCACCGTTCTTGGGCCGCGCGCATCGCGCTGGCCGCCACCGCCCTTAGCTGCGCCCTGGCATCCCCCTCGATTTTGGCCCAAGCCAAAGAAATCAAAATTGCCCACATTTACAGCAAAACCGGCCCGCTAGAGGCCTACGGCAAGCAAACCGCCACCGGCTTCATGATGGGCCTGGACTACGCTACCGGCGGCACGATGGAGGTGGCTGGCAAAAAGCTGGTGGTGATCGAGAAAGACGACCAAGGCAAACCCGACTTGGGCAAGAGCCTGTTGGCCGCTGCCTACGGCGACGACAAGGTGGACTTGGCGGTAGGCCCCACAGCATCCCCTGTGGCCTTGGCCATGCTGCCCGTAGCCGAAGAATACAAAAAAATATTGCTGGTAGAGCCCGCCGTGGCCGACTCGATCACCGGTGAGAAGTGGAATAAATACATCTTCCGCACGGGCCGCAACAGCTCGCAAGACGCCATATCGAACGCCGTAGCGCTGGACAAAGCGGGCATTACCATCGCCACCATGGCGCAAGACTCGGCCTTTGGGCGCGACGGTATCAAGGCATTTAAAGAAGCCATCAAAACCAGCAAAATCGTCCACGAAGAATATCTGCCCCCCGCTACCACCGACTTCACCGCCGGTGGCCAGCGCTTGATCGACAAGCTCAAAGACCTGCCGGGCCGCAAAGTGATCTTCATCATCTGGGCTGGTGGCAACCCGTTCAAGATCGCCGACATGGACCTCAAGCGCCACGGCATTGAGATCGCCACAGGCGGCAATATTTTGCCCGCCATGGTGGCCTACAAGCAGTTCCCCGGCATGGAAGGCGCGGCTTACTACTATTTTGGCATCCCCAAAAACCCGGTCAATGAAGCGCTGGTGTCGCGCCACTACAGCCAGTTCAAGTCCCCGCCTGATTTCTTTACCGCCGGTGGTTTTTCTGCCGCCATGGCGGTAGTGACGGCGCTGAAAAAAACCGGAGGTGACGCCTCTGCCAACAGCATGATTACCGCCATGGAGGGCATGGGCTTTGATACCCCCAAAGGCCGCATGACCTTCCGCAAAGAAGACCACCAGGCCATGCAAAGCATGTACCACTTCAAAATCAAAGTAGACCCGGCCTTTGCCTGGGGCGTGCCTGAGCTGGTGCGGGAAATTCGCGCTGAAGAGATGAATATTCCTATTCGCAACAAGCGCTGATCTTTGACGGGAGAATGCGGACTTGACCGGACGAATACGGACTTGACCGGACGCAGAGGACGCAAAGAAACGCAAAGGACGCAAAAGAAGACAAAAAACAAAAGAGACAAACAGGAAAAGAAGAAAAATAGAGAGGAGAAAAACCGGTGCTAATGCCGATTTAATTTTTTACCGCCCTGTTTCACTTTCTATTGTTCATTTTTTTTGGTATTTCTTTTTTGCGTCCTTTGCGTAACTTTTGCGCCCTCTGCGTCCTGCCCCCGCCCCCCGCCCCAGTTTTCAGCAGTTCAGCCAACCACCTAGCCATGCTAACTACCAACGACCTGACCATTCGCTTCGGCGGCCATGTGGCGGTCAACCACGTGACCTGTGCCTTCGAGCCGGGCACGTTGACTGCTATCGTGGGTCCCAACGGCGCAGGCAAGACGACGTATTTCAATTTGATCTCTGGGCAGTTAAAAGCCTCGTCCGGGCAAGTGAGTCTGGGTGGGCGCGATATGACGAGGATGAGCGCCTCGGCGCGCACGCGCGCAGGCCTGGGAAGGGCGTTTCAGCTGACCAATCTTTTCCCTAGTCTGTCGGTGCTGGAGAACGTGCGCCTGGCGGTGCAAGCCGCGCAGGCCGGGCCGCACCGGCGTGGCCTGAACCTGTGGAGCATTTGGAGCGACCATACTGCATTGACCCAGCGAGCGATGGAGATTTTGGAAACCGTGGCCATGCAAGACCAGCAAACCACGCCGGTGGCCAGCCTGCCGCATGGCGACCAACGCAAGCTGGAGGTGGCGCTGCTGATGGCGCTGGACCCGCTGGTGTACATGTTTGACGAACCCACGGCGGGCATGGGGCAGACGCAAGCCCCCGTCATCCTGGATTTGATTCGCAAGCTGAAAAACGACAAGACCAAAACCATTTTGCTGGTAGAGCACAAGATGGACGTGGTGCGCGAGCTGGCTGACCGCATCATCGTGCTGCACAACGGCGCGCTGGTGGCTGACGGCGAGCCTGCTGAGGTGATAGCGTCACCCGTGGTGCAAGAGGCGTATCTGGGCGTGAGCGCCAGCGCCGCGACCCCAGGCACCGCTCACCCTGAGCTTGTCGAAGGGTTAGGGCAAGCTCAGCCAGAACGGGTGGAGGCGGCGAGATGAACGATCCGCTGCTCACCCTCGACGGTGTGCAAACGCATATCGGCGCGTACCACATCTTGCACGGCGTTGACCTGGCCGTACCGCGTGGCCAGCTCACCATGCTGCTGGGGCGCAATGGCGCAGGCAAGACGACCACGCTGCGTACCATCATGGGCTTGTGGCGGGCATCCACCGGGCGCATCGGCTTCAACGGGCAAGACATTACCCAACTGCCCACGCCCGCTATTGCCGCTCTGAACATTGCCTATGTGCCGGAGACCATGGGCATATTTTCTGACCTCACAGTTAAAGAGAACATGCTGCTGGCCGCGCGCAGTGCCAAGCACGCAGGCCAAATGGAGGGGGCGCGTTTGCAATGGATATTCAAACTCTTCCCCGCAGTGGAGAAGTTTTGGAACCACCCCGCAGGCAAGCTCTCGGGTGGGCAAAAGCAAATGTTGGCCGTGGCCCGCGCCATCGTCGAGCCGCGCGCGCTGCTGATTGTGGACGAGCCCAGCAAAGGCCTGGCGCCCGCCATCATCAACAACATGATCGATGCCTTCCAGCAGCTCAAAGCCAGCGGCGTGACCATTTTGTTGGTGGAGCAAAACATCCACTTTGCCAAGCGCCTGGGCGACCATGTGGCCGTGATGGACAACGGCGTGGTGGTGCATGCGGGCGCAATGCAGGCGCTGGCCGAGGATCAAGCTTTGCAGCGCTCCCTGCTGGGGTTGGTTTTATGACAGTTTTGAGGTGTTTTGGGCCATTAGCCAGCAAAAACGTTGCGGGAGAAGCTATTAAATTTGTAGTCTTAACGGGTCGGAGGCGCGCAGCATGAAGGCGCTGAACTTCGACTGGACACCTCTGCTGCTGGTGCCATTACTAGCCCTGTTGGCGCTGCCGCTGGTGGGCTCGGGCTCTACCTGGCTCACGCTCACCGTGGCCGGTTTGGCCATGGGCATGATCATCTTCATCATCGCCTCGGGGCTCACGCTGGTGTTCGGTTTGATGGACGTGCTGAACTTTGGCCACGGCGTGTTCATCGCGCTGGGTGCCTTCGTGGCCACCACGGTGCTGGGCCTGATGGGCGACTGGACGGGTTCGCCAGACCTGTGGCGCAACATGGTGGCCATCTTCCCGGCCATGCTGGTGGCTATGCTGGTGTCCGGTGCACTGGGCTTGACCTTTGAGCGCTTTATTGTGCGGCCCGTGTATGGCCAGCACCTCAAGCAAATTTTGATCACCATGGGCGGCATGATCATTGGCGAAGAGCTGATCAAAGTCATCTGGGGCCCCGCGCAGATTGCGCTGCCGCTGCCCGAAGGTTTGCGTGGCTCACTGCTGCTGGGCGATGCTGCGATTGAAAAATACCGCCTGCTGGCCGTGGTGGTGGGCGTGCTGGTGTTTGTCGTGCTGGCCTGGCTGCTCGGCCGCACCAAGATTGGCCTCTTGATCCGTGCCGGTGTGCAAGACCGCGAGATGGTCGAGTCGCTGGGCTACCGTATCAAGCGCCTGTTTATTGGCGTGTTTGTAGTGGGCAGCGCGCTGGCCGGGCTGGGGGGCGTGATGTGGGGCCTGTACCAGCAAAACGTCACGCCGCAAATGGGCGCGCAGGTCAATGTGCTGATCTTCATTGTCATCATCATCGGGGGCCTGGGCTCTACTGGCGGTGCGTTGATAGGTGCGCTGCTGGTGGGCCTGATGGCCAACTACACCGGCTTTTTGGTGCCCAAGGTGGCGCTGTTCTCCAACATTGCTTTGATGGTGGCCATTCTGCTCTGGCGGCCGCAAGGTGTCTATCCGGTGGCGAACCGATGACCATGAACCTTGGTAATCCCCGCGATACTGGCATCCGTCTCCCTCTCCCGCCTGCGGGAGAGGGTTGGGGTGAGGGCCGGGGTGCCGTAGCACCGTCCAATGGATGAGAGTCACCCCATGCTAAATAGACTTTTATCCAACGACCTCCCCCGCAGCCGCGTGCTGGCATTGCTTCTCGTGGTGCTGCTCATTGCATTGGCATTTGCACCCTTCATTTTCCCCGGTGTCAAGGCGCTGAACGTGGCGGCCAAGGTGCTGGTGTTCATCGTGCTGGTGGCCAGTTTTGATTTGCTGCTGGGCTACTCCGGTATTGTCAGTTTTGCGCACACCATGTTTTTTGGCATTGGGGCGTACGGCATTGCGGTGGCCACTACGCGCATGGGGGCAACCTGGTCGGCACTGGTGGTGGGCGTTAGCGCATCGCTGGCCATCTCGTTCGTGTTGGCTTTGCTGATTGGTTTGTTCTCGCTACGCGTACGCGCCATCTTTTTTGCGATGATTACCTTGGCAGTGGCCTCGGCTTTTTTAACCTTGGCATCGCAGTTGTCAGACATCACGGGCGGGGAAGACGGCCTGAGCTTCAAGGTGCCAGAGATACTGTCACCCAGCTATGAGTTTATGAGCACGCCGTTTTTAGGTGTGATGCTGGACGGGCGCCTGCTGTGCTACTACCTGCTGTTTTTCACGGCGCTGGTGCTGCTGCTGGCCATGCTGCGCATTGTCAACTCGCCCTTTGGCCGCGTGCTGCAAGCCATCCGCGAGAACGAGTTTCGCGCCGAGGCCATTGGCTACCGTGTGGTGGTGTACCGCACCACCTCCAGCATTTTGTCAGCCCTGTTTGCCTGCTTGGCCGGGGCCATGCTGGCGCTTTGGCTGCGCTACAACGGGCCCGACACCTCGCTGTCGTTTGAGATCATGATGGACGTGCTGTTGATGGTGGTGATAGGCGGTATGGGCACGATTTATGGCGCGGCCATTGGCGCTGCATTGTTTTTAGTAGCGCAAAGCTATTTGCAAGATTTGTTAAGACTGGCCAGCGAGGCCACCGCAGCGCTGCCTTGGCTGTCTGCACTGCTATCACCAGACCGTTGGCTGCTGTGGCTGGGCGTGTTGTTTGTGCTGTCGGTGTATTACTTTCCTACCGGGGTGGTGGGGCGGCTGCGTGCCAGCGCTGCAAGGGGCAAGGCATGACGCACACCTTCACGCTGTCGTTAGCTTGGTCTGAAGATTTCGCTCCGAGTTGGTTGGTTGGCATCATCGGGCAAGATTTTTGCAGCACAAATTCCTCCGTCGCCGCAGCGTGACCAAGGTAGCAGAGACATCTTCATGCCCGGCGCTGCAGCGTGACCAAGTTGGAGCAGACATCTTCAAGGCAGAGCCGCTGCATGGCAGGAGAGGCAAGTAAAATCTCTCATGCTCAATACACCCGATACAGAAGACACCCCCACCGTCCAAGAACCCCGCCTATGGCAAGGCGATGGTTGGACCGCCAGTGTGATTAAAAACGAAGACGACGACGGTTGGGCTGTCGCCATGACCAAAGACGGCGCGGTAGAGCCCGCGCTGGTAGGCCCCTGGACCATGGGCCGCGACAAAAAAAACCCCAAGCCGCTCGACGTGTCGGCCTTCAACACCCTGGTCAAAACCGCCGCCGAAGTGCTGCGCCGGCATGAGCAGCAGTTGCACGCAACGCTGCACCGAAGCGTGACCGTGACGGCGAATGCGAGCCGGATTCTGGTGACGCTGGACATCGTTCCCGACGAGGACGATGCGCACGCGATGTTGCGGGCACAGGCGGCCGATGCGTCGGTGCTGGGCGAGGTGCGTGTGGCCGCGAATTTCAAGCTGACGGCGGCCAGTGCGCTGGCGTGGATCGACGGCGATTTCCGCAAGCCGGGGTGACTGCCCGGTGTTGAAGGGGCCGGCAGCGGGCGGGCGTGGTAGCGTCAGCGCCGCCACGAAAGCCCGCAGCATGCGCCAGATCTTCGACCACAAGGGCTTGCGCCGCATTCCGTCTTTCTTGCGCCACGTCGGCCCGGGGGTGGTGACGGGTGCTGCGGACGACGACCCGTCGGGCATCGCCACCTACACCCAGGCCGGCGCGCAGTTCGGCACCAGCATTTTGTGGACCGTGTTTTTGACGCTGCCCTTCATGATCGGCATCCAGCTCGTCAGCGCGCGCATCGGGCGGCAGTCGGGGCAGGGCATTGCAGCCAACCTGCGCGA
>JAYVGI010000324.1:0-3633 GCA_043772355.1 Polaromonas sp.
CAACTTTCACGTATTTTCAATATGGCCGGGCTCAATGTGCGGATCGGCTCGATCAACCCCGAAATCAAAGAACCCACCTCCATCGCCCTGCCCAATGGCGAAAGCGTACTGTTAGAGCCCGTCATCCGCACCCTGGGCGGTGGCAAAGGCCGTTTGGGCGTGAAAAACTTTGACCCCTGCACCATTTTGCTCAACAACGACCTTTCCGCCGGCGTCCCCGGCATTTTGGAAGAGATTTATGAGCAACACCTGCTGCCCCCCCTGCACGCGGGCTGGCATGTGCGCCGCAAGTCCAAGCACTTTGCGGCCTATGAAGAGGTGAGCAAACGCTTTGGCAAGCTGCTGGGCATTGACCATTGGTTGATCAACCCCATGTTTGCCCAATGCGGTGAGGTCAATTTTGCCGAAGGCACAGGCATGGAATGCCTGACCACCAACGTAGACGCGCTGCTGACCAAGATCAAGCGCAAATACAAAGAATACGGGATCAACGAAAAGCCCTTCGTCATCGTCAAGGCCGACAACGGCACCTATGGCATGGGCATCATGACCGTGCGCGATGTGAAAGACCTCGACTCGCTGAACCGCAAAACCAAAAACAAGATGAGCGTCATCAAAGACGGCCAGCAGGTCAGTGACGTGATCATCCAGGAAGGCGTGTTGACCAATGAGCGCGTCAACGACGCGGTGGCCGAACCGGTGGTGTACATGATGGACCGCTACGTGGTGGGCGGCTTTTACCGCGTGCATGCCGAGCGCGGTGTGGACGAAAACTTGAACGCCCCCGGTGCCAGCTTTGTGCCCTTGGCCTTCAACAAATCCGCCCACATGCCCCAGCCGGGCATGCCGCCCGGTGCCAGTGAGCCCAACCGTTTCTACATGTACGGCGTGATCGGCCGCCTGGCCATGCTGGCCGCCAGCTACGAGCTGGAAGCCACCGACCCCGAGGCCGAGACCTACGATTAACTACTGCTACCTCGCAAAATCACGGGTTTTAAAGCCAAATAGGCTGTTAGCCAGTAACAATATTGCCGGAGCAGCTATATACTTTGTAGCATGCCAGACAGCCTGAACAGCCCACCCATTCGGCGCAGCTACCCTTGCGTGTGCGGTAGCACGGTGTTTTTGCGCAACAGCGCCTGCCTCAACTGCCACCGCCAGCTGGGCTACGAGCCGCAGCGCGCCCAGGTAGTGGCGCTGCACGCTACTGAATTGACCGGCCAATGGACGATTGAGAGCGAAGGCCAGGGCAACAACTTAAGCGGTGTGCGCCGCTACCACCGCTGCGCCAACTACCACAGCGCAGCCCACTGCAACTGGCTGCGCCCGGTAGACGTGCAAATGCCCGGTGGTGACGACGGCCTGTGCCTCTCGTGCAGCCTGAACCGCACCATCCCCGACCAAAACCTGCCCGAGAACCATGTGCTGTGGCAGCGCATTGAGGTAGCCAAGCGCCGCCTGGTGAGCCAACTGCTGGCCCTGGGTTTACCGGTAACGACCCTCATGCGCACGCCGTGGCAAGATGCCAAGCGCGGCATGGCGTTTGATTTTTTGCGCACTATGGATCCGCAATACCCGGTGATGACCGGCCACGCCTTTGGCGTCATCACGCTGGACGCGCAAGAGGCCGATGACACCCACCGCGAAGCCACACGCGAGGCCCTGCAAGAGCCCTACCGCACGCTCCTGGGCCATATGCGCCATGAGGTAGCCCACTACTACTGGGACCGCTTGGTAGCGGGCACACCGTGGATCGAGCCCTTCAGGCAGCTCTTTGGCGATGAGCGCAAAGACTATGCCCAGGCCTTGCAAACCCACTACGCCATCGGCCCACCATTTGACTGGGCCCAGCGCCATGTGAGCGCCTATGCGTCCAGCCACCCGTGGGAGGACTGGGCCGAGACCTGGGCGCACTACCTGCACATGCGCGATGGCACGGACACCGCCCGCAGCTTTGGCTTTGAAGCCAACGACATCGTGGTAGACAAACCGCCCTACACCCTGGGCGCACTGTGGGACAGCACCCGCCCCGGCGCGCAGGCCTACCTGGACTTCATCAACCACTGGCTGAGCATCACCACCGTGCTCAACGAGCTGTCAGGCAGCATGGGCGAGCGCGATTTTTATCCTTTCGTTTTGCCCGCCGCTGCGCTGGCCAAACTGCAGCTGGTGCATGAAGTGGTGAAAGCCGCACGCTAGGCCACAGGAACCTGTAGCCCTTTAGAAGCATGCGGGAGCAGCTACGCAATACATAGCAGCCATTTTCCCTCGGCATGCCGCTGTAGTGGCTTTGGTGGCTCAAAAAGGCCGCTGCAGGTTCCAACCTGCGTAAAAACGCGAATTATTGGTGTTATACCTTGTACCCCACTGGTTTGCTTAGATGGAGTGCTACTATATAGTGAGCGCCCCTATTGCAAAACTACCCCGTAACCTGGACGGTTCCGCAAGGTTGCGCCCCGCACCATTTGAAATGGGAACCATACGCAACGTCAGGCGGGTGCAGGCCATATCGGTTACATATTTAGCGGTTCTTTGTGCGCTGCCAGGGTCGCAGGTTCTGGGTTGTTGGGTCATCCAGGTTACCGTGCCGTGCTGGGTTGGTGGGGTGCCTGGAAACCCGGCTACTCACTAAAGCGTAGCACGCTGTCTATGCAGGTCAGTGGGGTAAACAGGATAAGCCCCATAATTGATGGATTTACAGCTTCAGCGGCGCTGAGCGGCGTGGTAGCCGCCAGCACCACGGCTACCCGCTGCTCACGAGAACCTTGCCGCTATGCATTACGTAGCTACTCAGGTATATTTCTCCATGGCTAATTCCATTTCCAGATCGATAAGAGGCTATGCGCGGAGCCTACGGGAGTGCTGTAGCACGGCAAGGCGACGCCACAACGCATCTTATTGATCTGGAAATAGAACAACAGCTGATAGAGGCTAAAAACAGCTCAAAATCACCTTGTAACTGCTGAAAGCCTGCCCCTGCGCGATAGGGCGGCGTTGATTTGGACACCCTTTTCACTTCTGATTTTGTAGCTGGTTGCGCATATTGATGGCTGGCTAGACTGAATATGCATGTAAAAATCAGCACACTGAATGTGTCCCAGACGTGGCTATTTGTGACAGCCACCACATGAGGCAATAGTGCTGGCTTTGGCCTGGGCAAGCGGGTTCAATAGGTGCTTCACCAACCGCTAAAGGAGTTCCCTATGACCACACCACCAACACGCCGCCGTACCCTGCTGGAGGCCAGCAAGTTCAACGCCATGAGCATGGCCATCATTGCCGTGGCGGCTTTGCAGCTAGGCACGGTCTATGCGCAAACCCCCGCTCCAGGTGCCAAACCATCTGCGGGCGGAGCACCCAGCGCGGACACCGCCCGCTATATGGAAGCCTTTGAGAGAGCTGACAAGAACGCCGACGGCAAACTCAGCAAGGACGAGGCAGACAACCTGCCCGCCATTGCCCAGCATTTTGAGCAGATCGACACCGACAAAGATGGCTTTATCTCCAAAACCGAGTATCTGGAGGCGCTCAAGCCTTAGCCCATCTTTGTCACATGGCACAACAAAACCCAATGAAATCATAAGCTTACGATTTTCAAAACGGCGTTATGGCACAACAAACCCGCTGTTTCGG
>JAYVGI010000325.1:0-18499 GCA_043772355.1 Polaromonas sp.
GTTGGCTGAGGTCGGGCAGTTCGGTCATTGCCTCTATTGTTGCTCATTAATCTGTAGCGTGCAATAGCTGGGGTCTGTCACTGGGACCTGAGTAGTTACATAAAATGCACGTCAAATGCCCATTTCCAGCATGCGAAAAGGGAGATGCTGGTGGAAGTCATTCAAAAAGTAAAACGCAATCATCGTGCGCCCGCTAAGCCGCAGGCAAGCCCTTTCACGTCTAATAAAAGCATGGGCGGGCGTTGGACGACAAAGCGCCACAGCAAGGCCGCTACGGTGGTGGGCAAGTGCTGGAGAGGTTGGCAGCTTAAAGCGCTAATTCCCCGTAGCCGTCACTTGGCAACTTAACACCACAGTCACAGTGCTGCCCGATGGCAGGCTGGGCAGCACATGCCCGCCTGCGCTGGTGAAGGTGGCAACCGTCATGGCACCGCACAATGCCCCGCTAGTCGGCGTACACACCAGGCTGATGCAGTTGAGCCCCGCAGACGACACATCTTTGACCACGGCTCCATCTGCGGGAGAAGGACCTGCGTTGGCAAAAGTCACGGTGTAATTGAGCAGGTCGCCGCTGCGGGCGGTTGTCACACCATCGGTTTTGCTAACCGATAGCAGCGCCAGTTTATTGACAAACACCAATACGCTGGCCGTATTGTTATGAAGGTTGGAGTCGGTATACAGCGTGCTGGTGCCCACCACAGCCGTGTTGGTAACAAAGTCGCTGAACACACTGGGCAATGCCGCAACGATGTAATTGACCACGCCGCCGACGGGCAAGGTCATGGTGGCGGTGATGTTCGTGCTTGAGCTGGTAAACGCCGTCACGGTAGCCCCTCCAGCCACGGTTTGCGTCACTGCGCCCACAATGCTCAGGCCACTGAGCACGTCTGTAAATGGCACGTTGGTAGCAGCGGAGGGGCCATTGTTGGTGACGGTGACGGTGAAGATCACCGTCCCGGTGGGGTTGGTGCTGCTGGCACTGGCTACTTTGGTGACTTGCACATCGGCAACGGTGGCTATCGTCAGCGTGGCAGTTACCACGGAAGAATTGGTGCCCAGGCTGGTGCTGAGCGAGCCTGCAGGGATGGTGTTGATGTAGGTGCCGTTGGCCGCGCCGCGCACGTTGACTGTCAGCTCGCATTGACCTTGTGCGGGGATGACGGTGTTCACTGGCATCGTAATTTGATTGCCACCGGCAGCGGCCGTCGGATTGCCACCAGCGCAGGTGTCCGCTGAACCGGGTGCGGGGGAGTTGACAATGCCAAGAGGGTACACATCGGTAAACACGGCGTTCAGCGTTGCTGCGGTGGGCAGGGGGTTGAAGAAGATAATTTTCAGCACCGAGTCCGCACCAGCTTGCACTGCGCTGGGGGTGAACGATTTTTCTACTCGGGGCCGATCCGCCAGCAGCGAATCTGTGGCGGTGGAAAAGTTGCTGCCCACTGACGTTACCAAGCCGCCTATGGCTATGGTATTGGTATACAGCCCCACAGAGGCTGCACTGACAATGACGGTCACCGTGCAACTGCTGTTGGGCGCGATGGCGCGGGTGGACGGAAAGGTCAGGCTATTTCCACCCGCCGCAGCGACGACCGCGCCTGTGCCAGCGCAGTTGGTTTGCGGATTGGGTGTGGCGGCGTTGAGCAGGCCAGCGGGATAGGTGTCCACCAGATTGCTGGTCAAAGTGGCGGTAACGCTGGAGGGATTAGACAGGGTTAGCCGCAATGTAGCGGTTTGGCCCGGGGCGATGGCATTAGGTACAAAGCTTTTGATCACCGAGGTGTTGACGGGTGTGGCCACAAAGCTGGCGGTGACCCCTACAAAACTGTTGCCCACCGATGTGATCAGCGCGCCTGCGGGGACGTTGTTGTCGTACGCACCCTGGTTGAGTAACTGCACCACCACCGTGACGGTGCAACTGCCGCCGGCGGCAATGGTACGCCCGGTGGGCACGGTGATACTGTTGCCACCCGCCAGCGCTGCAAGGGCACCCGCACCGCCGCAACTGGTCTGCGGGTTGGGCGCGGCTGCATTGACCATGCCCGCAGGGTAAGTGTCCACCAAGGCAGCTGTCAGGTTGGCCACGCTGGTGGTGTTGGGATTGACCAAGGTCAGCACCAGCAACGTGGTGTTGCCTGGCTCACCTGAGGAGGGCGCGAATGCCTTGGACACCGAGGGTGCGGGGGTAATCAGCAGACTGGCCAACGCTTCGTCGTCCTCGGTGGGGGTATAGGCACCGGTTTTATTGTTCGGGGTGGAGTTGGGGTCGGGCATGGCGATGCATGCCCCGGTGGCGCGGGTACAAGACTGCGTGACTTGGGCGCGGTTGATGGCTGCAGTGTCAGGCGTAACGCCCGGCGTGCTGACGATAAAGCTCAAGCTGATGCGTTGGCCCAGCAAAATCTGGTCAATAGACCACAGGCCACTCGCGCTGTCAAAAGAGCAACTGGTGCAAGTGCCCTGGATGCTGCTGGACACAACGTTCACACCGGCGGGAAGGGCATCAAGCACATTTACCCTGAATGCGGGGTCAACCCCTGCATTGAACAGGCCGAGAGTGAAGGTTGCCGTGCCACCGGGCAATACGCTGGCGGGTGATACGGATTTTGACAAGCGCAGATCGCTGCGCTCGGGCAGGGGGTTGCAGCCCAAAGACTCGTAGTCGGCTGCACCGCCAATATTGGGCAGATTGTACTGGAACGTGCTGGCACCCGTGGTGGTATTGAGGATATAGACGTTGCGGCTGGTGGCGGCGGTGTTGGCGCCCATCACCATGCGGATCGTGCCATCCTGGTCCAATGAAAAGCCCTCGGCAAAGCCAGTGATGGGCACTTGGCCGGTAGCGTAGCCGGTAGCGAGATTGATGTTTTGGTGCAGGACTGTGCCGGTGCTGATAAACAGCTTTCCAGTCGCGTCAAACACCAAATCTTCTGTCGGATTGATCTGCACGCCCGCAGAGCTTCTTAAAATCAAATAGTCATTGCCGCCAAAAGCGCCGGGGACAAACACCCCAGTGACGGGGTTGATCTCGAACAAAAAGCCCTCCAGCCGGACTACGTACCACTTGTTGGTGATGGGGTTGCGTGTCAAGCCGGTGATGCGGTTCGCCCCGTTGGTAGTACCCACCGGGATTGCGGTGGGTACAGCCGTGGTACCCATACCCGTGGCCGGAGAAATTTGAATATAAGTGTCGGTCAGCGGATCCACATAGCCCAGGGTGTTGGGCGTGGTTTGCCTGACGATGTAGTAGCGGTTATTAACCCCATCAAAGTAGGCCGACTCCACCTGGTCTCCGCCAAACGTGGGGATGATGACGGCTTTGCGTATCGTCAAGGGCGATGTTTGGTCAAACACCACCAGGGTGCCGCTGGTGTCATCAAAGGCAAAACAGGTTGCTGCACGGGCGACACCCGCCGCGCAGAGGACAACGCATAACAGCAATGTAGAGCATATTCTTGAAAAAGTGCTCAGCAGCATCCCAACAATACTCCAAACTAATATGTAATATATTGTTATAACACGGAGGTAATATTGATGTCAATAGTGGTAATTGAATGCGCTTGACTCGACTGGGTATAAGGCGAACTCAGTCTGGTGCCAGTTTGTGACAAAGTGTGCATTGGTGGCAAGCTGTTCACTCTCTTTACCGTAGCACTCTGTCTAAGCAGGACAGTGGGGTGCATGGGGATAAATCAAAAATTGGAGTTTTTTACCGTACCGAGCCGCTGTGCAGGCTCCCAGGGCGTCCCGCGCTCTCAAAACCACTGCTTTTGGGCTATTTTTGGTATCTATCAGCTGTTAGCCATGGAGAAATATACCGGAGCAGCTACGCTATGCATAGCAATTTATAGCGATAATTTTCCGTTAAAAGGCTGCTGTTGCGGTTTCTAGCTTAAACGCAAGGGCATCGAGGCCATGGCCCGCAGCGTGTTATTCAGGCGGCGCACGGGCTCGCTTGCCAGCTCCATGCGCGCTACCCGCTTGGCCAGTGTTGTCAAGATCAGCTCGCCCTCCAGGCGCGCCACGATCTGGCCCACGCAGCCGTGGATGCCCGAACCAAAAGCCATGTGGCCCAGCGGTTTGCGCTCGATATCAAACTGCGTGGGGTGGGGCCACTGGCGCGCGTCGCGGTTGGCAGCGCCCAAAAAGGCCAATACCTTGCTGCCTGCGGGCAGGGTGTGGCCCGCTAGCACCACAGCCTGCGCCGTAGTGCGAAAGAAGAGTTGCACCGCAGACTCCAGGCGCAGCGCCTCTTCAAATGCATAGCGTGCCAGGCGCGGCTCGGCGCGGCTCGGCGCGCAGCTTGGCATATTGCTCAGGGTGCTGCGCCAGGCACAGCAGCGCATTGCTGATGCCGTTGACGGTGGTGTCCACCCCGGCCGAGAGGAAAGAGCGCACCAGCAGCGGCGCTTCGTCTTGGGTAATCTCACCCGTATCGGCCGCTTGGTAAATCAAATCGCCAAAGCCGCCGGGGCGCAGCATGCTGCGTTGGCAGTGCGCCATGATCCAGGCGGTGACCGGCGCTATCTTGGCCGCAGCGCGCGCCAGCAGATCATTGCGCGGCCCGAAGGAGTTAAAAATCATGTCGCCGTACAGCAGCAAGTTCTCGCGCCCCTGCGCGTCCAGGCCCACCGCATCGGGGAAGACCTTGAGCGGGTAGGGCTCGGCCAGGTCTTTCACACCGTCCACCACCTCGCCCTGCGCGGCGCGCTGTACCAGAGTGTCGATCAAGCGTTCCGCCTCGGCCGCAAAGCTCTCGCGCATCTGGTCGTAGCCGGGGTAGGGGTTGGTTAACAACGCGTGGCTGAAGGGGTCGATATCCAAGGCTGGAACGCCACTGGGGGCAGAGCGGGTCATGCGCTTCTCCGTGAAAGGTGGAGGCATGTTAACGGGTAATGACCCGCCTGGGTCTTGGGCACGCTATGCAAACTGGCGAAACACGTCGCCACGGCCCGGCTTTTGCAATGGATGTGGGCTCGGGGTAGAGTGTCAATGGGGCTAAAAATGCGCTGCAAGAAGCCTGTCTGGCTGGTTTTCGGCAACAAGCGGCTACCACACGTACACGGCACCAATTTTTAATCTTTACCCATGTACCCCACTGATTTGCTTAGATGAAGTGCTACTATTTAATGAGTGATGGTGTTGTCAAGCGACCTGCCAACCCAGACCGCCTGATGCAACTGGATACGCCCATCAAGGTCAAGCAGCCCGTCGGCTGATGTTCCCACCACGGCGCAACCCACGGCAAATCACATAGACCCAAAAACTGAGCAACGCTACTTGGCCGACAAGCCCTGTAGCAGCTGCATCAAAGTCTCTGGCATCGTGATATGCGGATTGTGGCTGGCCTCCAGCTCTGCATGCTGCCACCCCGCCTCGGTTTGCGCACGCTGCGCAAACTGGCGGAACACGTCGCCCGGGCCGGGCAGTTTGCAATAGATGTAGGCGCGGGGCAGGGTGTCGATGGCACCTGTGAGCTGTATGGCTTGCTCAAAGGTTTTCAGGGGTTGCATCACCCGCCGGGGTATGGCCCAAGCCAAGTCCTCGGCGCTGGTGTCTGCTGGCATGGGGTTGGCGGGCACACGCCAGCCTTCGCCATGCTGCTGCACGGCAGCCAGCACGCGGCTGCGGTTGTCTTCGGTTTGCAAACTCAGAAGGGACTGGCCGTGGCGCGGGGCAAAGGCATCCAGGTACACCACCTGCGCTATGCGTCCCTGCGCTCGGTCTGCCACGCCGGTGGCCACCATCCCGCCGTAGCTGTGGCCCAGCAAAATCACGTCGTGCAGGTCTTCGTAGTGCAGCAGGTTCAGCACGTCGGTGATGTGGGTGTCCAGGTCAATGCCGCTGTGGGCCAGGTGGGCACGCTCGCCCAGGCCGGTGTAGCTGGGGGTGAACAGGGTGTGCCCGGCCTCGCGCATGAGAGGGCGCATTTTTTTCCAGGCCCAGCCAGAGCTCCAGGCACCGTGGGCGACGACGAATGTGGACATACGAAACTACCCCTTAAAACCTTTGTAGAACATATACGCCGCCAGCAAATACAGCACGCAGGCAAAGATGCGTTTGAGGCGTTTGATGTTCATCGAGTGCGCTACTTTGGCCCCCAGCGGTGCGGTCAACACGCTGGCCATGGCAATCACCAGCAGCGCGGGCAGCCAGATATAGCCTAGCGCGCCGACGGGCAGGCCGGGGATGCCCCAGCCGCTGACCACATAGCCTAGGGCATTGGCCAAAGCGATGGGAAAGCCCAGCGCGGCGGAGGTGGCCACGGCGTTATGAATGGCTACGTTGCAGGCGGTCATCAAGGGCACGCTGATAAACGCACCGCCAGCGCCCACCAAGCCCGACATAAAGCCGATTAAACCGCCCGAGGCTACCTTGGCCAGGCCCACAGGCATTTGCCGCGTGGGCGGCGGCTTGCCTTTGTCCAAAAACATTTGCGTGGCCGAGAAGCTGACGAACAGGCCAAAGAAGATGGCCAGCCACGCTCCCTTGAGCAGCGAGAACACGCCCAGACTGGCAATGGCCGCGCCCAGCACGATGCCGGGGGCCAGGCCTTTGACGATGTCCCAGCGCACTGCGCCGCGCTTGTGGTGCGCGCGCACGCTGGAGATCGAGGTAAACACAATCGCCGCCATCGAGGTAGCAATGGCCATCTTCACGCTCAGGTCGGGCGAGACGCCGCGTGCGGACATGATGAGGGTGATAAACGGCACCATGATCATGCCGCCACCGATGCCCAAGAGGCCGGCCAGGAAGCCGCTGGTCATGCCCATTAAAAGGAGTTCTACGATCAACAGCGGTTCTAGCGTCATGTGCGTGTGCTTTTAGTTTTTTGTCGCAAACTCACGTAGCGCAAAAAGGCAAGTAGCCAATGGGGAAAGGAAGAAAAAGGTGTCTGCGGCTGAGTGGCCAGACCGGCATCCTGAACCATGGTTCAGGTGGGAAAGGGCAGCCCCACATTGGGTTCATCTAACGCGAGACGATCACGCTTGTGGTGCAATGTTCCTAACCCTTGCTCTAAGAGCATTGGTACAAGGAATATAAAGCCCAGCGACGGCCGCAGACAGTTTTATTCTACGCTTTAACGTGCGCGCAAAACACTCGCCCATGCGAATAGAAGTAACGCACGGTGAAGAAAAATGCACAGGGCCCGCCCCATAGGCTGTGCAAGGCGTTAAAGCAGTTGGCCGTCTCTGCCCAAGGCTTGGTCAAGGCGGCTGACCAAGGCGGCCCAACGGGGATCGTCATGGGTGAGGCTGGCCTGCGATGCAAAAGTGGGCTGGGCTGGCGCAGCACCGACCGCTGCAGGGCTGCCGGCCGGTGGGCGATCAGTTTCAAATGCCAAGTTCAATGCCGCTAGCACTGCAATCCGGTCACGCGCTTTGACTTTGCCAGCGTCGCGGATTTTGCACATCGCTGTATCCACTTTTTCCACTGCGGTGAGCAGTTGCTGCTCGCCGCCCTCGGGGGCACCCAAGAGGTAGCTTTGGCCCATGATCTGGACTTCGAGTTGTTTCAATGCCATGGTGGATGCCAATAATTAAGCCGCTTCGTGCTGGCCGTTGTCCCGTTGCACGGCCTCGGGCAGGCGCTCCAACAGCGCGTCCACCCGAGAGCGGGCGGCGGACAGACGTGACTTGAGGGAGTCACGCTCGTGGCTCAGTGCCTGCACCTGGGCGCTGAGCAGCGCGTTGGTACGCGTAAGCTCTTCGTAGCGCAGTAGCAGACGCTCAACGCGTTCGGTCACTTGCTCAATAGGGGAGGTATCTGCCATGGCTGGGGTTGTGTATGTCCTTGATTCTAGAAGATATTTTTGCTGTTGCGCAAGAGGGTGGGGGGCTGTTGTCAGTATTTAGGCAGGCCACGCGTCTAAAATACAGCGGTTGGTGCTCGCGGTGTGGTTCACACGCCGCAGTTCAACGGGAAGCTGGAGGGCGCGGTCTGTCAAGATTTAGCGCCTAACCAGCGCTGCCCCCGCAACGGTAAGTGGACGGTACGTTTTTTTGAATATCAAAAACGCACCCGCGTTCATCTACACCACTGAGGCCCTCGGGTTTTGGGAAGGTGATGAAGGTAGCTCCATCAGCCCGGATACCGGCCAACACGGCGGCTGTGCGCGTTTAAAACGCACAGCCAATTCGCCCACACCAGCGGGGAGGCTGGTACCGGGCTATTTGTTCGTGTCTTATCCACTATGAAATCCCTTTCAATGACCTTGCGTCTGTCCGCGCTGGCGTGCGCCTGCGCGTCCGCCGTCTCCACTATGGCGCAAACCACTGCGCAGCTAAGCCCGGTGGTGATCACCGCCAGCCGCAGCGAGCAGCGCGTGCAAGATGCCTTGCCTGCCACCACCTTGATCACCGCTGCCGACATAGAGCGCTCGCAAGTGTCTGATCTGCCCACGCTGCTGCGCCAAGTCACTGGCGTAGAAATTACCCAGACCGGTGGGCGAGGCACGCAGTCCAGTGCGTTTGTACGCGGCGGTGCCTCACGCCACACCTTGGTGTTGGTCGACGGTGTGCCCATCAACACATTGAGCTTTGGCACTGCATCGCTAGAGCATATTCCGCTGGCCAACGTGGAGCGTATCGAGATTGTGCGCGGCAACGTGTCGGCTTTGTACGGCAGCGCTGCCCTGGGCGGCGTGATTCAGATCTTTACCAAAGAAGCCACTGGAACCCCCAAGCTGGGCGCCACTGTGCAAGCTGGCTCGCGCGGGCTGCGCCAGTTGGACGCCTCGGGCACCGTGAAGCTGGCCAGTGGCACCCGCCTGTCGGCCACCGTGCAAGAGTTGCATGATGGCGGCCTGAACGCCATTGACCAAGCCAAGATCGCTGGCACCAACCCCGACACCGACGGCTACAAACGCCGTGCGGTATCTTTTGGCGTGTCCCAAGACATTGGCGCTGCCACCGTCGGCCTGCGCCTGCGCGATGCGCATGGCACCACCCAGTATGACAGCGGATTTGGCCCTGCGACCCAAGCCGATGAAAGCAAGTTTACCGAGCGCGGTGCGGCGCTGGATGTGACTCTCAAGGCCACCCAAAACTTGACCGTCAAAGCCGCAGTCACTAACAGCGCTGACAAACTCGATGCGCAGGTTACGGCATTCCCTTACTTTGTAAACTCTAAAAGCCAAGGCACCAGCATCGGTGCAGACTGGCAACTGGACAAAGCCCAGCGCGTCACAGCGGGCCTGGAAAACACCAAGCAAACCATTGCCAGCGACACGGTGTATGTCAAAGATGCGCGCAAACAAAGCAGCGCGCGACTGGGCTACCAAGCCGACTTGGCCCAGCACCAGTTGCAGCTCAATCTGCGCCACGACAAGTACAGCGACTTTGGCAGCGCCTCCACCTACTTTGCGGGCTACGCCTACCGTATCAGCGATGCCTGGCGCATCAATGCCTCAGCATCGACGGGTTTCAGTGCGCCTACCTTCAACGACCTGTATTACCCCTTTGGCGGCAACCCCTTGCTCAAGCCCGAGCGCCTCAAGTCCCGCGAGATCGGCTTGCAATATGCGCAGGCAGGGCAAGAGCTGAGGGCTTTGTATTTTGCCAACCGCTATACGGATTTGATTAACTACGATTCCACGTTCACCAGCGTCAATATCGACCAAGCTAAAAACAATGGTTTTGAAGTGAGCTACCGTGGCCGCTTTGGCAACACGTCGGTCAATGCCGGTGCCACAGCACAAAACCCAATCGACAGCGTGACAGGCCAGCGTCTGCTGCGCCGCGCCAAAACCCTGGCCAACGTAGGCATCAGTCAAGACATGGGTGCTTTGAATGTGGGCGGCAACTTGCGCTGCAGCGGTGCGCGGGAAGACCGTTTTACTGACCCTGTCACCTTTGCATCCAGCCGCACCACGCTGCCTAGCTACACGGTAGTGGACTTGAACGCCAGCTACGCCATCAACAAATCCTTCAAGGCCTTTGGCCGCGTGGACAACCTGCTCAACAAGTCGTACGAAACGGTCTACGGCTACCGCCAGGCACCGCGCGGCGTGTTTGCAGGTGTTAACTGGGCCATGCAGTAAGGGCGTAAGCCCGTTTTGGCCTACCATGCAAGACATGCCACCAGCGCCATCCTATAAACCTCAGATAGCTATTGTTTGTATAGCTGTTGGGGCGCTGGGTTTGGGTTTGGCATTGCCTTGGGTGGGCGTGCATGGCGTGGATATGGATGTGCTACAGAGCCTGCGCGCACCGCGTGTGGCGGCAGGTGCCTGCGTAGGCGCGCTGCTGGCCCTGAGCGGCCTGGCGCTGCAAGTGCTGCTGCGCAACCCGCTGGCTGACCCCTATGTGCTGGGCACCTCCAGCGGGGCTGCGGTAGGGGGCATTGTGGCGCTGTTGCTAGGCGGCTTGATGTGGCTGGGCGCGGCATTGGGGGCGCTGGCAGCAGGCGCTCTTCTGATGCTGCTGGCACGTGGCGCTATCAGCACACGCGCAGACGATGCCTCGTCGCGCCTGATTTTGACGGGTGCCATGCTGGCGGCGGTGCTGGGCGCGGTGAGCACGCTGCTGCTCACTCTCACGCCCGATAACCGCTTGCGCGGCGCTATCTTTTGGCTGATTGGCGACATGTCGGGTGCTGAGTTGAACTGGCCTGCCTGTCTGTTCGCTCTATTATTTATAGCTGCTTACCTTCGTTATGCAAGGGCTATTGATAGATTGATGTTGGGCAGCGAGGCGGCGCACTTGTTGGGTGAGCCGGTCGCGCTGCTGCGCACCGCTCTGATGGTGCTGGCCTGCATAGCCACCGCCTTGGCCGTGGGGATGGCGGGTTCGATTGGTTTTGTGGGCTTGGTGGTGCCGCAGGCGCTGCGCTTGGCGGGGGTGCGCGGCACCCGGCATTTGGCCTGGATGAGTGCGCTGGGCGGTGCGGCCCTGCTGGTGCTGGCCGACACGCTGGCGCGCAGTGTGGCCTGGCCGCTGGAGCTGCCCGTGGGTGCGGTGATGAGCCTGATTGGCGCGCCCATTTTCATTTGGTTTTTAGCGCGTAAACATGACGCAGTGGGGCGGTGACTGCTGTGCTGCAAGTGCAAGACCTTCAGTTAAAAGCCGCTGGCCGCACTCTGGTGCAGGGCCTGAGCTTTACCGTGCAGCCGGGTGAGCGTTGGTGCGTGATAGGGCGCAACGCAGCGGGCAAATCGACCCTGCTGCGTGCGTTGGCGGGTCTTGCGACGGGTGGTGCGAGTGAGCAGGCATTGCGGCGCACCCATGCTGGCCAAGCGCATGTTGCGCCCATCGTCTATGGCGCGCGCGGCACACGCCGCGCTTACATGCCGCAGTCGGCCCAAGACCGCTTTGACTTGACCGTGCGCGAGTTCATCGCATTGCAACCCAGCATGGCCTTGAGCGCAGCGCAACTGCAGGTGCGTTGCGCTGCGCTGGGCAGTGCTTTAGACATCGCGCCGCTGCTGGACCGGCCCATTACCCAACTGTCAGGCGGTGAGCGCCAACGCGTTGGCTTGGCCGCAGTGGCCGCGCAAGAAGCCCCGCTGTGGTTGCTCGATGAACCGGTGAGTTTTCAAGACCCCGCGCACCAGCGCATGGTGGCGCAGTGGCTACGTGCGCAGTCGTATCAAGCCAGCGGTCTGGTGCCGCAAGTGGCCATGGTGATGAGTGCCCACGACATGACGTGGGTGCAAAGTGTAGCTACTCATCTAGTAGCAGCTCGCGCAGACCGTCGTTGGGTTACGGGCCCTATTGGCGACATACTGGACGCGCAACTGCTACGTGACACCTTTGACTGCGATTGGCGGCGAGTAGGCGGCGTGTGGATGGCGGCGTAGTGCGCTGCCCAGGCTCTTGGGAATTGGATGGCTCCGTGCCTGTGCATGCTCTGACACTTGGGAATTGGACGGCTCTCTGCCTGGGCACGCTTTGGCACTTGGTGTGCACAGCTGCGCGGCTGTCCCCCGGCCTGCGGCCTCCTCCTTGATGCCGCTGCGCTGTGCACACCAAGCGCCAGAGCTGCGTACTGGTTTGGTTGGAGCACCACGGTGGATCACCCACCATGTTCGCGAGATCAGGTCGGCGGTGTACTCAGCGCAGCGGCATCAAGGAGGAGGCAGCGGCCCTAGGTCGCAACGGGGGACAGCCGCGGAGCTGAGTACGCCGTCGGCCTGATCCCGTACAAAACAGAAAATCTCAGCATTCAGATGCATATTAGACCGTAGCCCTTTAAAATATTGCGGGAGAAGCTATCGAATGTGTAGTGCTTGAGGGCGCCCAACTGACACCAGCCAGCCACCTGCGAACACATTCTCCAAACCCAACTCGCTACCTGCCCAAGCAAATCACATAGCATCCAAAAAATGCCTACATACCCTCTAGCAATTCATTCAACAGGCTTGTCCCTATGACCGCTAAATGCGTCATGGTGCTGGGCACCACCAGCGGGGCGGGCAAAAGCTGGCTCGCTACGGCGCTGTGCCGCTGGTACGCGCAGCGCGGCTACAAGGTCGCGCCCTTCAAAGCGCAAAACATGAGCAACAACGCCCGGGTGGTGGCAGGACTCAACGGAAGTTACGGCGAGATCGGCAGTGCGCAATATTTTCAGGCTCTGGCCGCCACAGCGGTGCCCGACGTGCGTATGAACCCGGTACTGCTCAAACCCGAGGCCGACACCCACAGCCAAGTGGTGCTGCTAGGCCAGGTGAGTGCCGAGCTCACCGCCATGCCCTGGCGCACGCGCAGTGAACACGTATGGCCTGCTATCGCCCAGTCGCTCGACGCCCTGCGCGCTGAGTATGACGTGGTGGTAATCGAGGGTGCAGGGTCACCCGCAGAGATCAACTTGCACAGCAGCGATGTCGTCAACATGCGCGTAGCCCGCTACGCACAGGCCCGCTGTTTGCTCGTCACCGACATTGACCGGGGCGGGGCCTTTGCCCATTTGTACGGCACTTGGGCGCTGCTGCCCGCTGACGAGCAAGCGCTGATCACAGGCTTTGTGCTGAACAAGTTTCGCGGTGATGCGGCCTTGCTGGCACCCGCACCGCAGATGCTGCAAGAGCGTACCGGCATCCCCACCGTCGCCACCCTGCCGATGTGGTGGAACCACGGCCTGCCTGAAGAAGATGGAGTGTTTGACGACCGCTCACGCGCCAGTGGCCAGGTGCACACCACCATCGCTGTGGTGGCCTATCCGCGCATCAGCAATCTGGATGAATTTCAGGCTTTGACAAACATCGACGGTGTGCGCTTGGTGTGGGCCCGCAGCCCGGCAGATTTAGCCCAAGCCGACTGGATCATTCTGCCCGGCTCCAAGCACACCAGCAGCGACCTGGCTTGGCTGCGCGCCACCAAGATCGATGCCAGCATTGCCGCCCACGCTGCGCGCGGGGGCAGGGTGCTGGGTATTTGTGGCGGCTTGCAAATGCTGGGCGAGGCTTTGATCGATCCCTATGGCATTGACGGCAACGCCCCCGGCCTGGGCCTGTTGCCCTTGGTCACCCAGTTTGAAGAAACCAAAACCGTGCGCCACACCACTGCGCAGTTTGACCCGCTGTGCGGCGCGTGGGCCGCGCTCAGTAAGGTGCGCTTTAAGGGCTACGAAATTCATCACGGCGTTACCGCAGTGCGTGGCGATCTGTTCGCGGGCAGCACCCAGCCCACTGCCGTATTGCCGCCCGAGCTGGCTTGGCAAAATGCACAAGGCAATGTGCTGGGCTTGTACGTGCATGGTTTGTTTGAAGATGCGTCTGTACTGCAGGCTTTGTTTGGTGCCAGCGCCCCCACACTGGAGTCTGTGTTTGACGGGCTGGCGCAATTCATTGACGCGCATTTTGCACCCGACACTTTGCAGCAACTCATTGCCTAGCTGAAGGCGCAATGCGTTGCGCAATGCCGACAGAGCAAAAAATAGCGGGGGCACGAAGCCCCCGCAAATGCTCAACCCATCTCTCAATCAAACTTCAATTTAACTCTCTGTCTACTGGCCGAGCCAGCAGACTAATCTTCCAACTTAATTTTCAAACTTGATTTTCTTGGCAACCACCGTGGTGCCCGTAGCGGCTGCCACGCCTTTGACTTCGACTTGCACGCCTTTGACCAAGTTGATCGCCGTGCCGCGCTGGAAGTCCACCGTGCCGGCATAGCTCACAGTCAAGCCGCGCAGTACAAAGGTTTTGGAGCCAGTGTTGACGCTGGAGATCGCGCCGTGCAGCTCAATCTCGTTGCGGCTGCTCACGTTGCCTTTGTCACCCTCGTCCTCAGACTCGGTTTGCACTTTGGTGGCCACCAAGGTGCCGCTGACCAAAGCACCCGAGACTTCCACGCGTGCACCCAGTACAACCGAGGCTGTGCCTTTAGGAAAGCTGGCGCTGCTGGCATCGACTGGTACGCCTTTGACGCTGAACTTGGTGGCCGAGGTGAAAGCGGTGATCAAGCCTTCAATCTCCACCTTGTTACGGTTTTCCATCACTTGGTGGGCCGCTTTGATACGGGTCGCGTTCCAGGTGCCAGTGGTGGTTTGCGTGGTGGACAAACGTACCCGTACGGTCAGGCCATCGGCCAGATTGGCGTTCAGGCGGTTCGGGTTGGTGCCAGCGTAGCTGATGGTCTCCGAGCCAATCTTGAAGGTCTTGGATGCCGCTTTCAGGCCAGAGACATTGCCAGTGATCTTGTAGGCATTGGCGTTGTTTTTGAGCTCAACGCGCGTGGCCATCAGCTTGTTGGTAGCGGGGTCCAGGTAGCCGTGCACTTCCAGGATGTTGCCTACGCGGATGCTGGCAAAGCCATTGGGCAGCTCTGTGGGGTCATAGATGGTGCGGGTACCGGCGACCACGGTTTGGCCCAGGATGGTCAAGGTTTGGGCACCCACAGCTGCGGTGGCAGTGCTGGTGGCCGTACCTGTCGCGGTGGCGGTGATGGTGCTGCTGGCAGTGATGCCATTGATGCTTTGCACGGGGCCTTGCAGCTCGCTGCCAAATACGATGGCCGTCGCGGTGCCGGTGGCGGTAACCGAGCCGGTCCCGGTGCCACTGCTGCCGGTGACGGTGACCACCATGCCCAGCTTGAGGTCGTCTTTGCTGCGCCCTGGGTTGTCGTCATCGTCATCGTCGCTTACGCGGGCGCTGGAGTCGTCAAAGCGCACGCCGTTGACGATGACCGAGCCAAAGCCAGTGATCGAGCCGTTGCTCAGCGCGTTGTCTGCTGCGGCGGTCGCTACCGGGGTACTGGTGCCCCCGCCAGTATTGGGCGTGGCTGCGCTATCGCTGCTGCCGCCGCCGCCGCATGCGGTGATGGTCAAGGCGGCAATCAAAGTTGCCAGCAAGGCACTGCTTCTCGCCAGCGCCCCCAGCGGTTGGGTAAATATCGAGTGTTTCATGGCAATCTTCCTTTACAAGTGATGCTCGGGATGAGCGGGGTGGGGAACGGTAAATACAATAGGTGGCTTAGTTATCGAATTTGATGCGGATGGCTTGCACCAGTGAGCTGTCAATAGCGGTTTGGCCTTTGACTTGCACCTGGGTGGTGTTGGTGAGATTGGCCTGCGTGCCGTTTTCGTACACCACGCTGCCGGCATAGCTGACCAGCACGCCGCGCACCACCAAGGTCTTGGCGCTGGTGTTGACATTGGAGAGCGGCCCTTTGAGCTCAATTTCTTTGACGTCGGGTACGTTGCCAGTGCTGCTGCTGGAGCCGCCGCTGGAACTACCGCTGGAGCCACTGCTGGAACTACCCCCGGAACCGCCGCTCCCATTGGAGCCGCTGTTAGAGCTGGACTGTTTCACCTTGACCTGCGTGGCCACCAGCGTGCCAGCGACCACGCTGCCTTTGACCTCGACGCGAGCGCCCACCACCAAACCCGCGCTGCCATTGGTGAAGCTGGCGTTGCGTGCGTCGACCAGCGCACCGCTGACGCTGAACTGCGTGGTGGATGCAACGGCGCTGACCAAACCTTCGATTTCGACCCGCTCGGTGTTGCCGGGCAAGTTGCTATTGCCGCTGCGCAAACTGCCCGCTTGCAATGCACCGCCGGTGCCTGGGGCGCTGGGGGTCAGGCGTACTTTGATGAGCTGTCCATTGGCCACACCGGAGGGAATATCGCTGGCCGAGACCCCATTGAAGTTGATGGTTTCCTGGCCAATCTGAAAGGTTTTGCTCGCGCCTTGCAGGTTATTGACCGTACCGCTGAGCTTGTAGCGGTTGGGGTTGCTCTTGAGTTCAATGAAAGTCGCTTGCAGGGTACTGGCACTGGGATTGAGATAGCCATGCACTTCCACCGGCTGCGCCACTTGAAGGCTTGAAAACCCCGATGGCAAGGAAGCGTCAAACACCGTGTTGGCATCTACCGCCACGGTTTGCCCCAAAATAACCAGCGTTTTGCTGCCGGTGTTGATGCTGCGCACCGGCCCCAGCAGCTCGCTGTCAAAGGCAAAGCTGCTGGCCGTGGCGCTGCCACTGGCGTTCACGCTGCCTTGCACCCGCACCACCATGCCCAGGCGCAGGTCGCTGAGACTGCGCGAGCCATCTTCGTCGTTGACGCTGGCACCCGTGTCGTCAAAACGTACGCCATTGACAAAAACCGAGCCAAAACCGGTGACAGTACCTACGTTGTAGGCCCCCACCGTGCCCGTGCCCCCCGAGCCCACCGAGGCGACGCTGCCCCCACCACCGCAGGCCACGACAGCCAGCGCCAGGAGCAGGCCCGCACAGGCACTGGTCAGCCAGGATACAGGGCGCCGCGCTGGGCTGGGAGGTAGGCTATGAGATGAGCTTGCTTGCAATGTTTTCATGGTGCTTCTCGATGGTTGAGTACCCAATTTGATGTGTCGTAGGGCAGGCCTTGCGCCGGTGCCGGTGCCGCCATGGCCTGCGCCCAGGTGTACAGGCCCACCCGCACGCGCTGGTCTTGCACCCGCTGGGCCAGCTTGTCATCTTCAATCAGGTGTTCTAGCTGAGGTGTCAGGTTTTGCAACAACGCGCGCCATTGGTCGGCCATCAACAGGCGAAAGGCTTGCAGCGAGTGGGCAGACAGCTCGTCAGCAAAAATGGCCTGCTCCAAATGCTCTTTGCCGCTGCCCAGCACGTTGGCGGTGGCGGCGCGTAAGTGGTCGCCCACGTTGTCACCCAAAAACGCGGTCATGCGGGCCCAGTCGCCCTTGGGTACAAAGGCATTGTTTTGCAACTGCACCAGGTCAGTCGCTTTGTCCCAGGTAGCCACGCCCAGGCGGCACAGCTCGTCTAGCAGGCTGCGGGGATGCACGTCTTGCGTGACGGACTGGGCCAGTCGCTCAAAGCTGGGCATGGGGCCTAAACGAGGCAAGGGCACAGCTTGGCCATCGGCTGCGCGCAGGCTCGGGTCGGCCAGCCAGCGGGTAAACAATTCGGTAGCGGACGAGCGGCGGGGCTGGCGCGCGGGGGTGTCCACGCTGCCCGCCTGCAGGCGGGCCACCTCGCGGCGCGACAGGCCCGTGCTGGCGCTGATGCGGCTGGTCAGCCGGGTAGCGCTCAACTGGCCATGGGCTTTCAGCGCCGACTGCACCATCGCCATGCGCAGGCGCTGCTCTATCGACTGGATCGTCACCCCCTTGGCCAGGCACAGGTCTGCCAGAGGCTGTAGCACCGCATCCACCGCGTCCAGCAAAGCCTGCTGCTCCGCGTTCAAAGCGGTGCTAGCGGTATCGGTGGGCAGGGTGGATGACATGGTGGTGTGCAGTCGGTATGGGTAAAGTATAAATGTGCAAAGTGCACATTTCAATGAAAAATTTGTAATTTAATGAAAAAAACTATGGGAAAATTCTGGGACATTGTCTGGTGTGGACGCTGTACACCTCTGTAAGCCAATAGATAAAAGTGGGAGTAGCTATCGAAACTGAAGTCATTGGTGACTTGAAAATTAGCCGGATACAGGCCGCCAGCGCCTTCCCGATACGCTCAAACGACGGTTTGAAGTAGATTTTTTGCCGCTATATGGTTTTGCAGTGGATACCTTGCGAGCTGGGTTTGCAGCCTGCGTTTGTAGGGGATAGACCGTGTGGGGCGGGCATTTGCACGGGAATCAGTCCGGCGGCGCGCTCTCACCGCTTACTGGCTGGGGTGAGGTTGTCTCCCGGCACCCATCTCATCAGGCGCTAGCCTGTTTTGCACGGCGGCAACCCGTTCGCTCTCTTTACAGTAGCACTCCGTCTATGCAGGCCAGTGGGGTGCACGGGATAAGTTCAATAATGGGTCGGTTTACAGCTTCAGCAGCACTCCACAGCGTTTTTAGCCGCCAGCCCCGCGATTGCCGCTCCCCGCGAGTAGCTGACCGCTATGTATTACGTAGCGGCTAAGGTATGCTTATTGCTGAGTAACAGCTTATGGATACTAAAAAGCAGTTCAAAATAGCAAAAGAACGCCAGGGTCAAAAGAACGCCAGGGTCAGGTCTCAATACTGTTCGCTTAGCCCATCTTTGTCACATGGCACAACAAAACCCAATGAAATCATAAGCTTACGATTTTCAAAACGGCGTTATGGCACAACAAACCCGCTGTTTCGG
>JAYVGI010000326.1:0-6379 GCA_043772355.1 Polaromonas sp.
TCGCTCACCAAGATCAACGCGCCTGCGCCATCGGAGGTTTGGCTGCTGTTGCCCGCAGTGACGGAGCCGCGTGCGGAGAACACGGCCTTGAGTTTGCCCAAGCCTTCCACGGTGGTGTCGGGCCGTGCGCCTTCGTCCAGGTTGACGCTGCGGGTCTTGGTGCTGACTTCTGCGGTATCTAAATCAACGCTGCGCTCGGTCACTTCTACGGCCGTCATTTCATCGGCGAAATAGCCCGCCTTCATGGCGGCCAGGGCCTTCATATGCGACGCACATGCAAACTCGTCTTGTGCAGCGCGGCTGATCTTCCACTGCGTGGCGACTTTTTCAGCCGTCAGGCCCATGCCGTAGGCGATGCCGTAGTTGTCTACGTTGTCGGTGTCAGAAAAAATGCTGGGCGACAAGTTAGGCGAGTTGCCCATCATCGGCACCATGCTCATGCTCTCGGTGCCCGCAGCAATCATCACATCCGCCTCGCCCACGCGAATGCGGTCAGCCGCCATCTGCACCGCGCTGATGCCCGATGCGCAAAAACGATTCACGGTAATGCCACCCACACTCTTGGGCAGCCCCGCCAACACCGCGCCTACACGGGCTACGTTCAGGCCCTGCTGTGCCTCGGGGATGGCGCAACCGCAGATCACGTCTTCAATGCTGGCCGGGTCCAGGCCGGGCACTTGGGCTAGCGCGCTTCTTAAAACCGTTGCCAATAGATCGTCGGGCCGCGTGTTGCGGAAAAAGCCCTTGTGCGAACGGCCAATCGGCGTGCGCGTAGCGGCAACGATATAGGCTTCTTGAACTTGTTTGGCCATGGTGAGATTCCTTTAAACCTTGTGTGTAATGCGCCTTATGCGCAATGTAATGTCTTGCTCCCTCTCCCGCAGGCGGGAGAGGGCTGGGGTGAGGGCTACCGAAGTAGTTCCCAGACTATCTAGCTCCCTCTCCCGCTTGCGGGAGAGGGTTGGGGTGAGGGCATCCAAAACAAATAAATTCATGCGCAGACTCAAGCCGCAACTTTAGGCGGTCGCGTAGACGGAATCCAAGCCCAGATAAATTCGCATTCAACAGGCTGGTTGCCCGATTCATCCGTCACCACCACAGCCACCGTCACTTCGCCTTTGTCGGTGGTTTGCATCAACGCACGTTGCTCGGGTGTGAGGGTAGCCACAGCGCGCATGGCACCCATGCCACGCTTTTTAAACTGCACCCGCATGTCCTTGACCACAGGCACACAGTCGTCGCGCACGTTCATGCCCATCACCATGCCCGTGGCCGTTTCAGCGGCCAGTGTGGTGGCTACGGCATGCACGCCCTCAATATGGTTTTGCACCCGACGGCGGTTGGCCACGGTGATCACCACTTGCTCTGGCGACATGACTTCGTAACGCAGCTTGGACGTGCCTGTGTAGGGCACGGCGCGGCCCAGCACTACCGACTGGAACCAAGGGCGAAAGTAGGCGGGCACTTCTTCCAGGCGGCTGAGTTGGCGTTGTAGGCGGTTGGGTTGTGTAGTAGTCAATTGCATTGTTAATGTATAGAAGTTTCTTGCTCCCTCTCCTGCTTGCGGGAGAGGGTTGGGGTGAGGGCCTCCGAAGTAGTTCCCAGACTGTCTAACTCCCTCTCCCGCGCGCGGGAGAGGGCTGGGGTGAGGGCTTGCAGCTTGCCCATAATCTGCTCCAGCACAGCATCAGTCTGCAGCAACACATCGTTGTTCCAAAACCGCATCACTTCAAAACCCGCTTGCTGAATAAACGCGGTGCGCTGCGTGTCATAGGCGACTTGCGCCGCGTGTTGCCCGCCATCCAGTTCAACAACCAATCCACATTCGATACACGCAAAATCTGCGAAGTATTTACCGATGGGGTGCTGCCTTCGGAACTTCATGCCTAATAGTTGGCGGCTTCTTAAGCGGGACCATATGAGTGCTTCTGCGTCGGTTGGGGTTTTTCGCAGTTCTTGCGCCCTCACCCTAGCCCTCTCCCGCAAGCGGGAGAGGGAACCGGATTGCACCTGCGGCACTTGTACCTGTGTGCGAGGACTGGACTCCACCTCTTGCTCCCTCTCCCGCTTGCGGGAGAGGGCTGGGGTGAGGGCTTGGTGATTTGTCAATTCCAACCTGCCTAGTTACGAACTGGTTTCCCAGTCGACAGCATCCCCATGATGCGTTCCTGCGTCTTGGCCATGGTGAGCAAACTGGTGAAGGCCTGACGCTCTAAGGTCATCAGATATTCCTCGGTAACTAGCGTGCCTGCATCTACATCACCACCACAGACGACGTTGGCGATCAGCGATGCGATATGGAAGTCATGCTGGCTGATAAAGCCGCCGTCGCGCATGTTGATGAGGGAGCCCGTAATCGTGGCTTTGCCGTTACGGCCCGCCACCGGGAACTGGCGTTTGGCGGGCGCGCGGTAGCCCGACGTTGCAAGCGTTTTGGCTTCGTTAATGGCCACAAACAGCAACTCGTCTTTGTTGGGCACAATCACATCGCTCCACAGCAGGTAGCCCAACTTGCGCGACTCGATGGCGCTGGTGCCGACCTTGGCCATAGCGGCATTGGTGAAGCCTTCGGTCAGGAAGGGCAGCAGGTCTTTGCCGTTGCTGCTGGCCATGTTCTCTGCGGCGCGGCGGGCGATGTAGGTCAGGCCGCCAGCGCCGGGCACCAGGCCCACACCCACTTCAACCAGGCCGATATAGCTCTCCATCGCTACGGCGCGTTTGGCAGAATACACCGCCAGCTCGCAGCCGCCGCCCAGTGCCAGGCCGCGCACGGCGCTGACCACGGGTACGTTGGCGTAGCGCAGGCGCAGCATGATACGCTGCACCTCGGCCATGGCCTCTTGCAACAAATTCACGCCACCACTCATGAAAGCGGGAAGCATACCTTGCAAGTCCGCCCCCGCGCAGAAGGGCTCGTCGCCCGACCAGATCACTACACCTTGGTAGTCGGCCCCGGCCAGCTCCACGGCTTTCTCCAGCCCGGCCATCACGTCCATGCTGATGACGTGCATTTTGGTTTTGATGCTGGCGATCACCACACCCGTGCCTGCGGGGCGAGTGGCATCTGCGTCCAAAGTCCACAAGCGAATGGCCGCGTCTTCAAACAGGGTTGTGCCAGCCGTCTCAAAAGCAGCCGCGCCAATGCCTTGCGCAAAGCCCGACACGTTCTCAGGGAAGTGCTGGCGCTCGTACACGGGCAGGTTGTGGCGGGGCACAAACGTTTTCGTCGCGGGGTTCCACGAACCGTCCTTGGTATGCACGCCCCCTGCTTCTGCCACGGGGCCCTTGTACACCCAGCTAGGCAAGGGTGCCTTGCACAGGGCTTTGCCTGCATCAATGTCTTCTTGCACCATCTTGGCAACTTCCAGCCAACCGGCCTCTTGCCACAATTCAAACGGGCCTTGCTTCAAACCAAAACCCCAGCGCATGGCCAAGTCCACATCGCGTGCGGTCTCGGCAATGCTCTCCAAATGAACGGCGGCGTAGTGAAAGCCGTCGCGCAGGATGGCCCACAAAAACTGGCCTTGCTTGCCTTCGCTGTTACGCAAGAGCTTCAAGCGCTCAGCGGCAGGCTTTTTGAGCATACGGCCATACACTTCGTCGGCCTTCTCGTCGGCTGCTACATAGTCTTTTTTATCCGCATCAAAACGCAAAATATCGCGGCCAACTTTTTTGTAAAAACCGGCACCGGTTTTTTGGCCCAGCGCGCCTGCTTCTAATAGCCCCTTGAGCACGGCGGGCGTGGCAAAGTTGCCATAGAAGGGATCGGTCTGCGCGGTCAAATTGTCTTGCAGGGTCTTGATCACGTGGCCCATGGTGTCCAGGCCGACCACGTCTGCCGTGCGGAAGGTGCCGCTGCTGGCGCGACCCAGCTTTTTGCCGGTGAGGTCGTCCACCACGTCATACGTGAGGCCAAAGTTTTCTACCTGCTTCATCACGCCCAACATGCCGGCGATGCCTACTCGGTTGGCAATAAAGTTGGGTGTATCTTTGGCACGCACCACGCCTTTGCCCAGGCCGCTGGTGACAAAAGCCTCCAGTTGGTCGAGCACCATGGGCTGGGTAGTGGGGGTGTTGATCAGCTCTACCAAATACATGTAGCGCGGTGGGTTGAAAAAGTGAATGCCGCAAAAGCGCGGCTTGATGTTCTCAGGCAGCGCCTCGCTCAGTTTGGTAATCGACAGGCCCGAGGTGTTGGATGCCACGATGGCATCGGCATTAACGTAAGGCGCTATCTTTTTGTACAAGTCCAGCTTCCAGTCCATGCGCTCGGCAATCGCCTCGATGATGAGGTCGCAGCCGCGCAGCAGCTCCAGGTGCTCTTCATAGTTGGCTTGCTGGATCAATGCTGCGTGTTCGGGCACGGCCAGCGGGGCGGGTTTGAGTTTTTTCAGTCCCTCAACGGCCTTGGTGACGATGCCATTTTTAACACCCTCTTTGGCAGGCAGATCAAACAACACCACCGGAACTTTGACGTTGACCAGATGCGCCGCAATCTGCGCACCCATCACACCTGCGCCGAGCACAGCGACTTTTTTGACTTGAAAACGGGAGGTAGAAGACATTCAAAGTTCCAGTGTTGGAGTGATAAATACGTGACTGGCATGGAGACCCTCACCCCAACCCTCTCCCAGAGGGAGAGGGAGCCAGAAAGCATCCTGACTTGGCACCCACTCCCTCTGGGAGAGGGCTGGGGTGAGGGCGATGGCACGCATGGGAGATGGATCTCGCGAGGTAATATCCTATTGCACGCGCTGCCAAATTTGCGTGCGGTAGAACGGGCCGATAAAACCGCGCACTTGCAGCTTTTTGCCATCGTCAATAGGCGTCATGCCCAGGGTATAGGTTTTGCCGTTTTCGGGGTCGAGGATTTTGCCTTGCTCCCACACGTCTTTGTCGGCGGCTTTTTTAGCACCCCGGATAATTTCCATACCCAGCTTGGGTTTACCTTTGCGGTCGTCCGTGCACGCATCGCAGTTGGGGGCAGTGCTGCCTTCCTTCACCAAGCTGCGCTCGATCACGCCGGTGAGCACACCCGCGCCGTTGTCTTTGATGCGGATCTCGGCCTTGGCTTCGCCGGTTTTGTCGTCCATGCTCTTCCACAGGCCAACAGGCGAGTTTTGCGCCCAGGCGTGCAGGGTCAGAAAAGTAGATGCTACTAAAAAAATAGCTGCTTGCGCACGTTTCATAAAGGCTCCAGTACTAATAAATATTAAAAACATGCCCGCAGGGGCGGATGAGCTTATGCCAAGGCGGCGTCCGTGTCCATCAACACCTTGCTGCCCGCACGTGCGGTGCGCATAAGGGTAGCGGTCTCGGGGAACAGCTTGGCAAAGTAAAAACGTGCCGTTTGCAACTTGGCCAGATAAAACTGGTCGGCGTTGCCCGCGCCGCCTGTGGCGCTTTGTTTCTCGATTTGTTGCAAAGCGGTTTGCGCCATGCGTGCCCAGAAGTAACCAAACACCAAGTGGCCCGCCACGCGCAGGTAGTCCACTGCCGCTGCGCCCACTTCGTCGGGGTTTTGAAAGCCCTTAAAGCCCAGCTCGGTGGTGAACTTGGTCATCTGCTCGCCCAGGTAAGCCAGCGGGTTAATGAACTCGGCCATCTTCTCGTTCACGCCTTCTTCTGCTACCAGCGCGCCCACCATCTTGCCAAACTTGGTCAGCGTCGCGCCGTTATTGCCCAGCACCTTGCGGCCCAGCAAATCAAGCGACTGGATGGTGTTGGTGCCTTCGTAGATCATGTTGATGCGGTTGTCGCGCACATACTGCTCCATGCCCCATTCCTTGATAAAGCCGTGGCCGCCAAACACCTGCATGCACATATTGGTGGCGATGTGGCCGTTGTCGGTGATGAAAGCTTTGACGATAGGGGTCAGCAAAGAGAGCATTTCGCCGCTGTCTTTGCGCACTTTCTCATCCGGGTGGCTGTGCTCTTTGTCCAGGAGCACGGCGCAGTAGGTGGCCAGCGCACGGCCACCTTCAGCATAGGCCTTGGCGGTCAGCAGCATCTTGCGCACATCGGGGTGCACGATGATCGGGTCAGCCGGTTTGTCTTTGGCCTTGGGGCCTGACAGCGAGCGCATCTGGATGCGGTCTTTGGCATAAGCCAAGGCGTTTTGGTAAGCCACTTCGGTCAGGCCCAGCGACTGGTTGCCCACGCCCAGGCGGGCTGCGTTCATCATCACAAACATGCCTTGCATGCCTTTGTTAGGCTGGCCCACCAGGGTGCCAATCGCGCCGTCAATGACGATCTGCGCGGTGGCATTGCCATTGATGCCCATCTTGTGCTCCAGGCCACCGCAGTAAATACCGTTGCGTGCGCCCAGTGAACCGTCTTTGTTCACCATAAACTTGGGCACGATAAACAGGCTCACGCC
>JAYVGI010000327.1:0-12945 GCA_043772355.1 Polaromonas sp.
AATTCGCAGCGCTACGAGAGCGTGAAGCCCTTGAAGAAAAAGCCTAGCTACTACCTGCGCGAGAACTTCTACATCACCAACAGTGGTGTGGCGTGGGAGCCCGCCATCAAGTTCACCCAAGCCGTCGTCGGCGTAGACCGTGTGCTGTACGCCATGGACT
This sequence comes from Polaromonas sp., assembly GCA_043772355.1. Classification (GTDB taxonomy): domain Bacteria; phylum Pseudomonadota; class Gammaproteobacteria; order Burkholderiales; family Burkholderiaceae_C; genus JAAFIP01. The sequence goes on from JAYVGI010000327.1 coordinate 161, forward strand.
ACCCGTACCAGTACTTGGCCGACGAAGTAGTGGCCATGGACAATATGACCATGAGCGCAGAGGATAAGAAGAAGTTTTTCCAGACCAATGCGCAAGCAGTATTTAAGATCAAGTCGGTGTAAACGATTGGCAACCTTACTCTGCCCACGCTATCCAATCTGTTTTCATTCAAGGACACCTCGGTATGAAATCCATCCTCATTAAAACGGCGCTCGTACTCTCGGCCTCGCTGTGCGCACTGGCGGTGCAAGCGCAGGCTTGGCCCACACAGCCCCTCAAAATCATCGTGCCCTTCACCGCAGGCACAGGTATGGACACGATAGCGCGTGCCGTGGCTCCGCGCCTGGGCGAACGCCTTGGGCAACCGGTGATCGTGCAGAACCAGGCGGGCGCCAGTGGCAACATCGGTGCCGATGCCGTGGCTAAATCCAGCGCCGATGGCTACACCGTGCTGATGGGGGCTAACACCATGCTGATGGCTTCGCAGATTTACAAAAACGTACCCTTTAATCCGGTGAAGGATTTCTCCTCCGTATCGCTGGCCGCCTGGGGCACACTGATGCTGGTGAGCAACCCCAAGACCGGCATCAAGACAGTGCAAGACTTGGTGACGCAGTCCAAGGCCAAGCCTGGTTCACTCAGCTTCGGCTCGCCTGGTGTCGGTACGCCGCACCACATGGCGATGGAGTTGTTCAAGGCCAAAACTAATCTGTTTATGCTGCATGTGCCTTACCGTGGCACGGCGGGCTACACGCAAGATTTGCTCTCGGGTGAACTTAACGTGGGCTTCTTGCCCGTACACATCGCCCAAGGTTTCGTCAACAGCGGCAAACTTAACGCGCTGGCCGTGGGCAGCCCCAAGCGCCACCCCGTAGCGCCCAGCGTGGCCACCTTCAACGAGTTGGGTATCAAGGGCGTAGAGGTAGACCTGTGGTATGCCTTCTTCACGCCCACCAAAACGCCCGCACCCGTGGTGAGCCGTTTGAATACCGAAATCTCCGCCATTTTGAAACTGCCCGAAGTCACCGAGCTGTTCAAACGTGCAGGCATGGATGCCGCGACTTCAAGCACCGACGAATTGACACAGTTAGTCGCTAAAGACTACCCACGCTGGGGCGAAGTGATCAAGCGCAACGGCATCAGCGCGGAATAAATGATGACTCCACGTATCGCTATTATGGGCGGCGGCATCGCAGGCCTGGGCTTTGCACTGCACCTGCACCAGCTAGGCATAGCCTGCGATGTGTACGAGAGCGTGCCCGAAGTGCGTGAGCTGGGCGTAGGCATCACGCTCCTGCCCCACGGCATGCGCGAGCTGGCTGCCCTGGGCTTGCAGGCCGACTTGGAAGCCGTAGGTATTGAAAACCTGGAGAGCGTGTTCTTCAACCGCTTTGGCCAATACATCTACAAAGAACCGCGTGGTCGCCATGCGGGCTACCCCATGCCCGAGGTCGGCATTCACCGTGGCAAGCTGCATAAAATTTTGTTTGATGCCACGGTGAAGCGCCTGGGCGCCGACCGTGTGCACACCAACCACCGCTCCACGGGCGTGACCCAAAACGAGCGCGGCGCTACCGTGCATTTTGTGCAAGGCACCGATGGTGCGAGTTTGCCCAGCGTGCAGGCCGACGTGGTCGTCGCCTGCGACGGTATCCACTCCGCCCTGCGCCGCCAGTACTACCCGAACGAGAAGCTCGCGTTCGCAGGCATCAACACCTGGCGCGGCGTCACCAAGCACAAACCCATCCTCACCGGCAAAAGCTATATGCGCGTCGGCTCCATCAAAACCGGCAAGATGGTGATCTACCCCATTGTCGACAACATCGACGGCCAAGGCATGCAGCTCATCAACTGGATGGCCGAGATCGAAGGCAATAGCAAGGACATGAACGACTGGAACACCGGCGGCAAGGTGGACGATTTCATCAGCATCTTCAAAGACTGGCAGTTTGATTGGCTGGATGTGCCCGCCCTGATCCGCAATGCCGACCAGGTGCTGCAATACCCGATGGTGGACAAAGACCCCGTCTCGCAGTGGACCTTCGGACGCGTCACCCTCATGGGCGATGCCGCCCACCCCATGTACCCACGCGGCTCCAACGGCTCGGCGCAGGCCTTGATAGATGCCCGAACCTTGGCTACCGAGCTGTCCGTACAGTCAGACCCTTTAGCTGCTTTGCAAAGCTATGAGGCCAAACGCCGCGAGGTGACGGCGCGCATCGTGGAGACCAACCGCAGCGTCCCGCCCGACTTCATCAACATCAAGGTCGATGAGCTGGCTGGCGACAAACCGTTTCGTCACATCGACGACATCATCAGCCAGGCCGAGCTGCGTGAGATTTCTGAGAGCTACAAAAAGGTGGCGGGGTTTTCGCTTGAGGCTGCGAAGGTTTAAATTTTGTAGCTTTGCCATGCAAACTTGGCTGGCTAGCGCGCCAGGTGTCCCTATTTTTTCTCCGCACCACGCTCGCGCAGAGCCTTGTGTAGCGTAACTTCGGGCCTTCCGTCAAATTCCGAAGTATCGTGCGGCCTTGTGTGCCAAGCGCGAATGGGCGCTGCGAAAAAACAGGGCCTACCTGGCACGCCTGCGTAACTGGTTTGTGGATGGCACGCAGGGTGCTGCCTGCGCTGCGTGCTGAACACCTGTGCGCATCATTAACTACTATTTATATAGCTTTAAAGTGTTTAAACACGCTGACCATATAGCGTTTTAATGGAGCAAACTATCACGCGCCACTTACCAGATTAGCAGCCTGTTCACGCGCAGATAATAGCCACTACGATCAGGAGACCCGTAGCGGCATCGCCGCACAAGGCAATCTTGCACTTCATCAAGGCCTTCATAATGGATATGGCCGAATTTACAAAACTGCCACTGGCACAAAGCCTAGCGGGCATGGGTATGCTGCGGGACACTCGCACTGCGGTGGATTCATGGGAAATGGGTGACCTGACCCAACCCAACGCTTGCTTTGCAGCGGGCACCATGGTCCACACCGACAAAGGCCTCATGCCCATCGAGCAAGTGCGCGTGGGCACACGGGTGCTGGCACAACCTGAGCTAGGCGGTGGGCGCGACTATCGGCGCGTGACCAACACGACCATAGGGTCAGGTCTCCCATCTTGCAAAACCAAGTGCATTGCAAATAAATCCGTGTAATTTTAAGAAGTTGATCGTTGCTTCTGTTAGCTACTAAATAAATAGCTTTTTACGTCATGTAGATATGAACTGCTGGCCGATCAGCCAACGCGAAGGAGATAACTTGCGTGGCCCTAATGTGCCAAAGCGTCCTGTAGCATCAGGGCCATAAATCCGGCTTGGTCAAAGTGATGGTCGGTGGAGAGTGCCTGGATGATGCCAAGCTGCTGCATCACGGCAAAACTGGTGCAGTCGCACAGGCTCCACTCTTTGTCCAGGCGCTGCTCAAACAGGGCCAATGCTTTGCGCACGAGGGCATCGTCTATGGGCACTATCTGCACACCTGCATCGTTGACAAGAGATTGCATTAAGCGCGCGGCATCCGCTCTGAAAGGCAGTTTAGACAAAGCTGCGCCGATTTCCATCAGGACGGCATGGGTAGTTACCAGATGGATCTGGTTGCGCTGAATTTCACTCAATGGCCTTTGAGTTGGTCTTCGTAGGTGACTGAGTAGTCAGCGGGTAGATCTAAATTGAGAGAAAGAGCGGTATCTAAAAAACCCTTGGGAGCCTTTTGCGCAGGCCGCACTATCACCTCCACCTCTTCGCCAGGCACCAGGCGGCTGTCCATAATGCGAATGGCATGTTGGTTGTCTACGCGAATGGTTTCGGTAATGACTGCATTCATGGGGTCTCTCCGTGCTGCGCTACGCGCATATCTACCTTGGATTGTAGGTTGCCCACGCACCAAACGGCAAGTAGAGCTTACAGCTAACGCCCGTGCCGCCCTGCAAAGCAAGGCATCCATGCCATCTGCGCTATCGTTGATCTGCATCAAAGCCCGAGTACTTCCAGGCCTTGAAAATTCGTTCATCATCCCTAGCTGTCACACACACTGCCACTTAGCACGCCTTTCCGTACGGAGCATTTATGCGACTAGACAAACTCACCACCAAATTCCAGGAAGCCCTGAGCGAGGCGCAAAGCCTGGCCTTGGCTAATGACAACGGCTATATCGAGCCAGCCCACCTGCTGGCCGCCATGCTGCGCCAGGAAGATGGGCCCAAGGCGCTGCTGCAGCGCGCGGGGGTGAACGTGCCGGGCTTGCAAATGGCAGCCGACGCGGCGGTTAAAAAATTGGCGCAGGTGCAGGGCCAGGAGCAGATTGGCGTGGGGCGTGATTTGGCGGCGCTGATCCAGGGCGCGGAGAAAGAGAGCATCAAACGCAACGACCAGTTTATTGCCGGCGAGTTGTTCTTTTTGGCATTGGCCGATAGCAAGCAAGACATGGCCAAAACCGCCAAAGAAAACGGCCTGAATCGCAAGAGCCTGGAGTCGGCCATCACCGCCGTGCGCGGTGGACAGGGCGTGGACAGCGCGGATGCCGAAGACCAGCGCGAGTCGCTGAAAAAATACTGCATGGACTTGACCGAGCGCGCCCGCATGGGCAAGCTCGACCCGGTGATTGGCCGGGACGACGAGATTCGCCGCGCCATCCAGGTGCTGCAACGCCGCACCAAAAACAACCCCGTTCTGATAGGCGAGCCGGGCGTGGGCAAGACGGCGATTGTCGAGGGCCTGGCGCAGCGCATTGTGGCGGGCGAGGTGCCCGAGTCGCTCAAAGGCAAGCGGGTGTTGTCGCTGGACATGGCCGCGCTGCTGGCGGGGGCAAAATTTAGAGGTGAGTTTGAAGAGCGACTGAAAAACGTGCTGAAAGATTTGGCCAAAGACGAAGGCCAAACCATTGTGTTTATCGACGAGCTGCACACCATGGTGGGCGCGGGCAAGGCCGAGGGCGCGATGGATGCGGGCAATATGCTCAAACCCGCTCTGGCGCGTGGCGAGCTGCATTGCGTAGGCGCGACCACGCTGGACGAGTACCGTAAATACATTGAGAAAGATGCGGCGCTGGAGCGGCGCTTTCAAAAGATTCTCGTGGGCGAGCCGACCGTCGAAGCAACGATTGCTATCCTGCGCGGCCTGCAAGAAAAATACGAAGTCCACCATGGCGTGCAGATCACCGACCCGGCCATTGTGGCCGCCGCCGAGCTGAGCCACCGCTACATCACCGACCGCTTTTTGCCCGACAAGGCGATTGATTTGATCGACGAGGCCGCAGCCAAGATCAAGATCGAGATGGACTCCAAGCCCGAGGTGATGGACAAGCTGGACCGCCGCATGATCCAGCTGCAGATCGAGCGCGAGGCCGTGCGCCGCGAGAAAGATGAATCGTCTAAAAAACGTTTTGACTTGATTGAAGAAGAAATCGGCAAGCTGCAAAAAGAAATCTCTGACCTGGATGAAATCTGGAAGGCCGAAAAAGCCCAGGCCCAAGGCAGCGCCCACATCAAGGAAGAGATCGACAAGCTGAAGTTTCAGATCGAAGAGCTGACCCGCAAGGGCGACTACAACGCCGTGGCCGAGCTGCAATACGGCAAGCTGCCCGCGCTGGAGGCTACATGGAAAGAGGCGCAGGCCGAAGAGGCCAAGAAGGGTGAAACCAAAGCGCCGCGCCTGCTGCGCACCCGTGTGGGCGCAGAGGAGATTGCCGAAGTGGTGGCGCGTGCTACCGGCATCCCCGTGTCCAAACTGATGCAGGGCGAGCGCGACAAGCTGCTCATCATGGAAGATAAATTGCACGAGCGCGTGGTGGGCCAGAGCGAAGCCATCACGGCCGTGGCCAACGCCATCCGCCGCTCGCGTGCAGGTCTGAGTGACCCTGGCCGCCCCACAGGCAGCTTCCTGTTCCTCGGCCCCACCGGCGTGGGCAAGACCGAGCTGTGCAAGGCGTTGGCGGGTTTCCTCTTCGACAGCGAAGACCATTTGATCCGCATCGACATGAGCGAGTTTATGGAAAAGCATAGCGTGGCCCGCATGATTGGTGCGCCCCCTGGCTATGTGGGCTACGAAGAAGGCGGCTATCTGACCGAGGCCGTGCGCCGCAAACCCTACAGCGTGATCTTGCTCGACGAGGTAGAGAAAGCCCATCCCGACGTGTTTAACGTGCTGCTGCAAGTGCTGGACGATGGCCGCCTGACCGACGGCCAGGGTCGCACCGTGGACTTTAAAAACACCGTCATCGTGATGACCAGCAACATCGGCTCGCCCATCATCCAGAGTATGGCAGGCAAGCCCTATGAAGAGATGAAAGACGCGGTATGGGATGAGCTGAAGAACCACTTCCGCCCCGAGTTTTTAAACCGTATTGATGAGACGGTGGTGTTCCACGCGCTGGATGCGAAAAACATCGAGTCGATTGCCAAGATACAGCTCAAAACCCTGACGCAGCGTTTGGAGAAAATGGACCTGGGTCTCAACGTATCGCCGCAGGCGCTGGCCGAACTGGCCAAGGTGGGCTTTGACCCTGTATATGGCGCGCGGCCCCTGAAACGTGCGATTCAGCAGCGGATAGAAAACCCGCTGTCCACACTGATCTTGCAAGGCAAGTTTGCCCCCAAGAGCACCATCGCCGTGGGGGTAGACCCGATACGCAACCCGGGTGTATTCAAGTTTGAGTTGGCAGCCTGATCGCCTGCCAAAGGCTGCGCGAACCTTTCGACAAGCTGAGAGTGAACGGCCCCTATTGGATGGGGGCCGTTCATGAATGGCTTATTCTATTTCCAGATCAATAAGATGCGTTGTTGCGTCGCCTTGTCGTGCTACAGCACTCTCGTAGGCTGCGCGCCTAGCCTCTTCTCGATCTGCAAATAGAATTAAGGCGCAGCGAGGCCTAAAAACTCCGCCAGCGCTGCGGTATCCAGCGCGCCACCGCGCGTCACAACTTGGCCGGTGCGCGCGTTTTTAGCCACTATGTAGGGCACCGAATCCGCGCCCAGGCTGGTAAACAGCGCGGTGTTTTTCTTGATGGCCTGCTCGATCTCGGTCGCGACGCTGGCCGATGCAGAGCTGCCACCACTGCCCGCCAAAATTGATTTTTCGTGGGCACTCATGGCCTCTGTGGGGTTGGCCGCCGTTAAAAGCGCTGCGCCCTGCGGCGCACTTTTGCCGTTCATGATGGCCACTGGCATCCATACAAACTTGGCCTTGCTGTGCAGAGGCAGCGAGGCTTCCCACAAATGCCCGCAGTGGGGGCACTGTGGGTCAAACAGCACATACACCGTGTTGGCCCCCATCAAGGCGCCGACGGTAAAGCCTTTGCCTTGCTCTGCGACTGCCTCATAGCGTTGCTCGGGCTTGGCTAATGCCGTAGCAGATGCAGCCGCCGCAGAGGCCGCCGTCGTAGCTGCCGTTGTAGCCGATGTGTCTGGCTTTGAGCATGCGGCCAGGGCTAGCGCTGCAAAGAGGGGGCAAACAAGGTGATGCAGTTTCAAGTCAATTCCTTCGGGTGGTAGTGGGATCACATATCGCGGTGGGCGCAGCGCAATTTTGGCAGAAAATGTCAGATCAATCTCTGGGCTCACGTACATCTCTAAACTCCATGCCTTGGCCCACTTTTTGCACCACCTGGTCTGCTGCATCCAGATCGACCATGATGGCGGTTTGACCCACCGGCTGGCGGGAGTACTGTAGCCGCGTGCCCGAGGCGATGGGCACCACCCGCGTGGGCGCGCCATACCTGGCCAGCACCTGGTCGCGCGGCGTGCCCAGCGCTATGCGTTCTACTGCGCAGCCGTCCAAAGTGATGGCAGTTGCCAATGTGATGAGCAGTGGTTTGAACATGGCGGCTTTTTTGTCTGGTGCATGCAACGGCGCGGTGTGCCCCAGTGTAAAGAAAAAAGCCTGCCCACAGGGAAAACTGCGAGCAGGCTAGCTGCTGCATAACGCACAGGGCGATATGCAGCGGGTGCCATAGTTTGGCTTTTTAGTGCGTGACAGCGTTCAATCAGGCGGCTTTGGCTGTGCGGGTTTTGCGCACAGCGGCACTGGCGCGCTTGGCTTTGGCGGTGGCTGCGGTATCACCGGCCACTTTGCGGGCTAGCACAGCGGATTTTTGCTCCATCTGCGCTGCGAAGGTGCTCAGTACCACCACGCCAGGCAAGGTAGCCTGGGCCAGGGTGTTCAATGCCGTGACACCGGTTTTTTCTTCAAACAAGCTGGCGTTTGCGGCTACACGCTCTACGCCTGCACCGGCGAGTTTGACCATTTGGTCCACTGCGCCGTGAGCCCCGTTGGAGCTTATTGCCAGGCCCTTGGTGGTGTACCCACTGACCATTTGCTGTGCAGCGGTAGCGTTTTTGGCGGTCTGGGCAGACAGCTGTGCGCGTGAGGCTTGGAACGCGCTGTTCCAGCGCTGCTCCAGCAGGCCCATCACACGCTCGCCGCCCACGCGGTAAGCCTGGATCACGTTTTTAGCGGTGTTGCCGGTAGAGGCAATGACATCGTTGGTGACGGTAGAAAGTTTTTTTGCGCGCATCATGTTTCCTTCAGAGTGAGTTAATTGGACAACGCGATTGTGCAAAAATTCCTTAGTGAACGCGACCTAACGGGCTAGGGAGATGACTCCAGTTCGCTTTTTGGGCTGCTTTTGTCAATGAATGCTGCACCAAGCTGCGCCAGAACCAGACGGGTGTTGTCAACGCTCTGGTGCAGTTGGGCCAGTATTTGTGCATGGGTTTGGGATGAACCGTCCGCGCCAAGTTGCTCTGCCTGGTGCAAAGCGTGGCCCAGTTGGGTAAAGCCCATCAGCATGCAGACCCCTTTGAGCTGGTGCGCTACCCGCTTGGCTTCGGGCAGGTCACCCGCGTTCAACGCGGTTTCTATGCAAATGATGTCGTTATGGTCCTTGCCGAAGATGGCCTGCAGTTGCTTGTCGATGGTGGCACCAGGCATCAGGTCAATAAATTCCTGATGGATTTGGGTGTTAATCAACTCGTCAGCTTGGCGGTTGTCTGCGGGGTGTGGGTCGGGGGATGGATCGCGCGATGGATAGTGCGATGGACAGTGCCAAGCCTGGGAGGCTGCGGGGCCCGCAGTATCGGCGGGGGGCAGTGGAGCCCCCTGCAAGCAACGGGCCAGTACTTTGCGCAAGTCATCTGCCAGCAACGGTTTGGTGATGAACTCATTGGCCCCGGCATCGAGGGCCGCCTGGCGCGTATTGTTCAAAATATCCGCAGAGACGATGACTATTTTCGTATCTGCGGCGGGGCCTTGGAGTTGCCTGATGGCGCGGGTCGCCTGGAAGCCATCCATCTCGGGCATATGCAGGTCCATTAAAACGACATCAAATACCTGTTGGCGAACCTGCACCAGGCTGTGGGCGCCGTTTTCACAGTTGACCGTGGCATGCCCCATTTGCTTCAGCAAAATAGACAAATATTTTACATTAACGGGATGGTCATCGACCACCAGAATGTTCAGTTTTCGCAGTACCGCCGGGTGGCTGACTGGTGCTGCACCGGGCGCGCTGGCCGGGTGCAGTGGCAGCGCCAAGGTAAACACCGAGCCGCCCCCCAAACTGCTGAGCGCAGTGACATTGCCGCCCATCATATGGGCCAAATTTTGCGATATCTCCAAACCCAAACCCGAGCCACCATAGCGACGCTGGGTTGACAAGTCAGCCTGGTAGAAGCGCGAGAACAAACCGCCGAGGGTTTTTTCGTCCATGCCAATGCCTGTGTCTCGCACCGTGATGCGCATGCTGAGCGGCTCTCCTGGCTGGCTGGCTGGCAGCAAAGTGGCCTCCAGATCCACGTTGCCAGCATCGGTGAATTTGATGGCGTTGTTCAGCAAGTTGATCAGTATCTGGCTCAGCCGCGTCGAGTCCGCGTTGATCCATTCGGGCAGATGCTCTGACACGCGCACCTGCAGACTAATGTTTTTCTCATGGGCTGATGCGGCCAGCATGGCTTCAATCTCATAGATGAGGGCGCGCAGATTCACCGGTGCTGCGCGCAGCTTGAGCGCACCAGTTTCAATGGTGGAGATATCAATAATATCGTTCAGCACCTCCAGCAGATGCCGGGCCGAGCTGATGGCTGTGCTGGTGTAGTCGTGTTGTGTATGGGACAAGGTGGTGCCCCTTAGCAAGTTGAGCATGCCCAGCAGACCTTGAAACGGTGTGCGCAGCTCGTGGCTCATATTGGCCAGGAAAACGCTTTTGGCCTGGTTGGCCGTGTCGGCACGGCGGCTGGCCATGTGCAGTCGGCGCGTGAACTTTGTCAGTTCCAGATTGTGCAGCCGTTGCCTGCGCACATACAGCATAAAGCCGATCAACGCACCCGATAAAATCAGCCATTGCACTGCAGCAAACACTACGATGTACACGCTTTGAGTTTCAATCGTTGCGTTACGTGCATCAATTTCTTTGCTGACGGTGGTGGTCGAGAAATTCGTCAGATCACGTAGTGCTTCCTCGTCTGTGTTGGCTTGGTGCAGTAAGTCCTTGAGGGTGTCGTTGATGACAGGGCCCGAACTTATACCCGCCATCACGGGATCGGCTTTCTTTACAAATAAGTCCAGCGCCTTCACGACTGCGAGGTACTCTTTGGCACTGTGCAAATACGCCAGTGAAGGGCTATTTTTTATCAGATCAAAACGGCTGAAAAAAATGTCATAGCGCAACGACAGATCTTGCAACGCACCGGGCTCGGGGTGCTCTATGGCGTTGCGCAAGGCGGTGCGAAAACGGCCATGCTCGCGTTCAAACTGGTAGGTAATCGATAGTACAGAGTCCACCCGGCTTTGCGCTGCGACTTGCCGCAATTGCGACTTTTGCAGCTGAATCATCAACAGCGGAATCAAGGTCAGGAACAGCGCAAAAGTAATCAACACCACCATCGAGGCGGTGTTGATTTTTAACCGGGGCAAAAATCGGGATTTATGCTTGGTGCTGGGCAAGGTGGGCATTGCGCGAACAGGGTGCGTAGGCGCTATTCGATGCTTAAAGCCTTGAGCTGCCAAATGCTGCGGCTGTAATAGGTCAAGTTTCTCAGCTCGGATGCGCTGTCAAACGGATAGATGACAAACAGCGGTCCTTTTTCACGCACGCTGATGATCTTGCCATCGACTTGGCGCGCCAAAATCACATCGTATTTCAGGGCATCTTGCATGGGGATGTTGATTTTGTAGTCGTTCAGCGCTGTGGCCTTGATGTTGGTGCCATTGGCTTTGAGCGCTTGCAGTACGTCGCGCAGCAACGGGCCGGTAAATTTAGTGGGCTCTTTAAACCACGGCGTGGTAGTAATAAAACTTTTTTGCGGCAGTGCGTCGAGCAGTTCGGCATCAAACACCGCAGCCTCGGCCGTGTTTTTGACGCTGATGTTGCCGTTGACGGTGAGCAGCACCTGGCCTTTGGGTGCTCCTGCGGGCAGCTCGAAGGCACCAGCCCACTGCATACAGGCTGTGAAAAAGGCTAAAAATAGCCAGGTGCGACGCGATGATTGGTGTTTGTGGTGAGTCATAACGGTATTTTAATTAATCGCAAGGCGGTTTCGCAATAGGGGCGTGATCCTGTCTGTCGCGTCTTGGTAGGTGCCTGGCATCAAGCCCTCCACAGTGTAGGGCCCTATCGCCGCTCGGACCAGGCGCAGCGTGGGCAAGCCCACCGCAGCGGTCATGCGGCGTACCTGGCGGTTGCGCCCCTCGCTGATGCACAGCTCCAGCCAGGCGGTAGGTTTGGCGGCGCGCACGCGTATGGGTGGGTCGCGGGGCCATAGCATGGGCGGCGCAGCGATCATGCTGGCACGGGCAGGGCGGGTGGGGCCGTCGCAAAGCTGCACGCCACTGCGTAGCGTCTGTAGCGCCGCTTCGTCCGGCATGCCTTCGACTTGCACCCAGTAAGTTTTTTCCATTTTGTAGCGCGGGTCGCTGATGCGCGCTTGCAGTGGGCCGTCGTTGGTAAGCAGCAGCAAGCCTTCACTGTCAGCGTCCAGCCTGCCTGCGACGTACACGCCGGGGATCTCAATAAAGTCTTTCAGCCCTTGCCATCGCCCTTCGGGTGTGAACTGGCTGAGCACCCCGTAAGGTTTGTTAAAACGGATCAGGCGCGGTGCGCCGCTGCGGGCGTGTGCAAAAGAGGTGGGTGGGTGGGAGGCCATGGGTGGCTTATTTTAGGTACTCCCGGTTACCCGTTGCACCGGCATCCGTCGCTACTCCCAATTCCATAGCGGAACCGGCATGTTTTCTGCTGGCTAGTTGCCAATAAGCCCCCCAAAATGGTCCGCCAGCCGGCAATTTAACGGGTTTCAGCCGATTTCCAGGTCTCCAGAGCTTCCGCCACGCGCCAAAATGGCGATTTTTCGCAGTTTTAAGGCATCAATCAGCCGTTAGCCATGGATAAATATGCGGTATGTGCTGCACAAAGTGTAGCGTTTGATTTTGTACGGGAGCAGGCCGGCGGCGCACCTTCATGGTGTGCGTGGAGCCTGACTTTTGTACAGGAGCAGGCCGGCGGTGCACCTTCAGCTACGCGGCTGTCCCCCGCGTCTGCCTAAGGCAGACTGCTCCTCCTTGATGCCGCTACGCTGAAGGTGCACCGCCGACCTGCTCTGGCCGCCGTGGTGGGCGTTTTACCGCTGGTGCAGACTCCTCTGTCCGGCGTGGCGGGCGTTCTACCGCCTGCGCGTGAAGCAAATGGCAAGCAAATGGCAAGCAAATGGGGTCAGATCAAAATTCAGGACGACCCTCTATCCGGAGCGCGACCATGCATAACGAAATTTTGCTCTGACCCCTTTTGCGTAGGCTCCGA
>JAYVGI010000328.1:0-2911 GCA_043772355.1 Polaromonas sp.
GCAGTCGGCGATGTAGGCAATGAAGGGCGAGAGATCGCCGCGATCTGCTGCACTCAAAGCGTCCAGATAACGACGCTTGGTCTCTAGCCGAACCACGGCAGGGAAATAGCCTTTGTGCATCAAGATGAGGTTCATCAAGATGCGGGCACCCCGGCCATTGCCATCGTCAAAGGGGTGAATGCGCACCAGATGGTAGTGCGCCACAGCCGCTACATGGATAGGATGGACGCTGCCGATGGACTGGTTAATCCATGCCACCAGCGTTTCCATGTTGTCTTTGACGTGCAAAGGTTCGACGTAGGTATGCACCGTTCCATCAGCCTGCTCTACGTGGTTAGCCAGTTTTTTATATTGCCCGGGTGTCGCAGGTTTTCTGACCATCTGCCCGCTGGCACTTTTTGCAGGCGTGAACTCGACTCCGCGCAGAATCAGCGCGTTGACTTCCTTGATAAAACCCTCGGTAATCGGCTGCTTGTTACTGACCACATCAAACAGCATGTCGATAGCCTCGGCATGGTTTTGCGCGTCCATAAAGTCTTTCAGCGGCTTGCCTTCGACAGTCAAACCCTCCGACAGAAAAAAGTGCGTTTCGCCGCGCGTGAGGGTGCTGCCTTCAATCCCGTTGGAGTTGTATGTCCAGTCAACGCGCAGGCGCTTGACAATGGTGTCCCACAATGCCGCATCTTGGTTCTTTTTCGCGTCAATCCGCACGCGCAGCGCATCCGCGCGCGCAAACTGCGTCGCATGCGTTGCAAAAATAGCTGGATAGGCTGCGGTGGTGGGTGCTGCTAGCATAGGGTTCATTCTATCCATCTACGCTCGGGACAACACAGCCCTGCAAAGGCTGCACTACCAATTTGAGCGGCAAGAATGGCATCCGTGCCGTGCCTATCCCGCCTTCTATTCGCGGGCTCTGTGAATGTTATGGGACTTGCAAATCCCCCATGTTTCCCCTATACTTTCCATATGACTACTGAAGCTCTTTCGGTTGCTTTTCGCGCCGACTCTATCACCACCGCTAGCAAAGCCACACTGCAGCGCATGGCCAAGACGCTGGGTTTTACGCAAAACCAAACCGTCCTCTACGCATTGGCACGCCTGCGAGACGAACTGCAAGCCAGCCAACCAGCAGCGCCTACCCTACCCACAAATAACGGGCCAATTCCCAGCTATCCTCCGCTGACCACTGCGCAGCACCAAATTCTTCGCCAGCATGCCCCCAAGCGCCGAGCCAAACCCGTGCGCAGCAGCAGCATTACCGATCTTCTGTGATGCCCGCTCACCCCGTGTGGTACCCGCCACCCATGCCGGGCGATATTGTTCAGTGCTGGTTTCCTCAAGACAAATTTGCCGCACCCGGGCCCAAAAATCGCCCTGCTTTAGTCATACGTGTCGATGAGTTTGAAGTAGGTGGGCAGTTGCAAGCCGATGTCACCATTGCTTACGGCACCTCCACCATAGCCCCCATACGGCCAGGCCAATTTGTACTCAGTTGCATACATGCCGTGGTTGGCTTGGCACGGGACACCAAGTTTGACTTGACCAACCAATGCGCCTTGCCGTTTAACAGCACTTGGTTTTGCGCGCCACCTGGTCTGGCAGCTACATCAGCGCCCCAGCGCGGACGGCTGCCACTTGAGCTACCAGAAGTTAAGAAGGCGTTTGTCGCAGCGCACAACGCAGCGACCGCGCCGGTCAACCTCACCAAACCCCAGCCAAAGTTGACGAGGCCCACACAGAAAACACGGCATTGAATATCTGATCATGGCGAGCTAGGCTAGACTGCTACGCTGATCACCACCCCGCCTTGCAAAGGCTGCATAGCAAATTTGACGGCCAAGAATTTCTCGATCACCAGCGCGTTGGTACGCGTGTGCTCCGTCAGCTCTGTTGCCCAATACTGCCCGCCGCCCTGCCCTTTACCGCTTTGCACAGCTGCCAAGGCCATCGGGATCATCAACTGATCGGCCAAGTGCGGCCCCACGGGTGCAGCATGCATCAGGTAATCGCGCACTTCGTGCAACAATTTATGCGCTACGTGCTCCGCGCTCACACCGCGCTCGCCGTAGCTGGCAAACACTTCGGTAATGTGCTCATACTTCAGCACCACCAGTAGCGCATTGCCCGGCCCTTCGTTGGCACGCAGGGCGCGGTTACGCAACTGCTCGTCCTGCCAACCTAGCCCGGTTTTCAGCACCGCCAGCTCACGCTCGGCCACGCCTTTGGGTATGCCGCCATGCAGGCACTCGGCATAGGCCGCTACCAGCGCGCCGCGCTGCATGATGTGGATGGGTGCCAAGCCAAGCGAGCCCGATACCGCAGGCGGGCGCACCGTTACCCGCACCTCGCCCCCACCCGCTGGGTAAAACCCATGGCAACGCAGCTCCATCGCCATCAAATCAGGCCCTAGCCCAGACAAATAAGGCGTAAGAAGCTGCAAGAACGATAGCGATGGTGCCATCGGGTTGTGCGTACCTCCGCGCAGCGTGAGCGCAGACGCACGATCCGCCATCACCAGCGGCCACAGCACCGTTTGCAGCACCAGCATGCAACTGCCTGCCGAGCCAATCGCAAACTCATAGTCCCCCGCGCAGATTTTGCCCGGCGTGAAAGTGAGCGAGGTGTCACCCACCTGCGCCGCCTGACCGCCACCGCTCACCGCCTGGGTAACGTCTACACCGCCGCCCACAGCCACCGCCGCCTGCACACAAGCCAAGTGCTGGCGCATCAACCCGGGCTTGGGGCGTTTGGCCCGGATATTGTCGATGCGAAACGCTTTGCCTGTAATGAGGCTCAGCGCCAAAGCAGTTCGCAATATTTGCCCGCCGCCTTCGCCTAGCGAGCCGTCCAATTCAATCATTGTTCCCTATCCCTTCACACACACCACCTGCTTCAAGGTGTACACCACCTC
>JAYVGI010000329.1:0-4341 GCA_043772355.1 Polaromonas sp.
GCCCCAGCGCGCAGCAGGGGCACTGCAACACCTCGACCGCCTTGACGCGGCGCATAAAGTCAGCCGCCGACTCCTGCGCTAGCGGGTTGGGTGCCGGCATCGCCAACGCCGAGCGGGCCTGCGCCAATGTGATCGCCTTGCACCCCGCTGCCAGCAGCCCATAGTGGCGAATCCGCTTGACCCCCTTGGGCAGGATATGCAGCAGAAAGCGGCGCACAAACTCCACCCCGTCCAGACGCAGCCAGCGTTTGCCGCCATGCTCGTTACTGCGCACCTTGAAGTTGACTTGGGCTGCGCTGACCGTACCGATACGCGCATTAGAGATCGCCGTGCGGTGCGTGTAGCGACTGAGGTACTCCAGCACCTGGGCTGGCCCGCCCAGCGCCGCCTTGGCATACACGACCCAGTCGTGCCGGTACAGCGCAGCGTGGCGCTTGCGCCAAGCGGTGCTATCGCCTTGCGGATCACGCGGTAGCTGCCCGTTCTGGTGTGCCTCCTGCAAGGCCGCCATGAATTTGCCGCGAAACACCGCAGACAGGGCATGCTCCGGAAACAGGAAATCTGGCTGGCGTGTTGGCGTTGCCCATTGACCCTTCGCATCCAGCGCCCCGCAGGCCATGACCGCATGTACATGGATGTGCAACTGCAATTCCTGCGCCACAGCTTTGCTACGCACTTGCTGCAAGCGGGCACCGATATCCGCACGGTGCAAGAACTGCTGGGGCACAGTGATGTGAGCACGACGATGATCTACACCCATGTATTAAAGGTGGCGGCGGGTGGCACAGCCAGCCCGCTGGATGCGTTACAGGCGTTGGTAGTGTCGGTTGCAAGGGTTGTATATGCTATACATTCAGTAGCCTCTTACGCTATATTTTATTGGGCTACAGGCTTATTTAGCAGAAGAATAGAATCGAAACTACGTGAAGTTCTGGCATATGAACACCCGGAAAACATTTGAGAAAACTGGAGAAACACCTATGCGTACCTTCGCCCTGCGCCTGCCAGACTCGTTATACGCCCACGCCAAAAACACTGGCCGAGCGCGATCAGGCATCGCTTAATCAGTTCATCATGGTTGCGGTGGCTGAAAAGGTGTCGGCGCTGGACACGGCTACTTTTTTTGAAGAGCGTGCAGCGCGGGGTAGCCAAGCGAAGCTTAATGCCATCTTGTCACGCGTGCCATCCGTTGCGCCTAGAAAGGTCGATGAGCGGTGAGTGCTTTTACGCCAGACTATGTGAGCCTTCGCTGCTATTTGCGTGGGGCGAAATTTGAGTGAGTTCACCTGATTTTGTACTGACCTGAGACACCCTCACCCCAGCCCTCTCCCGCAGTGCGGGAGAGGGAGCAAGAAAATAAATAGTGACCAACCCCGCGCGAAACCGCAACCAAGAGACAAGCGCACGGCGCAGGTGCTATGCCTGTGCCACCCAATAAGAGCTCCGGGCTCGAAGCACGGAGCTTTTGGGATCAGAAAACGTCGGTGTCTGAGGCGTTAGCCGAGTTTCGAGGTTTTCCCCAAAAGCGAGTACTGCAGATGCTCCCCCGAAGGGGCCGGTGCTCGGGTGGCATAGGCATAGCGCCTGCGCCGTGCGCGGTGCCAGAGAACAGGGGACAGGGGACAGCAACCGGCTCACAACCGTGAACAGTGTTGCAAAAACCTACCCCCGCAACACCGCACTATCACTCAGCATCTGCGCATACTCCTCCCGCGTGGCAATGCGCGGGTTCATCTTGTGGCAGTGGTCGGCCATTGCACCGTCGATGATGCGTTCGTAGTCGGCAGTAGTCACACCCATCGCGGCCAAGCCAGTGGGCAGACCCAGGCGGCGTGTCATGTCAGCAAGCGCTGGTGCTACGTCAGTTCCAGAGGCCAAGCCCATCGCCTGCGCCATGCGGTTCAAGCGGTCTTCTTTTTGCACCGACTCGGCCGGTGCGTTAAAGCGCACTACGGCGGGCAAAAACATCGCGTTCAGGGTGCCGTGGTGCAGGCGGGGGTTCACGCCGCCCAGGCTGTGCGAGAGCGAATGCACGCAGCCCAGACCTTTTTGGAAGGCCATGGCGCCCTGCATGGAGGCGCTCATTAAATTGAAGCGGGCCTCTTTGTCAGCACCGTTTTGCGTGGCGCGCTCGATGTACTGCCAGCCCCGGCGCAGGCCGTCGATGGCGATGCCGTCGGCCGGTGGGTTAAACGGCGCGGCCATGAAGGTTTCCATGCAGTGGGCTATCGCGTCCATGCCGGTGGCGGCGGTCAGCTGGGGTGGTAGGCCTAGCGTCAAGTCGGGGTCGCAGATGGCGGTTTTGGGCACCAAATGCCAGCTGTGAAAGCCCACTTTGCGCCCGTCGTCCAAGATCAAAATTGCGCCGCGCGCCACCTCGCTGCCGGTGCCGCTGGTGGTGGGCACGGCGATGAGGGGGCAGACCGCGTCGGTAATCTTGAGCGAGCCGCCTTCGATGGTGGCGTAGGTTTTGAGCGGGCCTTCGTGCGTGGCCAAAATGGCGATGCCTTTGGCGCAGTCTATCGATGAGCCGCCGCCCACTGCCACCAGGCCGTCGCACAGGCCGGCCTTGTAGGCGGCTGCGCCCGCGCGCACGGCGGACTCGGTGGGGTTGGAGGGCACTTGGTCAAAAATGGCGTGGGGCGTGTTGCCCAGCGCGGCCACGGCCTTGTCCACAATGCCTGCGGCGCGCACGCCCGCGTCGGTGACGATAAGCGGACGGGTGATGCCCACGCGCTGGCACTCGGCCTTGAGCAGGGCAATAGCGCCGTAGTCGAACTGGATTTGGGTAACGTAGTAGATAAATGCCATGGTGTGCTTTGCTTATGGTTTTTTAAGCGTCCGCTTTCACGCCTGCGCCCTTGGCCACGAGCGCCCATTTTTGCTGCTCGGCCTTGATAAAGTCGGCAAACTTCTGGATGCTGCCGCCGCCGTCTTCTGCGCCGTACTGCTCCATCTTCTCTTGCACATCGGGCATGGCCAGCACTTTGTTGATGTCTTCGTTCATGCGCTGGGCCATGGCTGGGGGCATTTTGCCGGGGCCCATCAGGCCGTACCAGACGGTGGCCTCAAAGCCGGGAAAGCCGGACTCGTCCATGGTGGGCACATTGGGGTGGCCCTTGGCGCGCTTGAGGCGGGTTTGCGCGATGGCAATGGCCTTGCCGCCCTTGACATGGGGCGTGGCCGAGGTCATGGTTTCAAAGCAATAGTTAACTTGGCCGCCGATCAAATCGGTAATGGCGGGGCCCGAGCCTCGGTAGGGGATGTGCAGGGCAAACACTTTGGCTTGCAGCTTGAACATCTCCAGCGCAAAGTGCTGGGCCGAGCCGCCGCCGGCGCTGGCAAAGCTGATCTGGCCGGGCTTGGATTTGCACAGGGCGATCAAGTCTTTGACGGTTTTAGCGGGTTGGTTGGTATTGCAGATCAGCAAGTTAGGCGTGACACCGACCATGCTGATGGGGGCAAAATCTTTGTTGGCATCGTAGCCCAGCTTCACGCCCGAGCCTACGCTGTTGAGCGCGGGGCCCAGGGCATGGCTGTTGATGTGGGCCATGAGCAAGGTGTTGCCGTCAGCTGGCTGTTTGCTCACGTAGTCGGCGGCAATCACACCAGCGGCACCGGCCTTGTTTTCAATAACAACGGTGTTGCCCCACATGACTTGCAGTTTTTGGCCAACCACACGGGCCAGTGCATCGGTGCCGCCACCGGGGGGAAAGCCGACGATGATTTTGATGGGCCCGGTGGGCAGGGTTTGCGCACGCAGCATGGGCGCGTGCAAGGTGGCTGCTCCTGCGGCGGCTACGGTGAGGAGGGTTCTGCGATGCATCGTCAATATCCTAAGAGTTGAAAGCGGGAATACCGCTATTGTCCTGTATATCAACGTGCTGGCGGGGCGCTGGGTCACTAGCGTAAGTACTGATTTGTTGCCGGACTGCTTGGTATTCTCGGGAGGGACTCGGCAAGTTTTGTACGGGGAGCTGGCCGACGGTGTACTCAGCTGCGCGGCTGTCCCCCGTTGCGGCCTAGGGCCGACAGCTCCTCCTTGATGCCGCTGCGCTGAGTACACCATCGACCAGCTCTTGCGAAGTGGTTGGGAGCCTACCGCCGCGTGCCGACTGCTGCCCAGATGTTGCCAACTTGGTGATCGCCCCACCGGTGCACCCACACCCTTTTCGCAGCCCCGGCGCTTGGCGTGGACGGCGCAGCGGCATAAAGGGGGAGGTGGCGGCCCTAGCAGCCTGGCGGACTTAGGAATCGTCGGCTGCAAATCGACCGCAGCGGTCTATTTTTCACCGTTTTCTTACCCAATATCTCGATATTGGGATGCGAAACCGTCAAAAA
>JAYVGI010000330.1:0-7200 GCA_043772355.1 Polaromonas sp.
GCTATGCAGCGCCTGGTAGACAAGATCGACGACAGCTACAAGCAATAAAATTCGCTATTTATTCAATAGCTTCTCCCGCTGTAGTCTATTGGACTGCGACCCTAAACCAACATCCATGCAACCATGAAGATAGCAATCTACGGAGCCGGCGCCATTGGCCTGTGGCTGGGCGTGCAACTGGTACGCGCGGGTGCGCAGGTCAGTGTGGTGGCGCGTGGTGCTACGCTGCAAGCCTTGCAACGTGACGGCATGGTGTTGCACAGCGCGGGCGCTATGCTGTGCAGCTCCGTCACTGCCGTGCAAGACCCTGCGGCGCTGGGCGTGCAAGACGTGGTGATCGTCTGCGTGAAAGCCCCCGCGCTGCGCGATGTAGCACAACACATCGCGCCGCTGCTCTCACCACAGACCATCGTGCTGTCAGCCATGAACGGTGTGCCGTGGTGGTTTTTGCAGGGCTTTGGCGGCGCATATGCAGGCCGTGCATTGCAGTCGGTGGATGCAGACGGCAGCATTGCACAGCGCATCCCAGCCCAGCACATCATCGGCTGCGTGGTGCATGCCAGTTGCTCCACCAGCGCGCCCGGCGTGGTGCAGCACCGTTTTGGCAACGGCCTCATCATCGGCGAGCCATCGGGAGAGAAAACACCGCGCGTGCTGGCCCTGCATGCTTTGTTTGCCCAAGCCGGATTCGATACCAAAGTGTCTGAGCAGATTCAAAAAGACATCTGGTACAAGCTGTGGGGCAACATGACGATGAACCCCGTCAGCGCCATCACCGGGGCTACCACCGACAAGATTTTGGATGACGACCTGGTGCGCGGCTTTGTCAGCCGCGTGATGCTGGAGGCCAAGGCCATCGGTGCGCACATTGGCATCCCCATCGACCAAGAGGCCGAGGATCGCCATGCCGTGACCCGCAAACTTGGCGCATTCAAAACCTCGATGCTGCAAGACGTAGAAGCGGGCAAACCTGTAGAGCTGGACGCGCTGATAGGCGCAGTGCAAGAGCTGGGCCGCTTGACGCAGGTCGCCACGCCGTACACCGATGCCCTGCTGGGCCTGGCACGCGTGCACGCCCGAGTGCGAGGACTGTACTAGCCCGTCGCCTCTTCCGCGTTGGCTCTATTTTGGCCACAAAAATTAGAAAGGCTGCACAAGGCAGCCTTTTTACAACACCAACAGCGCTTAAGCGGCGTTCAACCAGTAACCGGCATTGAACGGGCTGCTCATACGCAGCGCCAAGGGCGACACGTCTACCAGCTTGTCGGTAGGCATTCTCTCTGGCGCTTCGCCGCCATCCACCCCCTCGGTAGGCACCACGGCTTTACCGTCAGACGCGCGGGCTACTGCAAACGAGTAGAAGCAGCGAAACGGGATCTTGCGGTCGTGCCAGTACTCGGACACATCGCGGAAGATGTCCAGCAGCTGCTCGCGGGCTTCTTTGTCAAACTTAGCGTGCGCAGGCACATGCTCCAGCACCACGATAAAGCCGGGCTGGGTGCCAGACTTGTGCAGTGGGTCGGTCATGCAGTCGTACAGCGCGTCGTAGTTCTTGCCAAAGTGTGCGGGCAGTTTGAATGCCGCAGCGATGGTGTCGAGCACGTCTTGCTTGGACTGTGCGTCACCCAGGGTGGCGTACAGAAAGTGGTGGCCCAGCTCGGTGGCTGCGGCTTGCAGATCGGCCACGCGGTGAGCGCGGATGGATTGCACGATATTGGATTTAACGGTACGAAGTGGCATAGTGCGCTCCGTTCTCTCTTCACAAAAAACTGACAATTAATGAAACTAATCTTGTCTGCGCATCATGGGGCGATGCGCTTAAAGCTCGCGTAGTGGTCGTCACTGTAGTAACAGGCCTCGGGCGCAGTGGGTTGACTTCCACCGCACACAATTCTTTTGGCTCCCCGGGTGCGTGCGTACGGTGTTTTTACCGTGTACTCGCGGTAGTAACCACGTTTTTTCTCGGGCAATATGCGCTCGCGGTTGCCAAACACGACACCGTCTTTGTCGTAGGCAAACGGCCCACCCTTTAAAATCTGCTCGTAGGTCTCGCCACCCTGCTTAGGCAGATCACTCAGCTTGATCGAGGCACCCGCAACAGCCTCAGGTAATACCGGCCCTTTGGCATAGACCAATTGACCATCCACCCCGGCCGCCAAAACCAGCACACAGGCCAGAGCGAAAGTCACCAAAAGCGAATATGCGCCAGCCAATCGAAGAGCAAAAAAGCGTCTCACAGTCTCATTCCAGTGCATAGGAGGGTCATGTCAGGCAACCCATTTTTTAATACCCGCCAATCCAGCGAGCGCGCCATAGAATCTGACCAATCATCGTGTTTGGTCTAAAAATTACGGGTTAACCCGCGATTCCAAGGACTCTATTGTCGCCCTATCCACACCAAAATGCAAGCCCCTTTTGCGACACATGCATCACGAGAAGGGTTACTCCATTCTTCTTAATAGACGATTAGTTTGTACTAACTTTCGGTAAACACCTTATCGAACGGCGTTTGCATCGGCCACTGTCAAGGCGGTCATGTTCACTATGCGACGCACGGTGGTGCTGGCTGTGAGAATATGCACTGGGGCGGCGCAACCTAACAACACGGGACCGATGGCGATGTTGCCGCCCGCTGCTGTTTTGAGCAAGTTGTAACTGATGTTTGCAGCATCGATGTTGGGTAGTACCAACAAGTTAGCCTCGCCCGCCAAACTGCTGTGGGGCATGATGCTGCGCCGGGCGCTAGCATCCAGGGCTACGTCGCCGTGCATTTCGCCGTCCACTTCCAGCCAGGGGGCCTGTTCGTGCAGCAGCTCCAGCACCTTGCGCATTTTGATGGCGCTGGGCTGGTTGCTGGAGCCAAAGTTGCTATGGCTAAGCAGCGCGGCCTTGGGCTTGATACCAAAGCGCATCATTTCTTCAGCCGCCATGGTGGTGATCTCGGCCAGCTCTTCGGCGCTGGGATCGTAGTTAACGTGGGTGTCAACCAGGAACACTTGACGGTCAGGCAGCAGCAGGCCGTTCATACAGGCATACACGGGTACGTCTTGTGGCGTGCTGGGGCTGCCGCCTGCGCGCTTGCCCAGCACTTGGTCGATGTACTGCAAATGTAACGCGGTGGTGCCCCAGGTGCCGCAGATCATGCCGTCGGCGTAACCCTTGTGCAACATCATCGCCGCAATCAGGGTCAGTCGCCGCCGCATTTCGATCTTGGCCATCTGCACCGTCACACCTTTGCGCTCGGTCATGCGGTGGTAGGTTTGCCAGAAATCGCGGTAGCGGTCGTCCTGCTCCACGTTGACCAAATCGTAATCCGTGCCCGCTTGCAAGCGCAGACCAAACTTGGTGATGCGCTCAGCTATCACGGCGGGGCGGCCGATCAAGGTAGGGCGGGCGATGCCCTCGTCCACCACGATCTGGCAGGCGCGCAGCACGCGCTCTTCTTCGCCCTCGGCATAGACCACGCGCTTTTTGGTGGCTTTTTTGGCGGCTGCAAAAATCGGCTTCATGGTGGTACCTGAGGCGTACACAAAGCTTTGCAGACGCTCGCGGTATGCGTCCATGTCGGTGATGGGGCGCAGTGCCACGCCGCAGTCGGCTGCGGCTTTGGCCACGGCCGTGGCGATCATCATCATCAGGCGCGGATCAAACGGCTTGGGGATCAGGTAGTCAGGGCCAAAGGCCAGTTGCTCGCCCACATACGCGGCGGCCACCACATCGCTTTGCTCTTGCTGCGCTAGCTCGGCAATGGCGTGTACGGCGGCAATTTCCATCTCTATCGTGATGGTGGTGGCACCACAGTCCAGCGCGCCACGGAAGATGTAGGGAAAGCACAGGACATTGTTGACCTGGTTCGGGTAGTCCGAGCGGCCGGTGGCCATCACCACATCGCTGCGCACCGCGCGCACTTCTTCGGGCGTGATCTCGGGCGTGGGGTTGGCCAGTGCCAGGATCAGCGGCTTGGCCGCCATCTTTTTCACCATCTCGGGCTTGAGCACGCCACCCGCAGACAGGCCCAGGAACACGTCGGCCCCTTCGATGATCTCGCCCAGTGTGCGGGCCGAGGTTTTTTGGGCAAACTGAATTTTGTCTTCGTCCATCAGCTCGGTGCGGCCTTCATACACCACGCCAGCCAAGTCGGTGACGAAAATGTTTTCACGCGGAATACCCAGCTTGAGCAGCAGGCCCAGGCAGGCCAGCGCCGCAGCGCCTGCGCCACTGGTGACGAGCTTGATCTTTTTCGGGTCTTTGCCCACGACTTTGAGGCCGTTCAAAATCGCCGCGCCCACCACGATGGCGGTGCCGTGCTGGTCGTCATGGAACACCGGGATCTTCATGCGCTCGCGCAGCTTGCGCTCGACATAAAAGCAGTCGGGTGCTTTGATGTCTTCCAGATTGATACCGCCAAAGGTCGGCTCCAGCGCGGCAATGATGTCCACCAGCTTGTCCAGGTCGTGCTTCTCGTTGATCTCGATGTCAAACACGTCGATACCCGCAAATTTCTTGAACAAAACCGCCTTGCCTTCCATCACCGGCTTGGCCGCCAGCGGGCCAATGTCGCCCAGGCCCAGCACAGCGGTGCCGTTGGTGATGACGGCTACCAAGTTGCCGCGTGCGGTGTACTTGAAGGCGTTATTGGGGTCTTTGACAATCTCTTCGCAAGGTGCGGCCACACCGGGCGTGTAGGCCAGCGCCAAGTCGTGTTGGTTGACCAGCTGTTTGGTGGCTGCGATGGCGATCTTGCCTGGCGTGGGGAACTCATGGTATTCCAGCGCCGCACGGCGCAACTCGGCACGTTTTTCTTCGGTGTTTGTGGGAGCGGTGTCGTTCATTGAGGGCATAGGGGTTTCCAACTTGCGCGTCAGGTTTTGTAAAGGTGTGCGATTGTAGTCCTGCTGAATAACAAACCCTAGTGAGGGAACATGCGTAAAAGGCATTAGCTGATATGACTTTTTGTGCGAAGTTGGGCAGCGTAAGCGCTGGCCCGTTTGACCACTGGAGCGGGTTGGGCCCTACCAGCCGTAAAAACGCCCCCAAGTGGGCCCAATGTCCTGTCCCGTGACTGCGTGGTACTCAGGAAACTGGGCTGCCGTAGCGCAGGCGTGATTGGGCAAAATGCGCAACTGCATGCCGATGGGAAAGCGTTGGTCGATGGACTGACTGGATGGCTGCTCACCGCTCACAATGCCGTGCTCTTGGTTGGCCCCACTCAACACATAACCGTCGATCACTTGAGCCTGCACATCGCAGACTTGGCCGTAGCCGTAATCGTGCGCCTGTTTTTGGGTGCCCCGGTCACGGCTCATGGCCATCCAGCCTGCATCCACAATGGCCCAGCCTTTTTCCACTTGGTGGCCAATCACAGTGGTAAGCACGCTGAGTGCCACGTCTTGCGGGATACAGACCCCGATGTTGGCCATCACCAGGTCAAAAAACACATACACCCCGGCGCGCACCTCGGTCACGCCTTGCAGGCTTTGCGCGGACAGTGCCGTGGGTGTAGAGCCCACACTCACCACCGGGCAGGGCAGGCCCGCTGCGCGCAGGCGCTGTGCAGCGCGCACGCACCGGCTGCGCTCTTGCTCGGCCATGGCCTGCAAGGCTTGCGGCGTGCTCAGCTCGTAGCTGGCACCGGCGTGCGTCATCACCCCGCCCAAGCGCGCCCCGCCTGGGTGACCTGCACCCTGGTGGTGCAGCACCTGGCCAATGGCCAACAGGTCGTCGCTCTCAGGCTTGACACCCGAGCGGTGGCCATCGGTGTCGATCTCGATCCACACCTCAAACTCCACCGCGTTGTGCTGGCCGTACTCGGCGATAGCGCTGGCCGCGTGCAGGCTGTCGGCAATGATTATCAAAGCACAACCCTGGGCCATCAGCGCCGCCGCTTGCTTGAGCTTGGGCGCAGACATGCCCACCGCGTACAAAATATCCGTCACGCCTGCGGCAAAAAACTGCTCCGCCTCTTTGAGGGTAGACACGGTGATGCCGCGCGCACCGGCGGCGATCTGCTGGCGCGCCACCTCAATGCATTTACTGGTTTTTACGTGCGGGCGAAAGGCGACGCCCAGCGCGGTCATGCGTGTTTGCATGCGCGCAATGTTGCGCTGCATGCGCTGGATGTCTACCAGCGCGGCGGGGGTGGAGAGGTCTTGGATGTGCATGACGTAGTATTGTGCAATATGTCCACCACCTTCGCACACCGCTGGGCCTTCGCGCTACTTTTCATCACACCGGCACTATGGTCGGTCAACTACATTGTGGGGCGCAGCGCACCGGGCGTGGTGGCACCGCATATGCTGGCCCTCTTGCGCTGGGCTATTGCGGGGTTGATACTGGCTGTATTTGCCTGGCCTGAGCTGCAGGCCAAACGCTCGCTGCTGGCGCGCAATGCTTGGCACTATCTGGTGTTTGGCGCTTTGGGCATGTGGATTTGCGGGGCCTGGGTGTACATTGGTGCACGCTCTACCAGCGCTACCAATATCGCCTTGATCTATGCGCTGTCGCCGGTATTTGTAGCCTTTGCCTCGGGGCTGTGGCTCAATGAGCGCTTGGGCAAGGTGCAATGGCTGGGCATCGCCATGGCCTTCGCCGGGCTGGTGCATGTGGTGATTAAAGGCCAGTGGCAAGCGCTGGCGCAGGTGCAGTTTGTGACCGGAGACCTGTGGATCCTGGCCTGCACGCTGAGCTGGACGCTTTATTCCATCTTGCTCAAGCGCTGGCCTACGGATCTCTCGCCCATCGCGCGCTTGGTCTTGGTCATCGCTGGGGGCGTAGTGGTGCTGCTGCCCCTGGCCTTGATCGAAGCCTGGTCTGGCCTGCCCATGACGCAAACCCTGTGGGGCTGGAAAACGGCCGGGCTGATCGTGGCTGCGGCCGTTTTTCCCGGTGCGGCGGGCTATTTGGCCTACTCCACCATGCAAAAAGAACTGGGCGCAGCCCGCACCTCACTCACCCTGTACTTGGGGCCTTTGTACGCTGCCGTGGTGGCGTGGCTGACTTTGGGCGAACCGATATGGGCCTACCACGCCGTGGGCGCGGCGGTGATTTTGCCGGGGATTTATCTGGCCTCGCGCAAAGCGTAGCTGGGGCCTAGCAGCCTGTCGGACTTAGGAATCGTCGGCTGCAAATCGACCGCAGCGGTCTATTTTTCACCGTTTTCTTACCCAATATCTCGATATTGGGATGCGAAACCGTCAAAAA
>JAYVGI010000331.1:0-11342 GCA_043772355.1 Polaromonas sp.
CGTCAGTGATGAAGACTACTCGGCTATCAAGCTCGTGCGACATGAGTTCCATGGTGATTGGAATTATCAAATTCTATCGGGTTGATATTGCTTATGTTAGTTGTTAACAGGCCCTTAGTCTAACGAAGGTACTATGCGCCTTAGCCTTGAAAATCTAACACCACCCATGACCGCCGCTTTCTCTGGCCTGCTGCTTAGCCTATCGCTCATCATCGCCATTGGCCCGCAAAACGCCCACGTGCTGCGCATGGGCTTGCTGCGCCAGCATGTAGGGCTGACGGTGGCGGCATGTGCCATCACAGACGTGATTTTGATTGCTTTCGGTGTGGCAGGCTTGGCGCAGCTAGGCAAGCTGTCGTTTGCGGTGCAGGGGGCCATGATCGGCGCGGCGATATTGTTTTTGCTGCACTACGGCTGGGGCGCAGCCTGGCGCTCTTGGGCAAACCAGTACCATGGCTTGAGCGCAGATGGCCAGCGCGCAACAGGCCCTGCGTTGCGCACGCCGCCAGATGCCAACGCTGCGCCCAAGCCCACGCGCATGCAGGCACTGGGCACAGCCTTGGCCTTCTCGTGGCTTAACCCGCACGCGTGGCTAGACACGGCGGTACTGATCGGCACCGCCTCGCTGGCCTACGCGCAGCCCGATAACTGGCTGTTTGGTGCGGGGGCGGCGGCCGGGTCGGCGCTGTGGTTTGTCGCGCTCGGGCTGGGCGCGCAGCTCTTAGCCCACAGGCTGACACAACCTGCGGTGTGGCGCGGCATTGACGCTGTAGTGGCGCTCACGATGTGGGGCACTGCCGCTTGGCTGGCCTTGGGTTTACTCAAAGCGTATTGAAGCACTATATATTTAGTAGCTGCTCCCGCGATATTCTATGGGGCTGCAGGCCAATACGGCATAAATACCATGGGGCGGCGCGTCAAACTCTTGCAGCGTGGGTACCGGGCGGCCAGCGGCGATCTCGCCGTCTACCTCCCAGGTGCTGCAGCTCGCCGCCTAAGGTAAATGCCCAGCCACGGGTTTGCGATGCGTCCCTGGACAGGGTAAGGCAGTCGAGTTTGCTCAGCTCGCTGGGGAGTGCGGACAGGCCGCGCTGCATCACTCACCCGTACACGATGGCCAAACGACACGACAACTTGGTGTTTAATTCAGCCATGCAGACACTTTCACCGCAGAATACGCCTTTGCCGACCAAAACGGCAACTGACCGTCGAGCGTTACTGATGCCGTCCATCACCTGTGTGCTGCCTGCTTACAACGAGGCGCCTAACTTGGCTAAGGTGGTGTCCGAGGTGCTGGCTGCGACTGGGGTGCTCAGCCCGAGGGTTGAAATCATCGTGGTAGACGACGGTAGCAGGGACGACACGGCTGTGGTGATGCATGGCCTGTGCGCAAAGCATCCGCAAGTGGTGTACGTGCAGTTTTCGCGCAATTTTGGCAAAGAAGCTGCTCTTACCGCTGGCCTGGACGCAGCGCAAGGTGACGTGGTGATTTTGATGGATGCTGACGGCCAACACCCCAGCGTTTTATTGGCCAGCATGCTACTCAAGTGGAAGCATGGTGCGGACGTGGTGTATGCAGTACGCGCAACCCGTGATGACCAGTCGCGGTTATATGGCAAGCTGGCTGGTGTTTTCTATACGCTGATCAACTGGGGCAATCGCGTCAAAATTCCGCCAGATGCGGGCGATTTTCGCTTGCTTGACCGCAAAGTTGTCAACGCACTCAGAGCGCTGCCCGAGCGCAACCGCTTTATGAAAGGCCTGTACGCATGGGTAGGTTTTCAAAGCGAAGCCATTGCCTATGACCCGCTGCCACGCGCCGCGGGTCGCAGCAAGTTTGGCGTGCGTGGCGGTCTATCGTTGGCGTTCACCGGCATGTTGGCGTTTTCTACTGCACCGCTGCGGCTGATGTCGTGGTTGGGGTTGCTATTGGCGTTTGCGTCCCTTAGCTATGGCGCTTGGGTCATCATCGAGTATTTTTGGCTTGGCATCGACGTAGCGGGCTACGCCACTGTGGTGGTGGGCATGACGTTTTTGTCGGGAGTGCAACTGCTGGCGATGGGCATATTGGCCGAATACGTAGGCCGTATTTATGACGCGGTCAAGCAGCGGCCTACCTACCTGGTGTGTACCCGTACCGGTAGCGGACTGCCAGATGCGAGCAGCATGGGGTTGCAAGACAAGTGACCCAAGGGCTGTGGTTTATCGCTGTCGGTGCGGTTGCAGCGCTTACGCACCTGCTGGTGTTTGCAGGCCTGCACCAGGGCATAGCTCCCCACTTGTGGCCCGAGCTGGCCAACGCGGTGGGGTTTTTGGTGGCCTTTGTGGTGAGCTTTGTGGGCCACCGCAGCTTCAGCTTTAAAAGCGCTGGCACTTCGGTAAGCCAAAGTTTTGCCCGCTTTGCCGCTACCGCTGCGGCGGGCTTTGTGACGAACGAAATTATCTTTGTGCTCCTGCTGCATTACGCCGGGCTGTGGTCCATGCTGGCGCTGGTGATTGCCCTAGTGTGTGCAGCCGGGCAAACCTTTGTGCTCAGCCGGTTTTGGGCTTTCCGCAGATGAGCCTGCGGCGCCGCTAGCATATGACTGGTACAGGCTCCACGCCTTGCCGCGCAATACCAATGCAAAACCGGTGACACCACGTTCTTTGGGGGCTACCAGCCACTGGTGCGCTTGAGTCGCAGCTAAGTCCAACACATCTGATGTTTGCAACACCTGAGCGGCGCGTGCGTCAAAATCGGCACCTTCAAATAATTCACGCCTCCAATTGTCACCCACGTCTTTGCGCACCTCGGGCCAGTCTTGCACCACCACCATCGGCTGGCTCGTTTGCGCGTAGAACGCAAAGTCATACGGAAACTCACCCACTGCGTACAGCGTATCGCTCGCCTGGGCAATACAGGCAAAGTGCTGCGCCACGTCTTGGGCGCTGTTTTTTTCACTCAAGCGCGCGGCGGCCACGTTGGCAACAACGGCTATCGCCAAGGCCAACCCACACAAGCTGGCAAACCATTTGTCTTGATCTAGCCGATGGGCAAAGAGTTGCTGCCAACCCAACGCGGCCAGCGCAGCCAATGCAGGCATGACCGGCAGCATGTAGCCGACGATTTTTGAGCTGGGGATGGAAAAGAAACCGACGATAGCGAGTAACCATATCCAGAGTAACCATTCATAGGGTTTCGCGATGAACTGTGTGGCATTTTGTGCACTTTTTATACGCACCACGGCCTGATAAGCCGTAAAGAATATCCAGGGAAAAAACAGTACTAAGAGCACGACCCCATAGAACCAAAACGGCTGAATATTGTTAAATGTGCTGCTCGTATAGCGACTGAAATTGTGTGTGCCAAACATGTATTGCAGCATGTGGTCATACTGCATCTGCGCCAAGATAAACCAGGGCAAGGCGATGGTGCAAAAGATCAGCAACCCACTGGCCCACGGCAAATGCAGCACTTTGCGCATCTGCTTGGTGAGCAGCAACCAAATCAACAGCACCAAGCCAGGCAGCGCAAAACCAATAAGGCCTTTTGACAGCATGCCAAAGGCGCAGGCCGCAAACCCCGCGCGTGCCAGCCACGCATGGGGTTTGTCGCCGTGCATGAAAGCCAACGAAAAGCACCACAGCGCCGCGCTGATCCACGCGGCCACCAACATGTCGTGGTTGACATACTGCCCACCAATCAAAAAGGACAGGCTGGTGCCCAACATCCAAACAGTATTTCTCGCTATTTTTTCAGTAGCAATATGACGCATGGCCAAGTAACTGACGATCAGCATCATGGCGGCGTGTAAGGCTACTACCCACCGCACGCTCCAGGCATGTACGCCCAACACGGCCATGGCCGAGGCTTCCAGCCAATGCAAATACGGTGGTTTGTGAAAAAACGGGATTCCGTTTAAGCGGGGAATGAACCAATCGCCGGACACGAGCATCCAGCGCCCAATGTCGGCGTAGCGCCCTTCGTCGGGTACAGACAATGGGCGCAGCGCAGCCAGCACCAGCAGCAGCAGAACTAAAACGGCAATGGATAACCAAGATTTTCGTGGTTCAGACATTTGGCAATTGTCACCTTTTGTTACGCTCTAAGCGTTGACCGATCACTTTGGATTAAATCCTTCGCCCCTGAGCCGCAAGTACTTGGTATTCCCACACTCTAGACGGGCCAATGCTATCGTCCGCTTCTGCTGCCAAGCCAGGGTGGCACATGATAACGCTGCCCGCGGGCGCGCTGCGCTGCCAATCAGCCAGCAGCTTGGCGTACTGCTTGGCACCGCCCTTAAAATTATAGATACCGCTCAAGTATTGGCGACATGGAATGCCGGCCTGGCGCGCCAGGGTTTCCAGTCGCAGGGCACCCATTGCTTTGACAACCGCTGCCTTAGCATTGATAGACTCTGACACCGGGTTAGCAATGCGCAGCCACGGCTTGGTTGCTTGGTAACGCTGAGCGATCTCTTGCACCAGCGCCTCGCGGATGCCAGCAAACTGCTGGACGTGCTGGTGGCCGTCGATATGGTCTGGCGCACCCCCCCACTGCGCCTCGAAAAGATCCATTTGTTTGGCAATGACCTTTCGAGCTTGGTCAACGCCAAAGCCACCTAAACCAGCGCGCACCATGGCAACCGCTAAGCCCATACCGTGCCCGGCCTGCACAGCGTATTTGCTGGTCCAGTCCAGGTGCAACCCCACACTCAGGTGACCGCGCACCGCCTGCAGCTTTGGCGCGTCGTGTGCCCAACGGGGTGACAGCACCATAGCGCTGGTGGCATCAATTTTTCGGGCTGTTGCCAGGCACTCAATGGCATCAGAGCATGCCGCGTTGTAGGCAAAGTCGTCTGCACAAAGGAGCGTGCTGCGCTCTAACCAGGGTCTGGGCATACCGCTCATGCAGCGCTGTGCCAAAAAGCAGCATGCCCGTAATGGTGCTTTAAAAAATCCACCCACAGTCGCACCCGCAGCGGCAGATGTTTGCGCTGCGGAAACACGGCGTAGATGCCGTTGGGAGGTGCGTCAAACGCTTGCAGCACGGGTACCAGGCGGCCAGCGGCGATGTCACCGGCTACCTCCCAGGTGCTGCGCCAGGCGATGCCGTAGCCTGCCAGGCACCACTCGTGCAGCACTTGGCCGTCGCTGCAGTCCAGCGGGCCGCCGGGGCGCAGGTGTTGCAACTCGCCATCGATGGTGAAGGCCCAGCCACGGCTTTGTGATGCGTCGCTGGACAGCGTGAGACAGTCAAACTTGTGCAGGTCGCTGGGCTGCGCAGGCATGCCGCGTTGTTGCAGGTATTTAGGGGTGGCTACGCACAGACGGCGGTTGTCGGCCAGGCGCACGCTCACCAGGGACGAGTCCGGCAGGTCGCCCACGCGCACGGCGCAGTCAAAGCCTTCGCCTGCCAAATCGACCACGCGGTCAGACAGGTTCAATGAGATGGAAACGTCGGCATGCAGCTCGCGAAAGCGCGGCACCAGTGGCGCGACGTGCCTGCGGCCAAAGCCTGCGGGCGCGGTGATGCGCAGGTGGCCGCTGGCTTTGATGCCACCGGCGCTCACGCTGGCCTCGGCGTTGGCCATGTCGGCCAGCACACGCTGGCAGTCTTCTAAAAACGCGCTGCCCTCATGTGTGAGCGTAATGCGCCGCGTGGTGCGTACCATGAGCTTGACGCCCAAGCGCTCTTCCAGCGCGTCGATGCGCCTGCCAATAATGGCGGCGGCTACGCCCTCAGCCTGCGCGGCGGCAGTAAGGCTGCCTTTGGTGGCGACAGCGGCGAAGGTTTCAAGTTGTTTGAATTTATCCACGCCCTGATTATGGCGCGCGGCGAAGCGGGTTGCCGCAAAGACTGGGTTACCTGGGGAGCCATGCCCCACGCCGCCTGCGCTGGGCTGGGACTAGTGGGAAATTACGGGGAGCGGCTCCATCGGCAAAAGACTAATTGTCTTCAGCCTGTAGCCCTTTAAATAATAGCGGAAGTAGCTCCTAATTTTGCAGCATCTTGTTCGCTGTAACCCAGCTCTGCGAGCAGCTCGGCGCTGTGCTCGCCCAGCTTGGGCGGGTTCAAACGCACGCCCATGCGTTGGCCATCCAGTGTGAACGGGAACAGCACTGTGTTGGTCTGCTCACCGCTGGGCAAGGTGATGGGTGTGAGGCCGCCAGTGGCCAGCAGGTGTGGGTCGTCTACCAGTTCATGCGGTTTTTTGATAGGGGCATAGGGCAGGCCGTTTTTCTCGAACGTGTCGCTGAGCTCTTGCGCGCTGTAGTGGGCGAAGCGCTCGCGCAGTTGCGCCAGCAGGCGGGGGCGTTCGCGCACGCGGTCGTTGTTGCTGCCGTACAGCGGGTCGGCTTTCAGATCTTGCCAGTCAAAAGCGTCGCACATCACCAGCCACTGTTTGTCGCTCACGGCGCTTAAAAATATTTGCTCGCCATTTTTAACGGTAAACACGTCGTACACCGCCCAGGCGGAGATGCGGTTGGGCATGGGGTCGGCGGGTTTGCCAGTGACGGCGTATTGCATCATGTGCTGCGCCACCAAGAAAATATTGTTCTCGTACAGGGCGGCTTGCACTTCTTGGCCAAGGCCGTTTTTTTCTCTTTGAGCCAGCGCCGCCATGGCCGCTATCGCGCCAAACATGCCGCCCATGATGTCGTTCACGCTGCTGCCTGCGCGCAGGGGTTGGCCCACTGGCCCGGTCATGTAGGCCAGACCGCCCATCATCTGCACCACCTCATCGAGTGCAGTGCGGTGCTCATAGGGGCCGGGTAAAAAGCCTTTGAGGGCGATGTAGATCAGGCGCGGGTTGAGCTTTTTAAGGCTCTCGTAATCCAAGCCCTGCGCTTGCATGGTCTCGGGGCGAAAATTGTGGCTGACGATGTCGGCAGTGGCGATGAGTTTGAGCACCGCCTCGCGGCCTTCGGGGGTTTTAAGGTCGAGGGTGAGGGATTTTTTGTTGCGGTTAAACAGTGGGTAAAAGCCTGCACCTGAGCCTAGCAGGTTGCGGGTGTTGTCTCCCTTGGGGGGCTCTACTTTGATGACCTCTGCGCCCAAATCGGCAAACACCATGCCGCAGGTGGGGCCCATCACCATGTGGGTGAACTCGACCATGCGCAGGCCGGCGTAGGGCAATGCTTTTTCGTTGGATGGGGTTGTCATAGTGCTGTGGGAAATTGGGGAGGGAAAGACAGGACGTAGAGGGCGAAAAAGTTACGCAAAGAACGCAAAAAAGAGAAGAAAAGAATACAAAATTTTAAAAAATATTTTCAAAATAGTTGATGTCAAATTTTGACTTCTATTTTGAATTTTCTTTGTCTTCTTTTGCGTCCTTTGCGTAACCTTTGCGTCCTCTGCGTCCGGTATTTTTCTTTAAACGGGTCGTGGACTCATTGCTGTCCATCAAGCATACACAAAGCCCATCGGCAAACCAGCTTCCGCCGTCATGCCGTACAAAGGCTCACCCGGCAGCCCCACTTTCAAAGGCTCGCGTGCGGCAATCAGTTTCTCTATGTCGATGCCCGTGCGCACGCCCATCGCTTCAAACATCATCACCAGGTCTTCGGTCACCACATTGCCCGACGCACCGGGCGCATGGGGGCAGCCACCCAAGCCCGCCAAGGAAGAGTCATACCCGCGAATGCCTTCTTCATAAGCCGCCAAGCAGTTGGCAATGCCCAGCCCGCGTGTGTTGTGCATGTGCGCCGCACCCACGTGCTGCAAGCCTACTGTCGCAATGGCGCGTTTGAACAGGCGGCGCACCTGCGCCGGGTTGGCCATGCCGGTGGTATCAGCCAGGCCAGACTCGTCCGCGCCTGCGGCGATCACCTGCTCCAGCAGCCAGATCACGTCGTCATCGGGCACCGCGCCTTGCAAGGTGCAGCCAAAGGCCACGCTAATGCCCGCCTCGATTTGCACATGCGGGGCGATGTCGTTCTTTAAAGCGACGATGCTGCGCACCTCATCAACCATCTGCTCACGGGTTTTGCGCACGTTGGCCAAGCTGTGGAGCGCGCTGGCCGAGCAGGGTATGGTCAGTTTATGCACGCCAGCCGCTAAAGCCGCTTGCGCGCCCTTGAAGTTGGGCACCAAGCCTATCAGCGTGAGGCCCGGTATCTGGGCGGCGTACTGCGTGATCTCCGTCGCATCAGCCATTTGCGGCAGCAGCTTGGGTGGCACAAAGGAAGCCACCTCAATCTCGCGCAGGCCAGCGGCCACCAAGGCATCTACCCACCTCTTTTTGTCTTGTGTGGCCATCGTGCGCTTGACGGCTTGCAGGCCGTCGCGCATGCCTACTTCGGTGATTAATACGTCTATTTTTGATGCAGTCATACAGTCCAATCGGTGGCGGAATTTTTAAACTTCAATTACAGCAGAATTCAAAGCAATCACCACTTCGGTTGACACCCATCCGACAAGGGCAAATAAAGCTGCTAACCGCGGTCGATAAAGAGTTGAGCGAAGGTAACGCGCATTCCGCCGCGATTGATGCTTGATGCTTGATGCTTGATGCTTTACAATAAAAGCTTGCTGCCTGAAAGGACTCCCCCATGCGCACCACATTAGACATCGCCGACGACGTGCTTTTCGCCGCCAAAGATTACGCCCGCCGCGACAAGAAGACGATGGGGGAAATTATCTCGCAATGGGGGCGTGCGGCGCTAGCGTCCAATTCGGCCATGGCCAGCAAAAATGATAAGGTAAAACCCTCCACAACAGAGGCTGTGCGTCGCGAAAAACTAGCCCAATTAGGCATCCACCCCTTCCCCAAGCGTGCGGGTGTTCGCGTGACTAACGAGCATATCAACCAGCTTCGTGACGAGCTGGGTGTTTAAGCATGCGCGCTTTACTTGACGTAAATTTTTTAATCAGCATTCATGATGAAACCCACGACTTTCACCAGTCGGCGACTGGCTGGATTATGGACAACACCCCAGAGGGATGGGCCACCTGCCCCCTGACGCAAAACGGCTGTCTGCGAATCATGTCGCAGCCACGCTATGCGAATTGCAAACAGGTCCCTGTCGTGGCGAAGAGACTGCAAGAGTTTTGCGCCTCAACAAGCCACCACTTTTGGCCCGACGACATCAGCCTGCTAGACACTGCCCTCTTCGACCACAGCAAAATCCATGGTCACAGACAGCTCACCGACATTTACTTGCTTGCGCTCGCCGTCAAGCACGGCGGCCGCTTGGTCACTTTTGACCGCGAAATACCCTTGAACGCCGTGCGCGGTGCAAAGCGGGCGCATTTGGTGGTGGTTTGAAGCGCTGAGCAGCCACCGATTGCATCGTTTTTGGTTGCGGATAACGTCACCTTTCCCTTATGAATGGTCAGCCCGCTATCGACTACAGTGACTACCATGACCACAACCCCCTTCCCGCAACTTGAAAAGCCCCGCGCCGTCCTGTTTGACGCCTACGGCACACTGTTTGACGTGTACAGCGTGGCGCAGTTGGCCGAGCAGCTGTTTCCCGGCCATGGGCAGACGCTGAGCGTGCTGTGGCGCGATAAGCAAATTGAATACTCCCGCCTGGTCACCACCTCCAACCACGGCGCACACTACCTGCCGTTTTGGCAGTTGACCCAAGCAGCGCTGCAATACGCTATGAAAGTAGTAGTCTCTCGCGCAACTGTTCAGGGGGCCAGTGGCCCATTGGATGCCAATTACCTGCTTGAAGCCAGCAGCCAGCTGATGAACCAGTACCGGCACCTGAGCGCTTTTCCAGAAAACAAGGAAGTGCTGCAAGCGCTGAAAGATCGCGGCATACCCACTGGCATCTTGAGCAACGGCGACCCCGCCATGCTGGACGTGGCCGTCAAGTCTGCAGGCCTGCAAACCCTGCTAGACCATGTGATCAGCGTGGACAGCATTCGCAAATACAAAACCCACCCCGATGCGTATGCGCTGGGCTCGCAGGCTACTGGCTTGCAACCCAAGCAAATACTGTTCGTCAGCAGCAACGGCTGGGACGCACTGGCTGCCACTTGGTATGGCATGCAAACCCTGTGGGTGAATCGCGCTGGCCTGCCCTTTGAAGAGCTAGGCACGCAGCCTACGCGCACAGGTACCAGTTTGCGCGATGTAATGCATTTTTTTGATTAACTAAGCTTAAAGACCCAATACCGGACGCAGAGGACGCAAAAGAAGACAAAGAAAATTCAAAATGGAAGTCAAAATTTAAAACCGAAGGGTTAGAGCGTCTTCTAAAATTTTCAATTCCTTTTCTTCTCTTTTTTGCATCCTTTGCGTAACCTTTGCGGCCTCTGCGTCCTGAATTCCCCCCTTCCTGAAAGCCCACCATGACCACCAGAACACAAGCCCACAGCCTGCAAGTAGCTACCAACCTCTACGACTTCGTCAACACCCAAGTGCTGCCCGGCACCGGCGTCAAACAAGACAAGTTCTGGAAGGGCTTTGATGCCATCGTGCAAAGCCTGGCCCCTAAAAACGCCAAGCTGTTAGCCGAGCGTGACCGCCTGCAGACCGCGCAAGACGCATGGCACAAGCAGCATCCCGGCCCGATCACCGATATGCCTGCGTACACCAAGTTTTTGAACAAAATTGGCTACCTGGTGCCCGTGCCTAAAACCGTCAAAGCCACTACGGCTAATGTAGATGCCGAGCTGGCACTGCAAGCCGGGCCACAGCTGGTGGTACCCGTGCTGAACGCCCGCTACGCGCTGAACGCTGCCAACGCCCGCTGGGGCTCTTTGTACGACGCGCTGTACGGCACCGACGTGCTCAGCGAGGCCAACGGCTGCGAAAAAGGCAAAGGCTACAACCCCAAGCGCGGCGCGAAAGTCATCGAATACGCGCGCTATGTTTTAGACCGCACAGCGCCGCTCAAAACGGGCTCGCACATTGACAGCATTGGCTACAGCGTCAAGGCTGGCAAGCTCGTCGTCGCGCTCAAAGATGGCGGCAACACCACGCTACAAGAGGCCACACAATTCATCGGCTACCAAGGCGATGCCAAAGCACCGTCATCCGTGCTGCTGCAACACAACGGCCTGCACCTGGACATCCAGATCAACCGCGCCACTCCCATCGGCGCCAGCGACGCAGCGGGCATGAGCGACCTAGTACTGGAAGCCGCTCTCACCACCATCCTCGACCTGGAAGACTCAGTAGCCGTGGTGGACGCTGACGACAAAGTGCTGGCCTACAGCAACTGGCTGGGCATCCTCAAGGGCACGCTGACCGAAGAAGTCAAGAAAATTGACGCAAGCGGTGGCGTCAAAACCTTCACCCGTGGCCTGAACGCCGACCGCGTCTACACCTCTGGCGCTGGCAAAAAAGTCAAGCTGCACGGCCGCTCACTCATGTTTTTGCGCAACGTGGGCCATTTGATGA
>JAYVGI010000332.1:0-9940 GCA_043772355.1 Polaromonas sp.
GATGAGCGCTATTGAATTCACCACCAGCGCGGCGATGCGCTCGATCAGTACCAGCGGTGTGAGGGTGAGCTCGTCTGCCCTGGGGCCGCGCCGATCACCCCCAGGCTCGCTTTGCCCCAACCCTCTCCCGCCAGCGGGAGAGGGAGCCAGACATGTCAGGGCGAAGAACTCAACTACGCAGCCAGCAGTTCCAGGCCGGTGCCGCGGTGTAGACCGCATTTGTCCAGCAGTGCACCCACAGCTTTGGCCTGGCCCAGGGTGCGCACAAAGGGCACCATGATCTCTACGTTGGTCAGGCCCATGTCGTTGCGCACGCGCTTCAATGCCTCGCATTCCATGGCAAAGGCTTCGCCAAACTCGGCGCTGATGTAGCGCGCCGCGCCGCGAAAGCCGAGCATCGGGTTTTCTTCTTCGGGCTCGTAGCGGCTGCCGCCGATGAGCTTGCGGTATTCGTTGCTTTTGAAGTCTGACAGGCGCACGATGACGGGTTTGGGCCAGAAGGCGGCGGCAATGGTGGCCACGCCTTCGGCCACTTTGTCTACATAAAAAGCGCGCGGCGATGCGTGGCCACGGGCTACGGACTCGACGGCTTTCTTCAAATCACCATCGACATTGGGGTAGTCCAAAATGGCTTTGGGGTGCACGCCGATGTTGTGGTTGATGATGAACTCCAGCCGCGCCAGGCATACGCCGGCGTTGGGCAGCTGGCAAAAGTCAAAGGCCAGTTGCGGGTTGCCGATGTTCATGGTGATCTTGGTTTTGATCTCGGGCATGGTGCCGGGCTGCACTTCGGTTTGACTCAACCCAAGAAGTCTTTTAAAATTCGTTAATTGACGAAAATAGACCATGTATCAGATCAAGCACTACGTCACGGCAGACCAGCAGGATGAGTTTGCGCACTGGTTACGCAAGCTCAAGGACATGACGGCCAAGGTGGCCATTGCGCGCCGGGCTAACCGTATCGAGCAAGGCAATTTTGGTGACCACAAGTTCTGCCGTGATGGCGTGTGGGAGCTGCGAGTGGACGTAGGTGCCCGATACCGGGTGTATTACGCTGTCGAAGAGCAACAAGTGGTGTTGCTGCTATGCGGGGGCGACAAACGGACGCAGGATGCGGACATTGCGCGCGCCTGTGAGTATTGGCAAGACTGGCAAAGGAGAGAGCAATGAAAGACAAACCCCATGACGAATCCATGGCCGAGCTGTACCGTGAAGACCCAGACTTTGCGATTGCAACGCTCAACGCTATTTTGCAAGACGGCGATCAGGCCGAGCTGATGGTGGTGTTGCGCCAGTTGGCCAAAGCCTTTGGCGGTGTACAGACCATCGCGGAGAAAGCGCACCTCAATTCCACACAAATTTACCGCACCCTGTCTCCTGATGGCAACCCAGCCCTGAGCAGCTTTACCGCGATTTTGGGGGCGATGAATATGCGCCTTGCCGTGCAAGCCGTGCATTGATTTGCAGCGGTGAATGCACGCTGCAACGACTGCGCGCAAAACGCACCCGCGCCTCCCGCTGGCTGCAAGCGCCTGCACACCATCGCGCGTTGGGCGAGCAACTGCAAGCTGCCCTCATCAGCATTTTGTAGGCTACAGAATATCGCGGCAGAAGCTATTAAATTTACAGCCAGCTTATGTTCAATCTGACCCCACGAATTCTCCGGCTAGTCAGTCGCCATCTGTTTTGAAGAATGGGGAATGGGAGACCTGACCCAAAAAATCCGCGAAAAATTCTGACCCTAAAAATTCGACAGCCCGTTCACCCGCATCAAGCGGTGTCAGCGCTTCAAAGCGCAACTTGACGGACAGGAAATTCAATCGCATGAGACCAAGTATGGCCCGGATTTGGGGCACTCAAAAGCCACTGATCTTGGCAGTTTGAACCGCTGCAGCTACCACAATGAACGAATAGCGAAGCCTCAGCCGCCAGAGCCTGCCAAACACGCAGACCTGCCCCACATCACCCTCAGAAAGATGCGCAGCACCATATTGAGCACTGCCTCGTCGCGCTGCATGAAGTAGCGCAGGCGCAGCGGGCACGTGCAAAGCCGTGGGCAAAGATGCCGCATTCGAGGTGTCAATTGGGTGTACTCGGGTGTTTTTATGGGTGTTTCACTTAACATCGCCATAAATTTGTAAGTGCTAAAGATTGACTTAATTGGGTGTAAT
Organism: Polaromonas sp.; assembly: GCA_043772355.1. Lineage (GTDB taxonomy): Bacteria > Pseudomonadota > Gammaproteobacteria > Burkholderiales > Burkholderiaceae_C > JAAFIP01. Next base: position 2,172 of record JAYVGI010000332.1, read on the forward strand.
CGGGTATATTTGCGGGTATGTTCACTCTTAACACCCTCACCATCACGGCAGACATACTTGCTTTAATTGCCAAAATTGAAGAATTCAAAGGCGCGTGGCGTGCCCTTGGTGCCCTTGCACCTGAGCGCCTTTTTTCTTTGCGTCGTGTTGCGACCATCGAGAGCATTGGGTCGTCTACCCGCATCGAGGGAAGCAAGTTGTCGAACCGTGAGGTAGAGCAATTGCTGGCTCGCTTAGAGATCAAAAAGTTTGATACCCGCGACGAGCAAGAGGTTGCTGGCTATGCACAGGTGATGGAGTTGGTCTTTTCCTCTTGGCAACACATTACTTTTACAGAAAGCCATATCCAGCAACTCCATCGAGACTTACTCCAGCACAGCACAAAAGACGAACGTCACCGTGGGAACTATAAAACCACGACCAACCACGTCGGCGCGTTTGACGCAGCAGGCAATCAAGTAGCGATTGTTTTTGAAACTGCCACACCTTTTGATACGCCGCGCTTAATGACCGAATTGGTGGATTGGCATAGCCGTGAAACCAGAGAACAAAACGTACATCCACTTTTACGTATTGCTGTTTTTGTCGTTGTTTTTTTAGAGATCCATCCGTTCAAAGATGGCAATGGTCGTCTCTCACGCGTGCTGACAACACTGCTTCTACTCCAAGCTGGTTATGCCTACGTACCTTATAGCTCGCTGGAAGCCGTTGTCGAACAAAATAAACAAGCCTACTATCTCGCGCTGCGGCAAACACAAGGCACCATTCGCTCTGACACACCTGACTGGCAACCTTGGGTTCTTTTCTTTTTGCGATCACTCTCATCACAAGTCATTCGATTAGAAGAAAAAGTAACGCATGAAAAGTTAGTACTCGCCGCCTTGCCAATCTTGTCTCTGCAAATTATTGAGCTTGCTCAAAAACAAGGTCGCGTCACCATGAACGACATTGTTTTAGCAAGCGGTGCGAATCGCAACACGGTCAAAATACACTTAAGAAAATTGGCAGCAACCCGGCAGTTAACCCAGCACGGTGCGGGGCGCGGTGTTTACTACGATTTAACCTCAAGCGCTAATCCAAATGCTTGAATCAATCGATTGATTGAACGGACAGTGAAGCCTCGGCCGCCAGAGCCCGCCACGCACGCACGCAGGCCCGCCCCGTAGCGCGTCTGAATCGCTGTTCCGGCTACGCAGCCAATAGCTTCCAAGTCTCCACCACGCTGTCCGGGTTGAGCGAAATCGACGTAATGCCCTGCTCTACCAACCACTTGGCAAAGTCGGGGTGGTCGCTGGGGCCTTGGCCGCAGATGCCTACGTATTTGCCTTGGTCCAGGCCCAGGGTGAGCTGGGTGAGGTCGTTGGAGCCGATGGAGAAGCCGTCGTAGTATTCCAGGAATTGCGCGGCGAGGATGGCGTTGCTGGGCACTTCGCACATCATGATGTGGCGGAGTGCTCCTGTGATTTTTTCAGAGCTTTCGCCTGTCACTTTGCCGCTGTTTGCGTCGGTACTGCCACCGGTGCCGCGCCCCAGGCCGCATTTGTCCAGCAGTGCACCCACAGCTTTGGCCTGGCCCAGAGTGCGCACAAAGGGCACCATGATCTCTACGTTGGTCAGGCCCATGTCGTTGCGCACGCGTCTGAGGGCTTCGCATTCCATGGCAAGGGCTTCGCCAAACTCGGTGCTGATGTAGCGCGCTGCGCCGCGAAAGCCGAGCATGGGGTTTTCTTCTTCGGGCTCGTAGCGGCTGCCGCCGATGAGTTTGCGGTATTCGTTGGATTTAGATTGAGCTGATTGAATGTCCATCCACGCGGACTGCGGATTAATCCGGTTCATTTGGAGCTTTGCTATAATTTACCTACAACTTCGTCCTTGACCGCCTGCCGACCTTGTGTCGCGTCTGTTTGCTCTAGGGTTCCTTATGGGGTGACAGGCCACTTTGGGGCAACCCACAGTGGCTTTGTCATTTTTAAAGCATGCCGCAAACCATTGTTTATATGGACGGTTTTAACCTGTACTACGGCATGCTGCGGCGCGGCCCGTACAAATGGCTGGATGTCGTCAAGCTGTTTACCGACCACGTGTTGGCCGGCCAAGCTACCGTCACCCAAGTGCGCTACTACACGGCCCCCGTGTTGGGCAGAATGAGCGACGACCCGCAGTCGCCCATCCGCCAGCGCCTGTATTTGCAGGCCCTGCGCAAGCGGTACCCGCAGCAGCTGGTCATCATCGAAGGCCATATGCTCGCAGGCAAAGGCTACCAGCGCCTGGTGCGCCCCATCCCCGAAGCGCCTCAGCTTAAAACCGTGCAGGTGTACTCGTTTGACGAGAAGAAAACCGACGTCAGTCTGGCGACCGATTTAGTCAATGGCGCGTGGCGCGGTGACTACCAACAGGCCGTGGTGTGCAGCAATGACTCTGACTTGCAACCCGCACTGACCAGCGTGAAGACCTTGCATCCGCACCTGCGCCTAGGCCTGGCCTCCCCCGTGAACCAAGGCCACCACACAGACCCCGAGCGCGCCCTGTCCAAAGACCTGATGCAAGCCTGCCATTGGGGCAAGCTGATCAACCCGGAGCATCTGCGCGCTGCACAGTTGCCAGAGAAAATCGCAGGCACGGCGATTCGTCGGCCTGCGGGTTGGTAGGTTTTGGGTTCTGCTGGCCAATAAAACTGAGCGCAATAAGCTATGCAATTAGTATCAATGAGTTGTCTTGAGCAGCTTTTTTAATTTCATCTGACTCTATTTATGATATTTACGCAAACGTGCGCTGGCCGAGCAACTCGGCGATGCCATGCACGCGGGCAAGCTGAGCAAAGTCGCCATGGCACAGCGCATGGTCACGAGCCGCTCACAGCTAGACCGCGTGCTCGATCCGGCCAATTTGTCGGTGCAACTGGACACCTTGATCAAAGCCGCTAACGCCGTAGGTAAAACAGTGGAGATCAAGCTCAAGCGGCAATTCAAACCCCGCTCGCAGACGGCTTAAGAAGCTTCGCCGTTTGAAGGCTTTTTTATCTTAAAACCCGCCCATAGTCCATGTCGCTTGGACGTAAAAAGCTATTTTATTTATAGCGATTTATTGTGCAAATGCAAGACGAAAGGCCCGACCCCTGCGCTTCGGGCTACGATCCACTAATGGTGTCTGCACCCATTTCCCACAATAATGTTAGGATTCAGCTATGAATACCATCACACTTGATCCGGGTAAACGCGGCGGCAGACCTTGCATTCGAGGCTTGCGGGTTTCAGTGTATGACGTGCTGTCCATGCTCGCCTCCGGCATGTCGCAACAAGAGATCCTGGATGACTTTCCTGAATTGATGGCCTCAGATATTCAAGCGGTGCTGGCCTATGCAGCCAGCCGGGAACACGCCACGCTCACCTTGCAGGCGCAATGAAGCTGCTGCTGGACGAAAACCTGTCGCGCCGACTGGTGCCTTTCCTTGTTCACGACTACCCCGGCTCAAGCCAAGTTACGCTTTTGGGCATGGAGCAAGCCAGCGACATGGCGCTTTGGCAATATGCCAAACAAGAAAATTTCGTTCTCGTTACCCGTGATGCCGATTTTCAAGAAATCGCCTTGGTGCGCGGCCATCCGCCATCGGTGATTTGGCTGAAAACCGATAACCCCAGCAAAGCCCTTACGCTGAAACTGCTGCTCGATTACCGCGAAGACATGATCCAGGCGCTGGAGAAAGATGGCTTGGGTATTGTGGAGTTGCGGGCATAGCGTAACTGTCGTAAGTGGTTGCCAATAAAAGCAGCGCTTAGCCCAATGAAATATAGCGTAAGCAGCTATTTAATTTGTAGTAGCACTTTTTCAAAATGCAAGAAGAGCACCTGACCCTAGGGTCTCCTTGATTTCAACGCTTGGCCGCCAGGTAATGGTGTCTGACCCATTTTTTGCGCTGACCCCTTTTTTGCGCTAATTTGTCGGTGCAGCTGGACACCTTGATCAAAGCCGCTAACGCCGTAGGTAAAACAGTGGAGATCAAGCTGAAGCGGCAATTCAAACCTCGCTCGCAGACGGCTTAAGGATTTTCGCCGTTTGAAGGCTTATTAATTTTCAAAACCGTCTATAGTTGATGTCAAGTGGACGTAAGCAGCTATTTTATTTATAGCGACTTATTTTGTAAATGCAGGACGGGAGACCTGACCCCCGCGCTTTGACCCCCGCGCTTCCTTCTTGTCACGCCGCTGAACCCGAAAATTGGCTACAAAGCCTCAGCCAACTGCATCGCTCGTTGAAGATCGAGTTTGCCATGACCATAGATTTGGCTTACGCCTTCAAAATCTGGTGTTCCATCGTTATTGATGTCTTTGTTGGCTGAAAGCAGGAGAACGTCAGCAATCTGTTTTCCAGTCAAACCCGGATACCGTTGCTTCAAAATAGCGGCTGCCCCGGCAACACGCGGTGCCGCGAACGAAGTTCCACCCCCAGGTAGCCCGTACGCATCTCCTCTAGCCATTAAGTACCGTTGCGCCAAAGCGCCTGCTCGGTTGGAATAACTCGCGATGTTTTCGCTTACTCCTGATCCAGCAAGAGCGCCAACAACAATTGTGTTGAATTTAGTCTCTTGTTGGTGCACGAGTGCTGCAGCTATCGCATTACAAGTTGCGAAATTATCTATCACGCATGGTGCCTTATCGTTTCCCGCAGCAACCGTGATAACCGCACTAACGGTAGAAGCTACGCGTGTATTTTTAGTCTCATTAATTAAATTCTCGATAGACAAATTGCCAATTTGAACCTGGCGCCCAAAGCTAAGATTGACGACCGTTGATCTGGCAGAGTTGCTAAGATGCCCTTGTAAAAGGGTGAAGAATCTAACTGGATCAAGGTTGTCGCCTAAACCCACATGATTGTTTGTAACAAGCGCATTTTTGGCTACTCCCTGCGCTTGTACCAACCCTTGCGCAAAACGATCACTTGCAGGATAACTTGGGGGGCAACTGAGATTTTGAATCGATGAGCACGCGGTAAGGACGTAATCCTGCATCTGCACCTCGGTATGCTGCCAATTAGATGGTTTGCCTCCAGCGAGTCCAGAAACCAAATCGCCGTGAGACATCGGGAAAACTAAACTCATATTTTTTTTGTACTGAGCTTGGAATAGTGCACCAACAGACGAAATTCTGAAAATGGCGGTATATGAAATAGGAACGTTAAGCGAAGTTTGTTTGAAATCAAAATCATCAATGACTGATATTGTGCTGCCACTTCCATTCCATCCCTCCTGCCAAGCAGCTTTCGCGCCGGAATCAAAAATATGGCTATGTGAAGGAAAGTTAACTGACAACGTAATTGGGTCAACGTACGTCACATTCGAGTAATGAGGTGTACTTTCTACGCTCAAACTTAAAACTCCATACGGTGCGATCAAGTTGAATGGCGCATTTAGAACCCCATCTGCGGGGCGACCTTGAAGTCACTCAGGAATAGCGATGGTGTAGCTAGTCGGAGCCGGCACCGGTGCCGATGTCAGTACAGGAGCCGGGGCGGAAATCGAGGGAAGTGTCAAATTTATTGTATTTGTTCCTTCTTCCCCGCCACAGCCTGCAACAAATATCGCCATTAGTCCAGTCACAATGACCAGTGAATAAAAAGATCGATTGACAAATATTTTCACAGTTGTTGCCTCATGTTTTCTTGCGAATAATCTTATCGCAGATTTTCGCCAAAATAGAAGTACGGATAGGAAATTGAATCGCATGAGACCAAGTATGGCACGGATTTGGGGCACCCAAAAGCCACTGATCGCTGCCGTTTGAACGGTCGCAGGCAACGCCTTGGAAAAAGTAATTTGACCGCAGTCGCCAATTGGTTTTGAGCCTGCGGCGCGCGCAGGCCTACCCCGCAGCGGGCCTGCACCGCTGTTTGAACCGCTCACCAATTTATGCGCTGATCGACCTCGTAGTCCGGTGCCGTTTGCCCTGCCAGATCCCAGTCTGGTTCGAATTGGGCACCCTCACCCACCTGCGCATCACAGTCCTCCCACAGCGGTGGCCGGCGTGCTGGGGATATGCAGGGCGGCTCAGCTGGCACCCCTACCCCTATGTGATCGAGCATTTGCCGGATATCGGCACTGTGCGTCATGAACGCTATTGAATTCGCCACCAGGCTCGCTTTGCTGATGGGTTTGAGTGGCCAAAAACTATAATTAAAGTAGCAAACTAATGTTTAAATACGCTGGCTATTGCTTGTTTTTTGGCTGTATGGTGTGCGCAACGGCCCTCACCCCAGCCCTCTCCCGCCAGCGGGAGAGGGAGCAAAACCTGTAAAGGCGAAGAACTCAACTACTGCGCCAGCAGCTTCCAGGTCTCCACCACGCTATCCGGATTCAGCGAAATCGACGTAATGCCCTGCTCTACCAGCCACTTGGCAAAGTCAGGGTGGTCGCTGGGGCCTTGGCCGCAGATGCCTACGTATTTGCCTTGGTCTAAGCAGGCTTTGATGGACATGGACAGCATGGCTTTGACGGCGGGGTCGCGTTCGTCGAAGTCTTTGGCTAGTAGCTCCAGGCCGGAGTCGCGGTCCAAGCCCAGGGTGAGCTGGGTGAGGTCGTTGGAGCCGATGGAGAAGCCGTCGTAGTATTCCAGGAATTGGGCGGCGAGGATGGCGTTGCTAGGTACTTCGCACATCATGATGTGGCGCAAAGCACCCTTACCATTTTGTGCACCAGTGCCGCGCCCCAGGCCGCATTTGTCCAGCATCACGCCTACGGCTTTGGCTTGGCCTAGGGTGCGCACAAAGGGCACCATGATCTCTACGTTGGTCAGGCCCATGTCGTTGCGCACGCGTTTGAGGGCTTCGCATTCCATGGCAAAGGCTTCGCCAAACTCGGTGCTGATGTAGCGCGCCGCGCCGCGAAAGCCGAGCATGGGGTTTTCTTCTTCGGGCTCGTAGCGGCTGCCGCCGATGAGTTTGCGGTATTCGTTGCTTTTGAAGTCGCTCAGGCGCACGATGACGGGCTTGGGCCAGAAGGCTGCTGCAATGGTGGCCACGCCTTCGGCCACTTTGTCAATGTAAAAAGCGCGGGGCGATGCGTGGCCACGGGCTACGGATTCCACGGCTTTCTTCAAGTCGCCATCGACATTGGGGTAATCCAAAATGGCTTTGGGGTGCACGCCGATGTTGTTGTTGATGATGAATTCCAAGCGCGCCAAACCGACACCCGAGTTGGGCAACTGGCAAAAGTCAAAGGCCAGCTGCGGGTTGCCGATGTTCATGGTGATCTTGGTTTTGATCTCGGGCATGGTGCCACGCTGCACTTCGGTAATCTCGGTTTCCAGCAGGCCGTCGTAGATGTAGCCGGTGTCGCCCTCGGCGCAGCTTACCGTCACCAGGGTGCCGGTTTTTAAATGCTCGGTGGCGTCGCCGCAGCCCACCACGGCGGGTATGCCCAGCTCGCGGGCGATGATGGCGGCGTGGCAGGTGCGGCCACCCCGGTTGGTCACAATCGCGCTGGCGCGCTTCATCACCGGCTCCCAGTTGGGGTCGGTCATGTCGGTGACCAAAATGTCGCCGGCCTGCACTTCGTCCATCTGGCTGATGTTGTGCACCAGGCGCACGGTGCCGGTGCCTACCTTTTGCCCAATGGCGCGGCCCTCGGCCAGCACGGTGCCGCGGTTTTTCAGCTTGTAGCGCATCTCGGCTTTGCCTGCGGCTTGGCTTTTGACCGTCTCGGGGCGGGCTTGCAAGATGTAGATTTGCCCGTCGGTGCCGTCTTTGCCCCACTCGATGTCCATGGCGCGGCCGTAGTG
>JAYVGI010000333.1:0-4936 GCA_043772355.1 Polaromonas sp.
GCTGCGAGGGCTGTGCGGGTGAGGCCGGGCGTGGCGAGGGTCTTGTGCGCCGCAGACAGCGCAAAAGGGGTCAGAGCAAAATTTCGTCAGGGCGTTGCGTGCTGCGAACAGAGGGTCTTCCTGAATTTTGATCTGACCCCATTTGCTCTCCCGTTGGCTAGTGCCCTATGGGCTCGGACGCAGCACCAAGCCGGTCTGATTCCCGTACAAAAGCCAAACTCTCGCAACTCCAGCGCGCCAGCCACCCTGTACCAGCCCAGTAGCGCCGCTTTTTAGAAGCTACCAGCCTATAGCCAGCAGTTAATATGCGCGAGCAGCTACGCAATACATAGCATACGTCTCCACGGCGTTGTCGGCACATTGCGCCGCCGCCAACCGTTTTTACGTCAGCACAGGCGATATTTACGACCCGCTGACATGTTTGCGTCAACCCAGGCGCTCCTTGCGCTTGAACACGGGCACTATATATTCAATAGCTACAAGCCCTTTAATACTGCTGGCTAATGCGTGTTTTAGAGGGTAAAACAGGTGAAACCCATGGTTTTGGCACTCCCAGCGCCGAATTTTCAGCCGAAGCACACGCTCGTCAGGCCGATTTAGCGTCAGCTTTGCCGCGTTTTTGCATCCACATGCCCAGGCCGACCACGATAGCTGCGCCTATCACGCCAGCGAACAGGATGGTTTGCTCACCCATTTTGCCAAACCAGCCGATAAAAGCAGGATCGGTCAACAGCATTTCGCCTGCCAGGAAGCCTAGCAAAGCGGCACCCAATGTGATGATGATGGGAAAGCGTTCCATGATTTTCATGAGCAGGGTGGAGCCGAAGATGATCAAAGGAATGCTTACTAACAAGCCCAAAACCAACAAGGCGGTACTGCCCTTGGCCGCAGCTGCTACGGCCAGTACGTTGTCCAGGCTCATGACCAAGTCAGCGATCAAAATAGTACGGATAGCGGCGCCTAAGCCGTTGATTGGCTTGTCGTGGCTTTCGTCATCGCCGCCACCGCTGAGCAGGTCCACGCCGATGTAGACGAGCAAAACTGCGCCTACGATTTTCAGGTAGGGCATGGCCAGCAGCTGGATGGCCACCAAGGTCAAAATAATGCGCATGACGATGGCTGCGGCGCTGCCCCAGAAGATGGCTTTGTTTTGGTGCTCAGGCTTGAGCGATCGGGCGGCCATCGCGATGACTACCGCGTTGTCGCCCGATAGCACGATGTTGGCCAGCATGATGGAGCCCAAAGCGCTCCACATAGCCGCAGAAGAGAGGTCGAGTCCAAATAGCACCATCGTATTTCCTTGTTAGTTTTGAATGCAAAAAGCGCTGAGATCAGCGCTTTGGGGTTGTCTACAGCCCAGTGTAAGCGGCATGCAGTTGCAGCAGATGCGTAAAACTGCTTACGGCAGTTTTACGCAATCAATGCAGTTGCAAAGCCGAGTTGCCGGTTACTTCAGCAATGCCTTGAGTAGCTTGGCCATCTCAGACGGGTTGCGCGTGACTGTAAAGCCACACTCTTCCATCACCGCGAGCTTGGCATCTGCCGTGTCGGCACCGCCGCTGATCAGCGCACCTGCATGGCCCATGCGCTTGCCTGCGGGGGCTGTGACGCCAGCAATAAAGCCGACGATGGGTTTTTTCATGTTGGCTTTGCACCAGCGGGCAGCTTCTGCCTCGTCCGGGCCGCCGATTTCGCCAATCATGATGACGGCGTCGGTGTCTGGGTCGTCGTTAAAAGCTTTCATCACATCGATGTGCTTCAGACCGTTGATCGGGTCGCCGCCAATGCCGACGGCGCTGGACTGGCCCAGGCCGATTTCGGTAAGCTGCGCGACGGCTTCGTACGTCAAAGTACCTGAGCGCGAGACCACGCCAATGCGGCCTTTGCGGTGAATGTGGCCGGGCATGATGCCGATTTTGATCTCGTCAGGCGTAATCAAACCGGGGCAGTTGGGGCCCAGCAGCAGGGTCTTTTTACCGCCAGCGGCTTCTTTGGCCTTCATGCGGTTGCGCAGCTCCAGCATGTCGCGCACGGGGATGCCTTCGGTGATGCAGATGGCCAGGTCGAGGTTGGCCTCAACAGCCTCCCAGATGGCAGCGGCTGCGCCAGCGGGTGGCACATAGATCACGCTGACGGTAGCGCCCGTTGCGGCAGCGGCTTCGTTGACCGATGCGTAGATGGGGATGTTGAAGATCGACTCGCCCGCTTTTTTCGGATTCACGCCGGCGACGAAACAGTTTTTACCGTTGGCGTATTCCTGGCACTTTTCGGTGTGGAACTGGCCGGTCTTGCCGGTGATGCCTTGGGTGATGACTTTGGTGTCTTTGTTGATATAGATGCTCATGATGAATCCTTGTCAAAACGTCTGTTAGGCGCGTGCAGTCCAAGCGGACACCACGGAGCCGGCTTTGCCGGGCCGTTGGTGGCGCCCCCCAGCTACGTCAGGAGCCCTTCGGTAGTTAGGGGAGGCGCCGCAGGCGCTTCGGGGGTGGGTCATTTGTTCACTGCGGCAACAACTTTTTGGGCGGCATCAGCCATGCTGTCGGCGCTGATGATGGGCAGGCCGCTCTCGGCCAGCATTTTCTTGCCCAGGTCTTCGTTGGTGCCCTTCATGCGCACGACCAGCGGCACGGACAGGTTGGTGGCTTTGCACGCGGTGATGATGCCGGTGGCAATGGTGTCGCACTTCATGATGCCGCCGAAGATGTTGACCATGATGGCCTTGACCTTGGGGTTTTTCAGCATGATTTTGAAGGCTTCGGTCACTTTTTCTGGGGTGGCACCGCCGCCTACGTCCAAGAAGTTGGCAGGCTCTGCGCCGTAGAGTTTGATGGTGTCCATCGTCGCCATGGCCAGGCCTGCGCCGTTGACCAGGCAGCCAATGTTGCCGTCCAGGCTGATGTAGGCCAGGTCAAACTTCGACGCTTCTACTTCAGCCGGGTCTTCTTCGTCCAGGTCGCGCAGGGCAACGATCTCTGGGTGGCGGAACAGCGCGTTGGAGTCAAAGTTGAATTTGGCGTCCAAAGCTTTCACGCCGCCATTGCCTTCCACGATTAGCGGGTTGATCTCGACCAAGGCCGCGTCGGTATCCATGTAGCATTTGTACAGCTTTTGCAGCACGTCAATACAGGCTGCGGTAGACGCGGCAGGCACGGTCATGCCGTCCGACAATGTCTTGCCTTGCTCCTGGGTCAGGCCCACAGCCGGGTCGACAAACACGGTGATAATTTTCTCAGGCGTGTCGTGCGCCACGGCTTCAATGTCCATGCCGCCTTCGCTACTGGCCATGAAGGCTACTTTTTGGGTAGCGCGGTCGGTCACCACCGATACGTAGAGTTCTTTTTGGATGTCGGCGCCGTCTTCAATGAACAGGCGGCGCACTTTTTGGCCTTCTGGGCCCGTTTGCGCGGTTTTCAGCTGCATGCCCAAAATTTCGCCAGAGAGTTTTTTCACCTCGTCAATGCTGCGTGCCAGCTTCACGCCGCCGCCTTTGCCGCGCCCACCCGCGTGGATTTGCGCTTTGACCACCCACACGGGGCCGCCGAGTTTTTGTGCGGCTTCTACTGCTTCTTGCACGGTGAATGCAGGTATGCCACGCGGGACGGGGATGCCAAAGGAGCGCAAGATATCCTTGCCTTGGTACTCATGGATTTTCATAGCGTGTGATCCGAGTGATGGGATAAATAAGAATGACGAAATGGAATGATGCTGTGCACAATCCGCATACAAATACTTGAAAATTCGCGGGCAAATGCAGTGCAGTTACAGCGGGTGAACTGTATCATGTTGCAATGCACAAAGTTTGTGCGCTAACTTACAGCCCAATTCGAAGTTGAAAGCGAGATTTGACCATGGCCACCACCTCCAGTCCAGCCAAAATGAAAATTTTTATCGACGGCGAAGCCGGTACCACCGGTTTGCAGATCCGCGAGCGGCTGGCTTTGATGCCCCAAGTAGAGGTCATCAGCATCGCCACCGAGCGGCGTAAAGACCCCGAGGCCAAGAAAGAGCTGTTTGCCGCAGCGAACCTGGTGGTGCTGTGTTTGCATGATCAATCCGCTCTTGAATCCGTAGCTGCTTGCGCTACTATTCAAAGGGCCACAGGCCAAAAACTCTTAAAAATTATTGACGCGTCCACGGCCCATCGTACCGCTCCTGGCTGGGTGTATGGCTTTCCAGAGCTGTCCCCCATGCACCGCGAGGCCGTCAAAAATGCCCAGTTTGTCTCCAACCCCGGCTGCTACGCCACGGGTGCGATTGCCATGATCCGCCCCTTGGTGGACGCAGGCATTTTGCCCAAAGACCACCCCTTGGCGCTGCCTTCAATCAGCGGCTACAGCGGCGGCGGGCGGCAAATGATCGAAGAATACGAAGGCAAGGGCAACGAAAAGGGCGAAAAAGGCGGCGCCCCGACTGCGCCTGCGTACGAGCTGTACGCCCTGGGCCTCAAACACAAACACATCCCCGAGATCATGGCGCATACCGGTATCACCCGCCGCCCCATTTTCACCCCCAGCGTGGGCAACTTTGCCCAAGGCATGCTGGTGCAACTGCCCCTACACCTCGATACCCTGCCCGGCAAACCGACCCTTGCCGATCTGCACGCAGCCTACGCCAAGCACTACGCGGGCAGCCAGTGGGTGACTGCCGAGCCCGCCACCGAAAACGGCAAGCTCGACCCGCTGGCGCTGAACAACACCAACCAGCTGGAAATTCGCGTGTTCGGCAACGACGAGTTTCGCCAGGCGGTGGTGATTGCCCGGCTGGACAACTTGGGCAAAGGGGCCAGCGGCGCGGCGGTGCAAAACCTGAAATTGATGCTGGGCTTAGAGAGCTAAGGGCGGTGGAAAAATCCAATATCCCGTTGATGCCTGGGCGGCTATCAGCGCGTCCCTATCGCCCAAAGGCAGGTCTTGCCAGTGGCACCGGTGGGCAT
>JAYVGI010000334.1:0-3407 GCA_043772355.1 Polaromonas sp.
GGCAAAGTGCTGCAGCAGTTTGAGCAGCTGATTGGCCAGCCACACGGCATTATTTTGGTGACCGGGCCTACCGGCTCGGGCAAAACCACTACGCTGTATGCGGCACTGGGCAAGATCGATGCCAGCCAAACCAATATCATGACGGTGGAAGACCCGATTGAATACGAGCTGTCGGGCGTGGGCCAAACCCAGGTCAATGCCAAGATCGATTTGACCTTTGCCAAAGCCCTGCGCGCCATTTTGCGGCAAGACCCGGACGTGATCATGATCGGCGAGATTCGCGATTTTGAGACCGCGCAGATTGCGATCCAAGCGTCGCTTACCGGCCACTTGGTGCTGGCCACGCTGCATACCAACGACGCGTCCAGCGCCGTGACGCGACTGACTGATATGGGGGTGGAGCCATTCTTGCTCAGCTCATCTCTTTTAGGAGTTCTGGCGCAGCGCCTGGTGCGCAAGTTGTGCAGCCATTGCAAAGTGGATGTGGCCCCCACGCTCGGCACTGAGGTGTCCTCCCTGCCCCCCGAGGGGGCGTACCGCGCCTTGGGGCGGCCCAGCGGCGCGGTGGGCTGCACGCAGTGCAACCATACGGGCTACCAAGGCCGCACCGGCGTGTTCGAGCTGCTCACCAGCAACGACCATATCCGCGCCATGGTGCACAACCAAGCCTCCGAGGCCGACATCCGCACGGCCGCGCTGGCCGCAGGCATGACCCTGATGCGCGACGACGGCGAGCGCCTGATCGCCGAGGGCATTACCAGCCGCGAAGAAGTAGTGCGCGTGACGCGCGACTAAATGCCGCGCAACTCTCTCGCCTGTAACCTGCCCCCATGTAGCCTGAACAACCATGCCCGCCTACCAATTTGAAGCGCTCGACGCGCAAGGCAACACCCGCAAAGGGGTGATGGACGCCGACAGCGCCAAGTCGGCCCGCAGCCAACTGCGCGCGCAGGCTTTGGTACCGATGGCCGTAGACGCGGTGACCAACGATGCCAGCCAGGGCGGCGGCATGAACATCACCCTGTTTGGCGGCAGGGTATTCAACTCCACCACCCTCACCGTGTGGACGAGGCAAGTGGCGGGCCTGGTAGCCGCTGGCCTGCCGCTGGAGCGGGCCCTCACGGCCCTGGCCGACGAGACCGAAGACGAAAAGCAGCGCAACCTGGTTGCCGCCCTGCGCGCCGAGGTCAACGCAGGCTCCAGCTTTGCCAAGGCCCTGGGCCAGCACCCCAAAGAGTTTGACGATATCTACTGCGCCGTGATTGGCGCAGGCGAGACCTCGGGTAATTTGGGCTTGGTGCTGGAAAAGCTGGCAGACGATCTGGAAGAGCGCCAGGCCCTGCGCTCCAAGCTCATAGGCGCGGCGCTGTACCCTGCCATCGTCACCTTGGTGGCCATCGTCATCGTGCTGTTTTTGGTGGGCTATGTGGTGCCGCAGGTGGCCAATGTGTTTGCCGGCAGCAAGCGGGCGCTGCCCATCCTCACGCAGATCATGATGGGCATCAGCGCTTTTGTGCGCAACTACGGCTGGACCATGTTGTTGGCGCTGGTGTTGCTGGTAGTGGGCGCGGTGTACATCCGCCGCATACCGGAGATGCGCCTGAAAATTGACGCTGCGTTCCTCAATATCCCCATCATTGGCCGTCTGGCACGCGGCTACAACGCCGCACGCTTTGCCTCTACTCTGGCCATGCTGGCCGCCGCAGGCGTGCCCATCCTCAAAGCCCTGCAGGCGGCGGCCGACACGCTGAACAACCGCTCCCTGCGCGCCGACGCGCAAGATGCCATCGTGCTGGTGCGCGAAGGCGCGCCGCTGGCCAACGCCCTGGCGCAGAAAAAACGCTTTCCCGGCCTGCTGGCCATGTTTGCCCGCCTGGGCGAGCAAACCGGCACCCTGCCCCTCATGCTGCAACGCGCCGCCACCCAGCTCAGCGCCGAAGTGCAGCGCCGCGCCATGGCCCTGGCCACCATTCTGGAGCCCCTGCTGATCGTCGCTATGGGTGTGGTGGTGATGCTGATCGTGATGGCCGTGCTGTTGCCGATCATTCAGCTCAATCAACTGGTGAAGTAACCATGGCCGCCACCCTGCAAGGCAAACTGGTCGTCGCCATCTCATCGCGCGCGCTGTTTGACTTTGAAGAAGAAAACCAGGTGTTTGAGCAAGGTGACGACAAAGCCTACATGCGCCACCAGTTAGAGCGGGTAGAGCAACCGGCCAAGCCGGGCGTAGCATTCTCATTGGTAAAAAAACTGCTGGCCTTCAACAACCCCAGCCTGGGTAACGAAGGACAGCGGGTGGAAGTCGTCATCCTTTCACGTAACGACCCCGTCAGTGGCCTGCGGGTGATGCGCAGCGCCGAACATTACAAGCTGCCCATTGTGCGCTGCACCTTTACGCGCGGTGAGTCCCCTTGGCGCTACCTGCGCCCGCTGCATGCCAACCTATTTTTATCCGCCAAATCCGAAGACGTGCGGGCCGCGCTGGACAACGGCTTTGCAGCCGCCACCGTCGCCACGCGCTCGGTGCGGGCGGGCGACAACTACCCCCATGAAGTGCGCATTGCCTTCGATGGCGATGCCGTGCTGTTCAGCGACGAGGCAGAGCGGGTGTACCAAAAGTCTGGGCTCGACGCTTTCCAAAAGCACGAAGCCAAGAAAATTTCCCAGCCTTTGCCGCCCGGACCCTTCAAACCGCTGCTAGAAGCCTTGCACCGGCTGCAAAGCGAAAGTAACCCGCAGATCCGCATCCGCACCGCCCTGGTCACCGCCCGCAGCGCCCCAGCGCATGAGCGCGCCATCCGCACGTTGATGAACTGGAGCATCGAAGTCGATCAAGCGATGTTTTTAGGCGGCCTGGCCAAAGGCGAGTTTTTGCGGGAGTTTGAGCCGGACTTTTTCTTTGACGACCAAACCGGCCACGTAGAATCCGCCGCCGACCATGTGCCCGCCGGGCATGTGGAAAGCGGTGTGAGTAACCGCTGACTTTTTACGAGCGGCACTATTCGCTGGTCTAGCTAAACCGGAAGACCACGGTTATCGGTCAGGCCAACTTACCTTTCGTATCATCTGCCCCGTTTCTCCACATAAAGGTTGAACACAAAATAGCTTAATATGTAATTACACTAATGTAGTAACATTAATTCCATTTCTACATCATTAATGTCTAGGCGCGGAGCCGCAGACAGTGCTCTAGCACGGCAAGGCGGCGCAACAACGACCGTAATGATTTAGAAATGGAATAAGCTATGGAAATACGGTTTGAGTGAGACAAGGACAATGCGGCTGCACATCTGCAAAAGCACAAAGTAAGCTTTGAAACGGCAGCCCGTATTTTTGCCGACCCATTTGCACTGATGGCCCAAGACCGTATCGAAAACGGCGAGCAACGCTGGCAAACCATAGGCATG
>JAYVGI010000335.1:0-2380 GCA_043772355.1 Polaromonas sp.
ACCAGCCAGCTGGAGTAGCTGGTGTGCTGGGCTGCCTGGCGCAGAAAGTCCGGTGGGTTTTCGACGACGCGGTGGGCAATGAAGACCGGCAGGGCCACGATGCAGCGCTGTGCTTGCCAGCGCTCTATTGCCTGGGTCTGCATGTTCAGCGCATCGACTGTCACGCCAGATTTCCCTTCTGCGATGCGCAGCACCACGCGGCCAGTGCGCACGCGCTCGCCCAAGGGCTTGGCCAGGGCGCGCGTGAGAAAGGCGTTGCCTTCTGGCCAAGTGAGTACCCCTTCGCGCGGCTTATCGCGCTCTGTGGCATCGCCGCTGCGTTCACTCCCTGCACTGCCTGGCGCAGCAAAGCCATGGCGCGCCGCGAAGTAGTGGATGCCTGCCCACGCGCTCACCACGTCAATGCCTGCGCCGTAGTCATCGCGGCAGCAATAGTCCAGGTACCAGCGCAGATGCGTATCGTTTAAGCCTTGTGCGTTCAAATACGCTACAAAAGGCATAGCTAGCGCCACCATATTTTTCTGGGCTAACAGCGTATTCACCATCGGAAGTTGAAACCCGCCGGTGGCCCGCCATGGGTCTACGATGTTGGAAAACTGCGCATACTGCGCCAGCGTATCTGGGCCTACGCCTGCCAAGGGCAGCAAACCGTCTTGCCACGCGCCGTTAAAAAACAGCCGCTCTTGCGGGCTGTGGCACAGGTGGCGCTCGTCGTATTGCCAGCGGCCTGCGATGCGTTTGCGCAAGCCCAGCTCTTCTAAGAAGTCTTGTGCTTCGGGCGCTGCGTCGCCGGGCAGCGGCAGGTAGTGCGCGCCTATCGGATGTTGCATGCCCGCCATGCTGTCGGCGCGGGCGTTGCCACCTGTTTCGCTTTCCAGCTCCAGCAGGGCGAAATCGTCGATGCCTTGCAAGCGCAGTGCGCGGGCGGCGGACAAGCCCGCTACGCCGCCGCCTGCGATGAGGGTGTGGACGGTGTGGGTTGTGCTGGGGGTCTGCGTTTTGAACGGCTGGCGTAGCAGGTGGCCGCGCTCGGGGGAGGTGCCGGTGAATTGGCCGGTGATTTCTTGGGTGGGCTTGCAGCTTGCTAGCAGAAGCGGGGACAGTGCGCTCGCAGTGAGTAAGCTTCGGCGAGAGCGTTCAAAAGGGGGCAGAGCAAAATTTCGTAATGTCACCGTGCGCTCCGATAGGATGGTCGTCCTGAATTTTGATCTGACCCCATTTGAACTTGGCCCCATTTAAAGTTGTGGAGCTCGATCAGGCTGTGCGATGAGCAAGGTGGCTAAGCATATGCTTTGCCTCTGCGCTGCTCAATGCAGCACCTTGCCCCATTCTTCCTCAAACGTGGTCACCAGCACCTGGTTGCTCAGGCGGTTGGGTTGGGTGGCTACGCGGGTCATGTCTTGGGGAAAATCAAACAACAGGGGCAGGCTGGGCAAGTTGAGGAACTTCATGCCAACCGGCAGGGCACTGGGCAGGCGGTAGGGTCTGCGGCTGGCGATGATGAAGCCCCACTCGCCAAAGCTGGGTACGTGGGCGTGGTAGGGCTTGGCGGTGAGACCCACCTCTTCTATCGTGCGCGCCACGGTCCAAAAACTTTTGCGCGCTACCAAGGGCGAGGTGGTTTGAATGACCGCATAACCACTGGCGGACAGGCGCTGGTCTAGCAGAGCGTAAAAGCTGGTGGTGTAGAGTTTGCCAATGCTGAAGTTGGTGGGGTCTGGGAAGTCCACCACGATCACGTCGAAAGTCTCGGGGGTGTTTTCTAAAAATTGGAACGCATCCGTGTTGATGACTTTGACTTTGGGCGAAGCCAGCGCGTAGCTATTGAGTGCCGCCAAGGTGGGGTTGTGCGTGAACAGGCGCGTCATGTTTGGGTCCAGCTCTACCAAGGTGACCGATTCCACGCCGGGGTATTTCAACACCTCGCGCACCGCCATGCCATCACCACCGCCCAGCACGGCTATTTTTTTAGCAGCGCCATGCGCCGCCATGGCCGGGTGCACCAGCGCCTCGTGGTAGCGGTATTCATCGCGCTGGGCAAACTGCAAATTGCCGTTGAGGAACAGACGGTGCCCTGCCCGGCCATGGGTGACGACGATGCGCTGGTAGGGCGAGTTTTCGCTGAAGACAATGCGGTCTTGGTAAAACTTGTCCTCGGCCAGCGAGGTAATGTGGTCCGCCCCGGCAAACGCACCGCCCAGCAAGCCCAGGGCCGCCAGCGCGGCAATGACATGGCTTTTGAAAGCTCGCAATTCACCCCGAAACAGCCACAGCGCCCAAAACGCGACGGCCACATTCAGCAGCCCAAACAGCAGTCCCGTGCGTACCAGGCCCAACTGCGGCACCAGTACCAAGGGGAAAGCCACGCTCACGGCCAGCG
>JAYVGI010000336.1:0-11111 GCA_043772355.1 Polaromonas sp.
TCTCGGCAGCCACTTCCTTGGTGGCGTAGGCGTCAGGGCCCATCCAGAACCAGACCATGTGGGCCATGGGTGCATAGCTGAAAGTGAACCACAACACCATGAAGGCCAGCACGGCGGAGAATTTAATGCGTTCGGCAAAGGCGCCCACTATTAGCGTGCAGGTGATGCCCGCAAACGTGGCCTGGAAGGCGGCAAACACGATCTCGGGAATGTACACACCCTTGCTGAAAGTGGCAGCGTTCTCAAAGGTGCCTGCGACGTTGTCCCAGATGCCCTTCATGAACAAACGGTCGGTGCCACCGATGAATTTATTGCCCTCGGTAAACGCGAAGCTGTAGCCGTAGATGACCCACAGCACGACGATGAGGGAAAAGGTCACCATGACCTGCATCAGCACCGAGAGCATGTTTTTGCTGCGCACCAGGCCGCCGTAGAACAAGGCCAGACCGGGGATGGTCATCAAAATCACCAACAGAGTGGAGACCATCATCCAGGCGGTATCGCCTTTATTGGGCACGGGCTTGGCCGCTGCGGATGCGGCGCCAGCAGGGGCTGCGGCAACAGCGGCAACAGCGGCAGCGGGTGCAGCGGGTGCAGCAGCTTCCGCAGGCTTAGCTTCTGCTGGTTTAGCGTCAGCTGGTTTAGCTTCTGCTGGTTTAGCGTCAGCGGCGGCCGAGGCTGCGGCAGCGGGTGCTGGGCTTTGTGCCAGCGATACGCCCGCACCGCACAGTAAACCCAGCCCCAAGGCCAGGGAGAGAAGTATTTTTTTCATGTGGTGTCCTGTTTTTAGGGGTGTGCTTTACAGCGCCTCTTTGCCGGTCTCGCCGGTACGAATACGCACGACTTGCTCCAGGTTGTAGACAAAAATCTTGCCATCGCCAATCTTGCCGGTGCGGGCTGCGCCCTCTACGGCTTCGATGACACGCTCGACCAGATCGTCAGAGACAGCGGCTTCGATCTTCACTTTGGGTAGAAAATCGACCACGTACTCTGCACCACGGTACAGCTCGGTATGGCCTTTTTGACGACCAAAGCCTTTGACTTCGGTCACGGTAATGCCTTGCACGCCCATGCCCGAAAGTGCTTCACGCACCTCGTCGAGCTTGAACGGTTTGATGATGGCGGTGACAAGTTTCATGATGAACTCCTAGAGGGTCTAAAGTGATCAGAAGTTTTTCTTGATGGATAACACGAGCGCACCGTTGCCCAGATCTTTGGTGCCTGAGCCTGGCAGTGTCGCGGCGGCGCCGGTTTTGCTCTTGATGTTGGTGCCAATGAAGGCCGCGCTCAACACCAGTCCATCAATGTCTTTATTGACGGTGAGAGAGTAGTCTTTGTAGGAAGTGAAATGCTTGATGCCCTGATGTCCGACGTGGGGCACGATACTCCAGCCATTGCCGACATCAAAAGTTGCACTCAGATCCAGGTAGCCGGAGTTTTTGCTGTTAACGCCTGGCGATGCAGCGCCAAACAGATTGGTTACGCTGTGCGAGTACTTGGCAGTGGCAATGCCGCCCACGGTAACAGCGCCGTACAACTCCAGAGTATTGGCATTGGCGCTGGCGTTTTTCAACGTGTTGCCTACGTACAAGTACTGCAATGCGCCTACGTCGTAGGCCACGTCTTTGCTGATGTCACCCTTGTAGCCACCGTAGAGATCGAGTTCCAATGGGCCTTTGGTGTTGTTGGGGTTGGCGGTGCTGTCTTTGATCCAGGTAATGGTGGACGCCCAGGCACCAGCGTAGAGGCCATTTTTCATGGCGAAGTCGACACCGCCTTGCAATGCAGGCTTTTTGCCTGACTGAGAAATACCGCGGTAGCGGTAGTCGGTGGTGGCACCCACGTTGTAGCTCAGCGTGTAGTCTGGCTCCGGCGGCTTGGCTTGAGCAAAGGCTGCGCTGGCAATGGACAGGAGGATGGCGGCAGTGGAGAGGGTTTTGATTTTCATCGTTGTTCCTAGGTGTTTATTTGTGACAAACAACACCGAAGCACAGACCGTGCCATGCAACTCCAGCCTAGCAGCTGTGGCTAGACACCTCGTGACAGCGACTACAAAAATAGTAGCCGGATTGAGTTAGGTAGTACTTTAATGGGACTTCACCCGAATCCCGCTCAGCGCCAAACCCGCCCCATCGAGGTGCACGGTGCCGCCCTGGACAGGCGCTAACCCAGCAGCCGATTTGCACCACAATGGGCCGCCCAGGCTATCCAGCGTCTTCAGGCCGGCGGACGGTTTGCAGGTCCTACGACTGGGGTGAGCGTGCCCGGCTTGGCCGTCACACGGCTTTTGGACAACACCTTGCTGCGTTGAAGCTGGCAATTCTTTTTACTACGTATTTAATAGCTTACTTTGTAATATTCTTGCTGGCTATTGGCCATTGGGTATCAAAAATCGGCTCAAACGGCCTGTTTTTTAAAGTTGAGGGGCGCACTGGCGGCGGGGGCATCCAGTTTTAGCTGCCAGTGGAACCCTGTTGGAGCCTGTTTTTAGATGAGCAATGGCGTTAGCCACCAAGAATATTGCGCAAGCAGCTATTAAATATGCAGCACTCATCATTTTTTAAAATGCTTTTTACGTGGGTTTGAGCTAGCCAGCGCTGCGGCAGCGCTTCGTTCCGCCTATCGGCCTGGTTGCCATCAGGATGGACGCTCAAACCAAGCAGCCTGCGAGGTGGCGCGGGAGACTATTAGTATGTTCTTAATCACAGTATTTCACACAAAGCCCATCTAAACTACCTGTTTAACTGTACAAAAATGTGATGCTGTATTAAATTACAGCAAATGCATTGCTGAGGCATCCAATGCCTCCATCCAGGCACAAGATTGCCATCAATGCACCAACATAGGGATACTTCTGTGACAAGCTTCGCTTTGGTGCACTCGCGCGCACTTTTGGGTCTTCAGGCCCCCTCGGTTCAAGTAGAAGTGCATTTGGCTAACGGTTTGCCCAGCTTTACTTTGGTGGGTTTGGCCGATACCGAGGTCAAGGAGGCCCGTGAGCGGGTGCGCTCGGCCATTGCCAATGCGGGGCTGGAGTTTCCCAGCAACAAGCGCATCACCGTCAATTTGGCCCCTGCCGACCTGCCCAAAGACTCTGGGCGCTTTGATCTGCCGATCGCTTTGGGCATTTTGGCGGCCAGTGGGCAGGTGGACGCGGCGCGGCTAAACGGCTACGAGTTTGCGGGTGAGTTGTCTTTGGCGGGTGATTTGCGGCCTGTGCGCGGCGCTCTGGCCATGGCCTTGGCCACCTCGCAGACCATGGCGCAAGCCGGTGCCAGCGCCTCTGCGCAGGCCAGCCCTGCCAAAGCCACCCGCCTCGTACTGCCCGAAGCCAGTGCCCAGGAGGCCGCCTTGGTGCCCGATGCGCAAATCTACGCCGCCAAGCATTTGCTGGATGTGGTGGCACAGTTTGCGCCGCAGGCCAAGGGGGACGACGTTGCGCAGGCCTCTGTGGCAGCCCAGCCGTGGACCCGGCTGGCGTTCATTGCGCCTGTGGTGCAGCCCAATGTGCGTGACATGGCGGATGTGAAGGGCCAAAGCGCCACCAAACGCGCACTGGAGATTGCCGCTGCCGGCGGGCACAGCGTGCTGATGGTCGGGCCACCGGGCTCGGGCAAGTCGATGCTGGCGCAGCGCTTTGCCAGCCTGCTGGCGCCCATGCGCACGCAAGAGGCGCTCGAATCTGCCGCCGTGCTCAGCTTGGCGGGCGTGTTCAAGGTAGAGCATTGGGCGCAGCGGGTGGTGCAGTCGCCGCACCATACGGCCAGCGCGGTGGCGCTGGTGGGCGGGGGCTCACCGCCCCGGCCGGGGGAAATTTCACTCGCCCACGAAGGGGTTTTGTTTTTAGACGAGCTACCCGAGTTCCCCAGAGCGGCCCTTGAAGCTTTGCGCGAACCAATGGAAACCGGCACCATCAGCATTTCCCGCGCCGCCCGGCGCTCGGAGTTTCCAGCGCGGTTTCAGCTGATCGCCGCCATGAACCCTTGCCCCTGCGGTTACCTGGGCTCGCGCCTCAAAGCTTGCCGTTGCACACCCGATCAGGTGCTACGCTACCAGGGCAAGCTGTCGGGGCCGTTGATGGACCGCATCGATATCCACGTGGAGGTAGCCGCTATGGCCACTGAGGAACTGCTGCAAGCCACCCAAGGCGAGGCCAGCAGCCAGGTGTCGCTGCGTGTGCAGGCCGCCCAAGCGCGCAGCCTGGACCGGCAAGGCAAACCCAACCATAGCCTGGCAGGCCAGGAGATTGACCAGCACGTGGCGCTGGACGATGCCGCCCGCAAATTCACCAACACCGCCGCCACCCGCCTGGGCTGGTCTGGCCGCTCTACCCACCGGGCTTTGAAAGTGGCCCGCACGATTGCCGATTTGGCGGGGGCGCGCAGCGTGCAGGTGACGCATATTGCGGAGGCGATCCAGTACCGCCGGGTTTTGCGGGGGTATTGATTTTTCAGCCCCTCAAGCCACCTGCGCCAAAGCCACAAACTCCGCCACAGGCACTTCCTCAGCCCGGCGCTGTAGATCGAAGCTGCCGGAGAAACCCCGCGCTTCCAGCCATTTACCCAAGCTATGGCGCAGCAGTTTGCGACGTTGGCTGAAGGCCACCTTGACCAGTTCTTCGAGCAGCTCAAACGTCACCACTGCAGGTGCTGCCAGCGGCACCATGCGCACCACTGCGCTCATCACGCGAGGGGGAGGGTCAAACGATTCGGGCGGCACGTCCAGCATGTCCTCCATGGCGTAGCGCCATTGCAGCATCACACTCAAACGGCCATAGGCTGAGGTGCTTGGCGAGGCCACCATGCGGTCGATGACTTCTTTTTGCAGCATGAAGTGCTGGTCTTGCACCAAATGGGCAAAGCCCAGCAAGTGGAACAATATGGGCGTAGAAATGTTGTACGGCAAATTACCCACTACGCGCAGGCGTTGTGCTGCCGGTGGCGGCAAGTCACTTGCCTGGGCAGGGTCCGGTGCAACCGATCTTGCTATCAATTGAGCAGCTGGTTGCGCAATATGGATGCGCGAAAAATCCACTTTAAGCACATCTGACTCGATGACCTGCAACTGCGGATGGCTGCGCAGGCGCGCGGCCAAGTCACGGTCCAGCTCCACCACGGTCAATGCACCCAAGCGCTCCACCAGGGGCTGGGTCAGCGCGGCCAAGCCGGGGCCGATCTCGACCATGTGCTGGCCTGCTTGCGGCGCAATGGCGCGCACGATCGCGTCGATGATGCTTGCGTCCGCCAGAAAATGCTGGCCGAAGCGTTTGCGGGCAATGTGTTTCAAAGTGACATGTGGCCGTAGTGGCTGGAAAGAGATGGACTGGCAAGCGCCATAGGGGGCCGTGTGGACTGGCCGTGTTTTACTGCGGCGGCTCGCGCAGCTCTACGTAGGCTTTGGCACGCACATCTTGCACCCAGGTGGTGAAGGCTTCTTCGGCTTTTCTCTCTTTGAGCGCATTGCGTGCCAGCTCGCGCTGCTCGCGCGGGCTCAAGGTGTTTTGGCGGCGCTCCATCATCTGGATCAAATGCACGCCAAAGCGCGACACCAGCGGGTCAGAAATTTGGCCGTTCGACAACCGGTTCATCACCTCTTCAAACTCCGGCACAAACTGCCCCGGGTTAGCCCAGCCCAGGTCGCCGCCTTCCTTGGCAGAACCGTCTTGCGAGTTGTCACGGGCAGCGGCGGCAAAATCTATCTTGCCGGAGGCAATCCGACCGCGCAGCTCCAACAGGCGCTCACGCGCCGCGCTCTCACTCATCTGCGCGCTGGTACGCAGCAAAATATGCCGCGCGCGGCTTTGGGTCAACGTAAAGTTCGCGCTGCCGGCTTGCTTTTTGTCCACCAGCTTGAGCACATGAAAACCTGCGTCTGAGCGCACTGGCCCCGCGATAGCCCCCACGCTGATACCTTGGGTGGCCTCGACAAACAAGGGCGGATATTTGTCGGCGCTGCGCATGCCCATCAGCCCCGCAGTCGCGCTATCGGGCGCCTCGGACATTTCGCGCGCTACTTTGGCAAAATCTTCACCCGAGCGCACCCGCTGCACAGCGCGGTCTGCCCGCGCCTGCAGTATTTTGAGTTGAGCGGCCGTGGCGGTCTCGGGCACGGCGATCAAAATCTGGGCTAAATTAATCTCCGCAGGGCCTGCCTCAGGGTTGTCTTGCTGCTCCTGAATATAACGGTCCAGTTCGGACTCAGTGATGCTGACACGCCCCTCTACCTCGCGCTCGCGCACGCGGGCCAAGAGCATTTCCTCGCGCAGGCCATCGCGAAATTGGCTATAGCCAATACCGTCAGACTCCAGCCTGCGGCGCAGCTCGTCAAGGCTGATCTGGTTTTGTCGGGCGACGTTGGCGGCCGCAGCA
Organism: Polaromonas sp.; assembly: GCA_043772355.1. Taxonomy (GTDB): domain Bacteria; phylum Pseudomonadota; class Gammaproteobacteria; order Burkholderiales; family Burkholderiaceae_C; genus JAAFIP01. The sequence goes on from JAYVGI010000336.1 coordinate 6,369, forward strand.
TCCAGAGCCGCCTCTTCGATTTTGATGCCGTTCTCACGCGCCAGTTGCACTTGGGTGCGCTCGCTGATCAAGCGCTGCAAAACCTGGGCGGTTAACTCTTCCCGGGGCGGCAGTGCGCCACCACGCTGGCTGAGCTGCTGCTCAATGCGCAGCACCCGCACCCGCACCTCGTTATTGGTGATGGGCTCAGAGTTGACCACCGCCACAATGTAGTCGGCGTTGCGTTGGGTGTTGTCGTTAGCGGCACGCGAAGCGGCCAAACTGGGCGTAGCGCGCAAGCCTTGGGCTTGGGCAACACCGGCGCCCCACAGCAGCTCCAAGGCAATGGCCACCGTAGACAAACAAGGGAATGCAAACTTAATCATAGTTACTAAATCGACTGGGGTTCGTGGTGGTTTTTTCACGCAAATACTGGTAGCGCGGGACATTGTCTTTCAGCGCTTTGAGCGGATTAGAACCTACCCGCGCAAAACCCACAAACTCTAACTGAAAGAGAATGCGTTTATTGGCCGTGGTAGTGGTGGTTTGCAGGCGCTCAAACACGACCCGGCCTAGCCAGCAACCGGCATCGTACTCCAGGCCCAACACGGTATCGACGATTTTACGGTCTTGCAGGTTGTAGTTCAACTTACCCACGCTATACCAGCGACCCTCGCCTTGGCCTGCGCCGGGGCCTAAATTTTGGCCCTTGTCACCCCACAGGTCATTCAGCGGCCATTGCCAACCAACATCCACTTGCTCGCTGGCGTTTTTTGCAAAACGGTAGGCCGCGCTGACCACGCGGTAATTACTGGGGCTGTAGCGTGCTCCCAGGGTGGAGCGTTCCGAGCGACGGGTTTTGGGGTTGTATTGCACGACGGCATCCGTAGACCATGCGGGAGACCAGTTGATGGTCGAGCCAAACAGCATGTCCGACAGGCGCGAATTATCTGGCGTACCGCCGGGCAAGGTGACGTTTTGGTCGCTGAAACGGATGCGTTGCGCAAAAGCAAAACGCACGGCTTCAGCCCCACTGCCGGGGTCCAGCAGCCGTGAGGTTGCGCCCACCGTCAGCAGATTGTTGTCGGCAAAGCGGTCGTTGCCGACAAAGGCATTGTCGGTATAGATGGTGGCAAAGTTAAAGTCGTTGGCACCGCTGTCGTAGTTGGGTAAATTGGCTTGGTTGCGAAACGGCGTGTAGGTATAAAACGCACGCGGCTCCAGCGTTTGGGTGAACTGGCGGCCAAAGTACCGGGTATCGCGTTCAAAAATCAGGCCAGTGTCCAGACTGGCCGTGGGCACCACGCGCCTGGCCTGTGTGTCGCCGTTGGCCAATGCGCTGTCAAACTTGTAGTCCGCTGCATGCAATTGCAGCTTGGGTGTGAAAAAATAGCCCGGCGTGGTCCAGGGCCGACTGACCTGCGCCAGCGCGTAGCTGCGCTGGGCGTTGGGCTGCAAGGTCAGCTCCTGCTGCGAGCGGAACTGGGTAAAGTCCAGCTCGGTCGATACGTCGAATCCGGCGAGATTGGTGCGCGCGTAGCGGCCCGTCACTTGGGGCAGACGGTCATACGGCGGGGTGATGGTGGCGCTGGGGATTTGCAGGGTTTGCCACTTGAGCACACGCGTATTGAGCGAGAACGGCCCCTGCGACCAGGCCAGCCCTGCGTCGTTGGCCAGCAAACGCTGCGTCAAAGTGCCGGTTGCGCGGGGAAAATCGCTCCAGTAATTGCCGTCGCTCACGCGGTTCAGACTCAGGTTGAGTGCCACATTGCCGACTGCCGCCAGGCCCGTATCGACCGTGCCGCCGTGCGATGTCGTCAAGCCCCAGCGGGAGGTGCTGCGCAGCTTGTCGTAGGGCGACCAGTCCAGGCGCGCCCGGCCGGCATAGTCTTTCTCCAGATAGCGAAACTCCCCGCCCAGATTGAGCCCCCGCTTGGTGGCCACGCTGGGGAAAAAAGTCGCATCCCGGTTGGGCGCAATGTTCCAGTAGTAGGGCGCCATCACTTCTACGCCGCTGGTGTTGTCGATGTTCAGCGCCGGCGGCAGCCAGCCCGACTTGCGCGCATCCGACATGGGAAAGCTCAGGTAGGGCAGCGCCATGATGGGCACGTCTTTGAAGCGTAACTGGGCGTTGCGGGCGACGCCCACATCGGTCTCGGTATCAAAGCTGACCTGGGAGGCCTTGACCACCCAATCGGGCAACCAGCTGGGGCCTGGTGTGCGGGTGCAGGTGGTGTAGGTGGCATCGCGCGCAACGGAGCGCTTGCTGTCAATAAAGTCGATGCGCGAGGCATCCCCATGGCCGCCGTTTTTTACAAAATCGTAGGTCGGATTCAGGAAAAATCCCTCGTTCGAGTCCAGTTTGAGCTGCGCCTCGGTGCCTTGGTAGACATTGCCGTCGCGGTTGATGCGCACTTTGCCAAGGGCTTTGACTTCGTCGTCCGGTTGGTAGTACTCGATGCGGTCTGCCTTGATCACCGCGCCACTGCGGCGCAGCTCGGCGTTGCCCTCTACGACGGTGTTGATATCGGTGCGGCCCGTGAGACTGTCGCCAAATATAAAGGTCGGCTGCAGGCGCTGAATATCGTCGGCAAATTTTTCTTGCAGCAGCGATGAGCTTTGCAAACGCACTGGACTGCCTTGTGCACCAGCGGGTGCTGCGGCGGGCGGCACTGCGGGTGCATTGGGTGCCGAGGGTGCATTTGGCGCGGCTGGCATGCCGGTTTGCGCGCTAGCCCACGGGTGCGCGCAGCACAGCACCAGCACAGCACACGCAATGGCACCCAACTGCGCGCCAGGCTGCGTTGCGGTAAGTGGGGTAAGCGGGTGGCGTTGTCGCATCACGCGGCAAAAGTAGGCGTTAGAGTTCAATGGATCGGTTGCGTAGGTCTTGGGACTTTGTAGAATGGATTATCCATGAGTCCCACCCACCCTACCCCATCGGCCCCTGCTTTGTCCACTTCTTTGTCCTCCATTGCTTCGTCGTCCACCACCGCACCAGCAGCCCCCGTGCTGTGGGCCGATGCCCAGCGGGAAAAGGCTTTTAGCCTCTGGTTGGCAAGTATTGCGCCCACCCAGGGCTTGCAGACAGCCAGCCTGCGCATCGCTTCGGCGGATGCAAGTTTCAGGCGCTATTTACGCATGGACACACTCCAGGGCGGTGCGCGCATCATCATGGACGCACCGCCCGACAGGGAAGACTGCAAACCCTTCGTCAAAATGGCCCAGTTGCTCACCCGCGCAGGCCTGCTGGCCCCCGAGGTGCTGGCCTGGGACGAAGCCTTGGGCTTTATGCTACTGACCGACCTGGGCGCGCAGACCATGATGGAGCAGATCGTGCAAGACGCGCCACAAGCGAATTTGCCGCGCTATATGCAGGCGGTAGACGCCCTGCTGCAGCTGCAAACCGCCTCGCAGCCGGGCGTGTTGCCGCCGTATGATGCTGCGCTGCTGCAACGCGAGCTGCAACTCTTTCCCGACTGGTACATCGCCCAGCACCGCGCCGTCACCCTGACACCGAAGCAAAGCGAGACCCTGACCAGCGCCTTTGCCTTGATCCTGCAGCGCAATCTGGCCGCGCCCAGTGTGTACGTGCACCGCGACTTTATGCCGCGCAACCTGATGGCCAGCGAACCCGAGCGCCTGGGTGTGCTGGACTTTCAAGACGCGGTGTATGGCCCCATCACCTACGATATCGCCTCCCTGATGCGGGACGCGTTTTTGACTTGGGACGAAGATTTTGTACTGGACGTGACCATCCGCTACTGGGAAAAAGCCCGCAAACTCGGCCTGATGGATTTTGACGGCTGGGCCAATGATTTTGGTGCGTTTTACCGCGCCGTGGAGTGGATGGGCTTGCAGCGCCACCTCAAGGTGGCAGGTATTTTTGCGCGGCTCACTTTGCGCGACGGCAAACCCAAATACCTGGCAGATGCGCCGCGCTTTATCCACTACATCCGCACCACGGCCAACCGCTACCGCGAACTGGGGCCGATGCTCAAGGTGATTGACGAGATTGAGGGCACCGAGAACACTACCGCCTGGTCGTTTGGCCGTATCTAGCTTCAGCAAGTCGTTTTAGACCATTTTTTACAACATATTGGCTGTTAGTCCGCAAGAATATTGCGGGAGCAGCTATTACATTCATAGCTTTTTTTACCCAATCCAACTTCATGGCGCGCTTCTTCACCCCCCAAACCTTCAGCCTGGATGCCGAACTGGCACTGGACGCGGCGGCTGCGCGCCATGTGCAGGTGCTGCGCATGCAGCCTGGCGACGGCTTGACTGTGTTCAACGGCCAAGGCGGTGAATACGCCGCCCAAGTGACGCACATGGGCCGCAGCGAGGTGCGGGTGAAGGTATTGACCCACGATGCCGTAGAGCGCGAAGCAGGCCGCGCGGTGCATATCGCCATTGGCATGCCCGCCAACGAGCGCATGGAGTGGCTGGTAGAAAAAGCCACCGAGCTGGGCGTGGCCAGCATCCAGCCCTTGATGACCGAGCGCACCGTGCTGCGCCTGTCGGGCGAGCGGGCAGATAAAAAAGTCGCCCACTGGCAGGCGATTGCCGTGGCCGCCTGTGAGCAGTCCGGCCGCAACCGGGTGCCGCAGATATTGCCTGCACTCAGTTGGGCGACCTGGCTTGCCGCAGCAGCCAAACGCCCGGTGCAACCCGCACTGCGCTGCGTGCTGTCGGTGCACCAGGCCAGCGTTGCGGCACAAGCCTTTGCCGATCCTGCTAATGCTTGGACGGCCGCCACCTTGC
>JAYVGI010000337.1:0-12320 GCA_043772355.1 Polaromonas sp.
CATTTCTACATCATTAATGTCTAGGCGCGGAGCCTACGAGAGTGCTGTAGCACGGCAAGGCGACGCAACAACGACAGTAATGATTTAGAAATGGAATAACTTCTTTCAATGCCATGCGCATGCACCTCGTAAGCGATAGAGCGTATGCTGGCCTGACGTTTCACCGCAAGCACCACCCCACTGGCCCACGACAATTTGGTCACGGTCAAATCGGTGCGTTGCTCCAACATGGCGATCAAGGCTGCGGCCTTTGCCCCATGGCCGTCGGGCCAGTTGGGCTGCGGCAACATATCGTCCACGACATAAATGCCTGAGGGCTTGAGCAGGGCCAGTGTTTCATCGACCAGCCGGTACTTGCCCGCCCAGGCATCTGCAAAAATCAAATCAAACGTTTGCCCTTGGAGGGAAGGAATATAGGCATCGCCTTCTGCGCACACCACTTGCAATCGGGGATCGGTACCGAGGTGTTTGCGCAACACCTTCAGCACAGCGGGGTCATGGTCTACCGCAGTCAGGTGCGATTGCGCGTCCATACCGTCCAGCAACCACGCGGTTGACAGGCCCGTGCCCGAGCCAAGTTCCAAGATGCTTGCTACTTTTTTGGTAGCATCCAGGGTGCGCAACAGCGAACACCCCAGCGGCTCGGACGCCATAGTGAAGCCCAAGTCGCGGGTGTCATGCCAAATGGCTGCCAGTGCAGCAGGCTCGCGCAAATTTACGCACTCTTGTATGGCGCTAGCCCTGCGCCGCCACCCGATCCGCTTTGCTGTGCAGCTTGTTCAGCGCACTGAGATACGCCTTGGCAGAGGCCACCACGATGTCGGGGTCTGAGCCCACACCATTGACGACGCGACCTGAGTTTTGCAAGCGGACCGTTACCTCCCCCTGGCTCTCTGTGGAACCGCTTATGGCGTTCACAGAATAGAGCACCATCTCTGCGCCGCTTTTGGCATGCGTTTCGATGGCCTTGAGGGATGCATCGACCGGGCCGTTGCCGTCCGAACTGCTCTTGACTTCTTTGCCCGCCACGGTGAAGACGACGCTGGCCTGGGGCCGCTCGCCGGTTTCACTGCGCTGGGACAAAGAGACAAAACCGTAATGCTCGTTGTCATGCGTGATGGACTCATCGCTGACCAAAGCCAAGATATCTTCATCAAAAATGTCGCTCTTTTTGTCGGCCAGTTCTTTGAACTTGGCAAAGGCGGTGTTGGCATCGGCCTCGGACTCGAGCACCACGCCCAGCTCGATCAAGCGCTGCTTGAAGGCATTGCGGCCGCTTAATTTACCCAGCACGATTTTGTTGGCTGTCCAGCCCACGTCTTCGGCGCGCATGATCTCGTAGGTGTCCCGCGCCTTGAGCACGCCGTCCTGGTGGATGCCTGACGCATGCGCGAAGGCGTTGGCCCCCACCACCGCCTTGTTAGGCTGCACCACAAAGCCGGTGGTCTGGCTGACCATGCGGCTGGCGGCCAAAATTTGCTTGGTGTCGATGCCCATGCTGAGGTTGAAATAGTCTTTGCGGGTTTTCACCGCCATAACAATTTCCTCCAAGCTGCAGTTGCCTGCACGCTCGCCCAGGCCGTTGATGGTGCATTCCACCTGGCGCGCGCCGCCAATCTGCACACCCGCCAAGCTGTTAGCCACGGCCATGCCCAGGTCGTTATGGCAATGCACCGACCAAATCACCTCTTTGCCAAAATTGGTGCGCACGCGCAGGTCTTTGATGAAGTTGCCGTAGAGCTCGGGAATCGCGTAGCCCACGGTGTCGGGGATGTTCAACGTAGTAGCGCCCTCTTCCACCACAGCTTTCAACACCTGCTCCAGGAAATCAGGATCGCTGCGGTAGCCGTCTTCCGGGCTAAATTCAATGTCGGCGCACAGTTTGCGCGCAAAGCGCACGCTCTGGCGCGCCTGCTCCAGCACCTGGGCGCGGGTCATGCGCAGCTTTTTCTCCATGTGCAAATCGCTGGTGGCCAAAAAGATGTGGATGCGGCCACGCGCTGCGCCCTTGATAGCCTCGGCCACGCGGGAGATGTCGCGGTCATTGGCGCGCGCCAGGCCGCAGATGACGGAGTCTTTGATGGTATTGGCAATGGCTTGCACGCATTCAAAGTCACCATTGGAGCTGGCCGGAAAGCCCGCCTCAATCACGTCCACCTTCAAGCGCTCCAACTGACGCGCGATGCGCAATTTTTCGTCCTTGGTCATCGAGGCGCCAGGGCTTTGCTCGCCATCGCGCAAGGTGGTGTCAAAAATGATGAGCTTTTCTGGGGCTGCGGTGGTCGTCATGGTGTATTCCTAAAGTGGTTACAAGTGATGTATAAAAATGGACAAGGCAAAGAAAAAGGCCCGGTGAGTTAACAGCGGGCCTTAAGAGGGGTATGCGCGTGCGCTACCAACTCCGCCCGGGTGGCAGTAGTAGTAGGGCTAGCGAAATTCGGTTCATAGGATTAAATATAGCACAGTTTTGAGAGTCAATGCAAGCCACGCTCTTCAGGTTCATCTTTTGAAGTAGCGATCACACTGGTTTGCATACCCTTGGTTTTGCGGTAGCCATACACCACGTAGCCACTCAAACCATAGGCCACAAAAATACTGAACAACACGATGGGCGGATGGATGGTGATGATGGCAATGCCCAAAGCAATCAACACCACCACAATGAATGGCACCGATTTTTTAAAGTTAATATCCTTGAAACTGTAGTACGGCACGTTGGTGACCATCGTCAAACCCGCAAACAGCGCCAATACAAACATCACCCATTTCAGGTTGGCAGCCGCAATACCCAAGTCTGCCATCAACCAAATAAAACCCGCTATCAGCGCAGCAGCGGCAGGGCTAGGCAAGCCTTGGAAGTAGCGTTTGTCCACCACCGAGGTATTCACGTTAAAGCGCGCCAGGCGCAGCGAGGCACAGGCGCAGTACACGAAGGCGGCAAACCAGCCTACGCTGCCCAGGCCGCGCAAGGCCCATTCATAGGAAATCAAAGCGGGCGCAGCGCCAAAGCTCACCATATCGGACAACGAGTCCATCTGCTCGCCAAAGGCTGACTGGGTATTGGTCATGCGGGCGACGCGCCCGTCCAGGCTGTCGAGCACCATAGCGCAAAACACGCCAATGGCGGCTGACTGGAACCGGCCGTCCATGGCCATGACAATGGCGTAAAAGCCACCAAACAATGCCGCCAGGGTGAACAGCGTGGGCAGTGCGTAGATGCCTTTTCTGCGCGGCTTGGCGGGCTGTAGTGGGGAAGATGAAGTTTCGTGTCCGTCGTGCATAGCTAGAGTGTAAAGCACAGCGCCAGAAAAACAAAACCGCCAACAACTTGCGCTGCGGCGGTTTGGTCTTTGGCAAGCTGCTTGGTTTAGTTGCGAGTCTGGTCGACCAGTTTGTTCTTTGCAATCCAAGGCATCATGGCGCGCAACTGGGCACCCACGGTTTCGATGGAATGCTCAGCGGTCAAGCGGCGGCGGGCCGTCATGCTTGGGTAGTTGGTGCGGCCTTCCAGGATGAACTGCTTGGCGTACTCACCGGTTTGGATGCGCTTCAAGCAATTGCGCATGGCTACGCGGGACTGCTCGTTGATCACCTCGGGGCCGGTCACGTACTCGCCGTACTCAGCGTTGTTGGAGATCGAGTAGTTCATGTTGGCGATGCCGCCTTCATAGATCAAGTCGACAATCAATTTCAGCTCATGCAGGCATTCAAAGTAGGCCATCTCGGGGGCGTAGCCGGCTTCCACCAAGGTCTCGTAGCCCATCTTGATGAGTTCTACCGCACCGCCGCACAGCACAGCTTGCTCGCCAAACAGATCGGTCTCGGTCTCTTCTTTGAAGTTGGTTTCAATGATGCCAGCCTTGCCGCCACCGTTGGCCATGGCGTAGGACAAAGCCAAGTCGCGGGCCTTGCCGCTTTTGTCTTGGTGCACTGCTACCAGGTGGGGCACGCCGCCGCCCTGGGTGTAGGTGTTGCGCACGGTGTGGCCCGGGGCCTTGGGGGCGACCATCCACACGTCCAGGTCAGCGCGGGGCACGACCTGGTTGTAATGCACATTAAAACCGTGGGCAAAAGCCAGGGACGCGCCTTTTTTCAGGTGCGGCTCGATCTCTTTGTAGACGGCGGCGATGTTCTCGTCAGGCAACAAAATCATGACGACGTCAGCGGCGCTCACGGCTTCGTTGACTTCAGCCACTTTGAGACCGGCCTTGGCCACTTTGTCCCAGCTTGCGCCGCCTTTGCGCAGACCGACCAGCACTTTCACGCCGCTGTCGTTCAGGTTCTGTGCATGGGCATGGCCCTGGCTGCCGTAGCCAATGATGGTCACGGTCTTGCCTTTGATCAGGCTCAGGTCGCAATCTTTATCGTAAAAAACTTTCATTTGTATTCTCCGGTTGGGGGTTGGTTAAGGGGTGAAATCGGACTTCCGGACGCAGAGGACGCAAAAATTACGCAGAGGACGCAAAAGAAGACAAAGAAAAAATACAAAAAAGAAAACCAAATTTAAGAATGATTTTTGATCTCTTTTGAATTTATCTGTTTTCTCCTTTGGCTGTTCTTTTGCGTCCTTTGCGTAATTTTTGCGTCCTTTGCGTCCGGATGTTCGTATTGGATGTTCGGTATTCAGTTTTAAAAATCAAACACGCAGTATTCTCTCACCTCGGCCGATGCCGCTGGCACCGGTGCGAACTGTTTCGAGAATGGCAGTGCGGTCAATGGCTTCCAGGAAGGCATCGTTTTTGCTGTGGTCGCCCGTCAGCTCTACGGTGTAGCTCTTCTCGGTGACGTCAATGATGCGGCCACGGAAGATGTCTACCATGCGCTTCATCTCTTCGCGCTCTTTGCCGACAGCGCGCACTTTGACCATCATCAGCTCGCGCTCTGTGTAAGAGCCTTCGGTGAGGTCTACGACCTTTACCACCTCAATCAGGCGGTTCAGATGTTTGGTGATCTGCTCAATCACGTCGTCTGAACCAATGGTGACAATGGTCATGCGCGAGAGCGATTTATCTTCGGTGGGCGCAACGGTCAAAGACTCGATGTTGTAGCCACGGGCTGAAAACAAACCGACCACGCGAGAGAGTGCACCGGGTTCGTTTTCGACTAATACTGCAATGATGTGTTTCATGGGATTCCTCTTTTCTGAGCCCTCCTCGCTTGTCGGTAAACAAGCGACTTGGCTGCAAATAGATTTATCTAAAGGTTAAGTTATCGTTTGGAAAGGTTTGAAATCGGACTTCCGGACGCAGAGGGCGCAAAAGTTACGCAAAGGACGCAAAAAAACAGCCAAAAAATAAAGAGAATAAATTTAGCAAAAGAGCTTCAAAAGTATTCCTAAATTTGGTTTTCTTTTTTGTATTTTCTTTGTCTTCTTTTGCGTCCTTTGCGTAACTTTTGCGCCCTCTGCGTCCGGAAGTCCGTATTGGTTTTCGGTACTACATTGTTAAAGGTCTTCAGACCCCAGTAGCATTTCCGTGATGCCCTTGCCTGCCTTGACCATTGGGTAGACGTTCTCGGTGGGGTCGGTGCGGAAATCCATAAATACCGTGCGGTCTTTGAGCTTGCGGGCTTCGCGCAGGGCGGGTTCTACGTCTTGGGGTTTTTCGATCAGCATGCCGACATGCCCATAGGCCTCGGCAAGTTTGACAAAGTTGGGCAGTGCGTCCATGTAGCTGTGGCTGTAGCGGCCTTCGTAGTCGAGTTCTTGCCACTGGCGCACCATGCCCAGGTAGCGGTTGTTCAGGCTCACAATTTTGATCGGCGTGTTGTATTGCAGGCAGGTGGACAGCTCCTGGATGCACATCTGCACCGAGCCTTCGCCCGTCACGCAAAACACTTCGGCTTCGGGCTTGGCCAGCTTGATGCCCATAGCGTAGGGGATGCCCACGCCCATGGTGCCCAGGCCACCGGAGTTGATCCAGCGGCGGGGCTGGTCAAAGCGGTAGAACTGCGCGGCCCACATTTGGTGCTGGCCTACGTCGGACGTGATATAGGTCTCGGTGTCCTTGGTCATGTTCCACAGGCTTTGCAGCACGGCCTGCGGTTTGACCACATCTTTATTGCCTTTGTCGTAAGCCAGGCAGTCGCGTGTGCGCCAGCCGTCAATCGTGCTCCACCAGGCACCCAGCGCGTTCGCATCCGGGCGGACGCTGGACTCTTTGATCATGGCGATCAGTTCATTGAGCACATCTTTCACGTCGCCAACGATGGGTATGTCCACCTTCACGCGCTTGGAGATGCTGGACGGGTCAATGTCGATATGGATGATCTTGCGTTCGTTTTGCGCAAAGTGTTTGGGGCTGCCAATCACGCGGTCGTCAAAACGTGCGCCTACGGCCAGCAGCACGTCGCAGTTTTGCATGGCGTTGTTGGCCTCTACCGTGCCGTGCATGCCCAGCATGCCCAGGAATTTTCGGTCGCTGGCGGGGTAAGCGCCCAGGCCCATCAAGGTGTTGGTCACCGGGTAACCCAGCATGTCCACCAAGGTGCGCAGCTCGGCACTGGCGTTAGACAAAATCACGCCGCCGCCGGTGTAAATGTAGGGGCGCTTGGCGTTGAGCAACAGTTGCAGCGCCTTGCGGATCTGCCCGCCATGGCCCTTGCGCACGGGCTGGTAGCTGCGCATTTCGACGGGCTTTTTGTATTCGGCCGCGTCGTAGGCTACTTTGTTAAAGCTCACGTCTTTCGGAATGTCCACCACCACCGGGCCGGGGCGGCCGGTGCGGGCGATGTGGAAGGCACGCTTCATGGTCTCGGCCAAATCTTTAGCGTCTTTGACCAGGAAGTTATGCTTGACGATGGGGCGGGTAATGCCCACCGTGTCGCATTCCTGGAAGGCATCCAGGCCGATAGCGTGCGTAGGCACTTGGCCGGTGATGATCACCATCGGGATGCTGTCCATGTAAGCAGTTGCAATCCCTGTCACGGCGTTTGTTGCACCAGGGCCCGAGGTGACCAGGGCCACGCCCACATCACCCGTCGCGCGGGCGTAGCCGTCGGCCGCGTGCACGGCAGCTTGCTCATGGCGCACCAAGATGTGCTGCATGGTTTCTTGCTTGTACAAAGCGTCGTAGATGTGCAACACCGCACCGCCGGGGTAGCCCCAGATGTACTTGACGCCTTCGGCTTGCAGGGTTTTGACGAGGATTTCTGCGCCGCGCAGCTCAGGCAAATGACCCGAAGCATTGGATGGTGCGGCAGCAGAGGATGCAGAAGAAGAAGTAGCGACAGAGGCGATTTCAGCCTTAGAGATTTCCATGATGAACCTTTCAAAGCTTCTCTAACGAAACTTGAGTGGTGCCCCTCACGCGCTCTTGCGGAGCCGTTGCGGGACTTAAGTGCTCTAGACCATGGGCGAACCACTGTGCGCCGGATCAGAACCCGTTTGCTGGTTTAAGGCAAGCAAGCCGTAATTATCGCACTGCTTGCCGCGATTTTTATAGATTACAGCCCCAAAACACAGCGCTGACCCGGAAAAGCGCCCTGGCAATGCCATAATTTGCGGTTTCCGCTGCGCCACAAGTACGCGTCGGGCATCCCAACAGAGACATAGAACCCCCTTGGCAACCGAGCTAGAACTCTCCGATTTTTTGAAAAGCGTTGAAAAACGTGCCTTCAAGCGCTCGGTGTACCACGTCCGCGACGAAGAAGCCGCCCTTGATATTGTGCAAGACAGCATGATCAAGCTGGCCGAGCACTACCCTGACAAGCCTGCGGCCGAGTTGCCCATGCTGTTTCAGCGCATTTTGTCCAACACCACCCTGGACTACTTCCGCCGCCGCAAGACCCGCAACGCGATTTTCTCCAACATGAGCGACTTTTCTGTGGCAGGCGAAGACGGAGAATTTGATTTATTGGAAACTTTAGAGTCACTGGAGAGCTCAGAGGGAACTGAAAGCGCTCAGACCAGTACCGAACGGGCACAAACCTTGCGCGGCATAGACGATGAAGTTCAACAACTGCCCGCACGTCAACGAGAAGCCTTCCTCATGCGTTACTGGGAGGAGATGGACGTGGCCGAAACGGCTGCGGCCATGGGTTGCTCTGAAGGCAGTGTCAAAACGCACTGTTCTAGAGCAGTCCACGCTCTGAGTAAAGCACTAAAAGCCAAGGGAATTTCGCTATGACAAACGCTACCACACTGCACCAAGAGGCATTGATGGACCGCTTCGGCCTCAAGGTCACCGCCCGCCTGGATGACCAGCCCCTCTCCCACGACATTTCTGAGCGCCTGCGTATCGCGCGCCAGCAAGCCGTGGCCATGCACAAAAAACAAAGCCGAACCCAAACCGTATCGACCACCTCTATGTCAGGCGGTGCTTTGGTGTTGGGCGGTGGTGATGGTCTGAATTGGCTCAATCGCATCGCCTCGGCCCTGCCCCTGTTGGCCCTGGCCGCAGGCTTGATCGCCGTCAACATGATGACCAGCGACGAGCGGGCCCGCGAAGTGGCCGAGGTCGATGTGCAGCTCCTTACCGACGACCTGCCCCCGTCCGCCCATACCGACGCTGGTTTCGCCCAGTTTTTAAAGTTCGGCCCTCCCGGTCAATAAATCAGACCGTAGCCACCATGCCAACGCCTACTCCAACCACACCCGCACGCCGCAAACAAGTGGCATCAGGGTTGCTCTCGCTAGGGCTGCTGGTGGTGGCTTGGGCAGCTTGCGCACAAACTGCAACACCAGTAACGGCAAGTAATGCTGCGACAGCCCCCACCGCAGCGGCAAAAACCGCAGCCGCAAAAATTACCAAGCCCGAGTGGAAAGACCTCAGCCCAGAGCAGCAAGCCGCACTTAAACCCTTGGCTGCCAATTGGCAAACCATCAGTGCTGGCCAAAAGAGCAAGTGGCTGGAAGTGTCAAAAAACTATGCCTCCTTGGCGCCAGCCGAGCAAGCCAAGCTGCATGCCCGTATGGCAGGCTGGGCCAGCTTAAGTCCCCAGCAGCGGGCGCAAGCCCGCGTCAATTTTGCTGAAAACCAGGCCTTGACCGATGGTTTGACCCCCGAGCAACGCAAGGTACAGTGGCAGGCCTACCAACTGCTAAGCCCGGAAGAAAAGAAAAAGCTGGCCGCCAGTTCAGGTAAAGCCACCGTGGGCACGGCCACCGCACCCAAGCCCGCCGATCCGCTGAAGAACTCGCCTGCGCCAGAGTTTGGCACCGCCAAAGTGCTGGGCCTGCAAAGCAAGCCCCCCACCAGCAAAATTGCCGTAGCACCGCATCTGCAAAAAAGCAACAGCCTGATGCCGCAAGCCTCTGCCACGGTATCGGCCATGGACTCTTCTGGCCAATCGGCCGGCGCAACGTCTACACCCACTGCCACCCGTTAATTGGTGTTGTCGGGCCGCAGTGTGACTAGCGGATAAAAATACAACCATGCCAGCAAACCCGACTTCCCACCCCGTGGCGACACCCAGCCTGCGCCGCCGTATGGCCTGCTGGACGTACGAGGGCATGCTGATGTTTGCGGTCGCATTCATGGCCACCTGGCTGTTCAGCACCCTGGGCCAAATGCGCAACGCCATGGATGCGCGTCACCCCTTGCTGCAAGGTTTTTTGTTTATTGTGTTTGGGGTTTACTTTGTATGGTTCTGGCACCGTGGCCAGACCTTGGCCATGAAAACCTGGCATATCCGCGTGGTAGACACTGCGGGTCAGCAAATCAGCCAGTTGCGTGCCCTCGCCCGCTATGCCCTGAGCTGGCTTTGGTTTTTGCCGCCGCTGGCCGCCATGCTGCCATTTAAGCTGTCGGCCGGTGAGATGGGGGTCATAGTGATGGGCTGGGTGCTGTGCTACGCATTGTTCAGCCGTTTTCACCCACAACGCCAGTTGCTGCACGACGTGTTGGCGGGTACGCAACTGATAGACCATGCGCCGATGAGCAAATAGCGCCTTGGATGTCTGCTCTGCCTTGATCGCGTTGCTGCACGGGCGAGGCACGCGCAGGCAAGGCTCAAATACGTCGCATCTTTCGGCGACAATCAGAGCATGATCCAAGCACCCTCTAACGAAGTTAACCCTCAAAAATCCCGTACCGGTATCAACCGGATGTGGCATGCCACCCGCTACTCCATGCAAGGTTTGCGTGCTGGTTGGGGCGAGACGGCTTTTCGCCAAGAAGCACTGTGCAGTATTGTGCTGCTGCCTTTAGCGTTTTGGGTCGGGCGCAGCTGGCTGGAAGTGGCCGCACTGGCGGCTGTAGTGGTGCTGGTGCTGATCACCGAGCTGCTGAACACCGGCATTGAAACTGCGATTGACCGCATTGGCCCCGAGTGGCATGACCTGTCCAAGCGCGCCAAAGACATGGGCTCGGCTGCTGTGCTGCTGAGCATAGTGCTGTGCACTGGGGTGTGGGCTGCGGCGCTGCATTCTCGGTTTATGGCTTGAGTTGAATACCACCAGGCCCCACAAGCACCCTCACCCCAGCCCTCACCCCAGCCCTCACCCCAGCCCTCTCCCCAGCCCTCTCCCCAGCCCTCTCCCGCGTGCGGGAGAGGGCGTTTTTCACTCCTGAATTTCATGGCTAAACCTACATTTTCCTTATGCGTCTACTGCGGCTCGCGCGCGGGCGAGCAGCCTGCTTTTGCCTACGCCGCAGGCGAGGTGGGGCGCTGGATTGGCAGCCATGGCGGGCAACTGGTGTATGGCGGCGGCAAAAACGGCCTGATGGGTATCGTGGCGCAAAGCACGCTGGAGGCGGGCGGCACGGTGGTGGGTATCATCCCCAAGGGGCTGGTCGAGCGCGAGTGGTCTAACCCCGACTGCACCGAACTGCATATCGTGGACACCATGCACGAGCGCAAAGCCATGATGGCCGAGCGCGCGGATGCCTTCATCGCCCTGCCCGGCGGGATAGGCACTTTTGAAGAGTTTTTTGAGATCTGGACGCTCAAGCAATTGGGCTACATGGACAAACCCATTGGTCTGCTCAACCTGAACGGCTATTACGAAAAACTGACCGAATTTTTACAAACCTCCGTGAGCGAGGGTTTTGTCAGCGACTGGCAAATGGACATGGTGCAGGTGGAGTCGGAAACCGAATCGCTGTGCGCGCACCTGATTGAAGCGGCGGGGATGAACCCAGCCTCGCGTGCACTCGACTAAGCCGTATGGACCTTTAAACTAGGGAAAGCGCGCTATCCCATGAGTGACTATTCTGCTACATTAAAAACCCTAAATCGTGCTTATTTCACGGAAAAATCGCTCCAACATGGTTAATCGTAGAATTTTTTCAGTACTTTCAGCCGCAACAGTCGTGGCCGGGTTTCAAACCGCACAGGCGCAATCCGAGGCCAAAATTGTCCTCGGCCAGTCCGCAGCGCTCACTGGCGCTGCGGCGCAACTGGGTATCCAGTTCAATGAAGGGGCCAACATTTATTTTGAACGGCTCAATGCGCGCGGGGGAATCAACCGCAGGCAAATTGCGCTGGTCGCGATGGACGATGCCTACGAGCCCGACCGCTGTGCGGAAAACACCCGCCAATTGGTGTCGCAAGACGTGCTGGCCTTGTTTGGCTACATAGGTACCCCTACCAGCCTGGCCGCGCTGCCCATTGCGCTGCAGGCGCGTGTGCCGTTCATTGCCCCATTTACCGGGGCCATGGCGCTGCGCGAGCCCTTGAACAAGACGGTGTTCCATCTGCGCGCCTCCTATGACGACGAAACCGCTTTGATCGTCAAGCAGCTACTTAATCTGGGTTTGAAAAAGATTGGCGTTTTTTACCAAAACGATGCGTATGGCAAAGCTGGCCTCAGCGGCGTGGTCAAAGCCTTGGCCAAAGAAGGCCTCAAACCTTTGGCCTTGGGCACGGTGGAGCGCAACTCGGTCAGCGTCACCGATGCGGTCAAGTCGCTGGCCACGGCGGGTTTGGATGCAATTGTTCAAATCAGCGCCTACTACTCGTGCGCGGCGTTCATTCGCGAAGCGCGCAAGGCCTCGTATGGTGGCTCTTTTTTTAACGTGTCTTTTGTCGGTACGCAGGCTTTGGCCAAAGACCTGGGCAAAGACGGCGCAGGTGTGGTGATCTCGCAGGTGGTGCCCCCACCCAGCAGCTTGGCAACCGGCATTGGGCGCGAATACAACGAGGCAGTCACGGCGCACGGCAAAGGTGCCAGCGCCAATTACTCCAGCCTGGAGGGCTATCTGGCGGCCCGCCTGATAGCGGACGGCATGCGCAATGCCGGCGGCAAAATCAACCGCGACACCTTGGTCAGCGGCATGGAGGCTATAGGTTCTCAGTCGTATGGCGACTTTGTGGTGACCATGTCGCCTACCGACCACGTGGCATCGCATTTTGTGCAACTGTCCATGCTCACGGGGGAC
>JAYVGI010000338.1:0-8335 GCA_043772355.1 Polaromonas sp.
AAGCGCTGCACCATCAGCGCATCCAGCGCCGCGTCTTTGGCAAAGTGTTGCTTTTCGGTCAGCTCTTCAAACCAGAAGTGGAGGATGGCGGTGGGTTGCATCGTAATAAGCCTCTAGCCCAATGAAATAGAGCGTAAGCAGCTATGAAAAGCGTAGTATATCAGAGGCTTTAAGCGTATGCTTTGCGACGCGTTGCTACCACAGGGCTGGGCGCTTTGGCTTGCCGCTCTACCACTGCTGGCACCTTCAAACCAAACGCCTCAGCCATACGCCGCGCGCGGTCAGCGGACAGTGCCAGCGCCTTGTCCAAATCTTTGGGCGAAGGTACTAGCAGGTTCTTAGGCGGTTTTGCAGCTTGAGCCATTTTTGAGGTTCCTTGATTTGCAGATTATCACCCTCTTGGTGGGCCAAGAGAATAGCCGTGCCGCTTACAGAGTTATCAAAAACCAGCCAACGGTCAGCCAGCGGCGTGTAGAGTGAAAAGAAGTTGCTCAAACTACGGTCAAAACGGCGGCGAATCACCTCCTCAGGCACATCATGCCCACCCATCGCCACGCGCAGCTTGACCCGGCGTACCGCCAGCGACGGGCTGGCAAGCGAAAAATAATAAATTGCCACCTGATAACCCTGCGCCTTGAGTTGCCGCAAAAACCGCGCAAAACTGCGGCTGGACAACGTGGACTCAAACGCAAAATCTTGTTGTGCCGCAGCCAACTCTTTAAGCCGCATCAACATAATGCGCCCCGCCATCATCGCCACCGCCTCTGCATTGCGCCCCGACAAGCCGCGTGCAATGTAGTCCGCGTTCACAAAGGTTTGGATGCCCAACGCGGCCAGGATGGCATCTGCGTGTGTGGATTTGCCAGCACCGTTGGGGCCAGCGAAGATGATGACGCGAGGCGGTACAGTTTTGAATTGGCTTACAGTCACGTTGCCAGTTTCTTGAAGACTTCGTCCGCGCTTTTAAACCGAGCCAGCAACAGCTCCGCTCCAACATCTCGCTTGGCATCGCGTGCTAAAAGTTCTTTCTCAGTCAGAGGCATTTATGTGGTTCTTTCCATGACGTGTTCGGAGGGTGTGCGAGGCTTACTCAGTGGCTCAGCGCAATCTCGCGGATGCGCGTGCGGAGCAGGGACGCGGCTTCGGAGGAACGCATGGGGGTAAGTGTAGCGTGCCTAGACTTTGCTGCAACCCCCGGCTCCCTTAGGCAGCTTGCGCGCAGGTGAGATGTTTTCTGTTTGGCATCCAGTAACTCGATTTCAACCAGCGAACCATCATTGGCATAGCTTAAATTGGCATGCCAGTCTGGCGAAACTACCCGCACGACGGGCTTGTCAGACAGACGGATGTGCAACACGTCATCTGCGCCAACGTAGCTGCATTGCACGGCCTGGTTCTGCCGCCCGAGGGTTTGGCTGGCTTGCTGGATGTCGATACCCACCGCCACGCCGTTGCCATCGCTATCCAAGACGATGCCATTTGCCACTTCGTCAGAGTCCACCGACACGCGGTCAGCCAAATGCAGATACAGTGCATCGGTCGCTTTGTCATAAGATATTTTCATAGGAAGCCGCGCATAGCGATTCAGACTCACACCATCTGAATCATCAGCTTCTTGCCGCAAGCCTGCGCGTATTTGCGCAGTGTGGCAAACGACGGCGAGTGTTTTTCGCTGCGCAAAGAGGCCTCTAGCCGTGACACCGCTGACACGGTGGTACCCATGCGCATGGCCACATCCGCCTGCGTAAGGCCAGCCGCCTGGCGTGCGTCTAGCATGGCGTGCAGGGCGGTGTATTCCTCCTCCAGCGCGTCAAAAGCCTTCTTTACGCCGGGCTTGGACAGCAGCGATTTGCGGAAAGCCGCGTCATGCGGCACACGTTTGTAGCCAGTTTCAACCATTTTGCGCATTCTTTAATCGTTCGGGTGCCCATTTACGATGCCCGCTGCCATGGCAAAAACCTCCTTGCGCACCTTCTCGTTGTAGTAGCTGATAGACCAATTCATTAGTTTGCACATTAGCATATTTGCTAATATCTATCAACACTCAGGTAGCGTGAACGGTATGCGGCATAGAGGCCGTCACCGCTAATTTAACCCAACATTCTAGAGTCTTTTTAGCCTCTAGACCAATAGAAAATAGCGTGATCAGCTATAAAAATCGTAGCGCCATCAATCGGCAACCACTACCGCCTGCCGCTTCACCTCATCCAGCGTATGGCCTTGCGGGGTCTTCCATTCAGACCAACCGTTGGCTGAGCGGCCCATCAGTGCCACGGCGGCCATGCTGGGGCTGGCAAACAGGTGGTCACGGGTAAAGACGTACACGCCGCCCTGCGCCGCCATGATGCCCTCGGCGGCCAGCAGCTGGCGTACGCGCTCTTGCGACGGCTGTATGGATGCCACGCTGTCCAGGCGCGCTTTGGAGCCCTTGAGCACCACAAACCCCTCAGTGGTGTATTCGCCCACCCCATCCGCGCCCGAGCCTTTGCAATAGAACAGCTCTTTGTCCCCCTTGCTGGTGGCCGCGTTGGTCAGCGGCTCAAAAATCGGCTGGCCCAGCGTGGCCAGCAGGGTGGCGGCGGTCTCGTGGATCTCGTGGCAGTCGGCCTCTAGCGGCGCGGGCATGTGGGGCCGCGCGCCCGCGTTGACGCACTTTGGGTTATAGATTCAGGCTGTAGCGCCCGGCCTGCGTGGCCTGGCCAATGGCAAACCATTCCAAAAACAGCGCATGGGTTTGCGTCATGCTGTTGGTGAGGGACATCACCACCAGCGCCCGGTTCCAAAAGTCTTTGCCTCTGTCCGTGTCTTGGTTATGTTGCACCAGCCGCTTGCCCACGTTGCCAGACTGGCCGATATACACGCGCGGCAGGCCAGACTCAGACAGCTCGCCAATCAAAAAATACACGCCCACCTGCAAGGCCTCGGGCATCTTCAAAAACTCGCCCAGTTGGCTGCGCGGCACCTCCACCACCCGAACAATCCGCGTAGTGATCTCAGCCACGCGCATCCCGCGCGGGTCGCCTGCGGGGAGGTAGATTTGGATGGTTTGGGGGTGGGGCATGAAATGTCAAACACCATTTAATAAAACGTCAATGTAGTCTATGGCTTTATTCGCAGAATTGAAGTAACCGGTAACTCGACCAACTGAAATTGAGCAAGATTTTCCGTGCGCTATTAAATGACGGTTCGCCATAAGAGAATCAATTGCTTCTTTGACATCGTTATTGTCAATAAAGTACTGATCCAGTGAGTCACCCCATTTCGGATCAAAGGAGCGTACGACTTTTGAAAATCTTTCGGCTTTTGGATTTTGGATTGTTTCGAGACTTTGAAGGACGAATCGTTGTATTTCAGGAGCAGCTTTTTGCTCAAGACGTTTTTGTATAACCAGTCTGAGAGCTACTTCAAAGTAACCAGCCGAAAGTAAGCACACATAGCGACCCCAGTGCCCATGCAACTCATCGTGATTAACCTGCAATTCTTTGGCCAATTCAAGAACTCGGAGGACTTTGTCCTTTTCACGATGGATCATTTTAGTTTGACCTAATTTTTGCCAAAAACTTCTATTGCAATTCTTAACCGGGATGCCGTAATTTGAACATCACTTGTGGAGGCAAAAATAAAATCTTTGAATTCACCATGAGTGAACAGCTCAGCATAAAGTTCAGCTAGTCGTGCAGGTGAATGATTTTTCCCATCGGCGATGGCCCGGGCTAGACCAACGGTGCACGCCTCAAATGCCGCAACGTTAAAGCCTCGCACCGGTCTGAAAAGTCGCTCGGGTACCGCAATTGAAAATTGCAAAACTACTTTTGCAAACAGATCGGTAAGTGGTGCCCATTCATTCAATTCTTTATATTGATTTTGCTTGGAGTAAACGTTGAGAAACTCTGACATCGGTTTCTTGTATTCAGAAGCGCGCTGATGCATCGCCATGAATCGCAAAATCAATTCTTGATCTTTCATGCGGTCGTTTTCAGGACCAAAAATCTTCCGCCAAACCGGATTCGAATTTGCAGCCTTCAAAGCCTCTATTAGAGTGCCGTGATAAACAGCAGTTCGGATTTCTTGTGCAGTGAGTCGCCTCCCCCCGCTGTTCAGTCGGCCAAAAATGTGAAACATACTGGTGTCGCCATCGTCTGGACTGTCCTGTTTGATAACGGTAGCATGAATCACACAATTATTTAAATTTTCTCTATCGGCTTGAGATAGCTCTTCATAAGTCAGACCGTTATATGGTTTTTGCACGCCGACCAATCTAAACACTCGATTGCTTGTCGAGTCTTTTTTCGGTTTGAAATAGCCTTGGAAAAAATATAGAAGTGAAAGTAATCGCTGTTGACCATCTATAACGTTCATTTTTCCAGTACTAGATTCTTGCGCCAAGAATATTCCTGGAACCGGAAGTCCTAAAAGTAGTGATTCGATAAAGCGCGAAGACTCAGGCAGTTTCCAAACAAACTTACGTTGGTAATCGGGGATTACGATTGTGTCGCGTGTCAATCTCTTGATGAGACCTTCGACATCAAAATCTATGCCGTAACTTGTGATGTCATAGTGGACGACCGGGGCTTCATCTTCCGATTCATCCTCGCCATTTTCATCTGCCTCAATGTCAGTGATGGAGTTTAATTCTTCAACAAGTTCTTCGCGTTTTGTAGGCATTATTTATCCCGTCAGATTGTTTGCAGGCCGTTCAGCCCGTTGGTTATAAGTGATTTTCAGATGAAGTAAGTTCAACTTTAGTCACTCATAAAGCGTTGCTGTATTTGCGCCACAAACGCCTGCGCCTGCTGTACTGCCCACAGCGCATCGTCCGCACCGATTGGGTCGCCCTTGTAGTCGGCCATCAACCGCAGGTCTTCGGCTTTGTTGAACGACCGGCCTAGCTCGACAGGGAACAAACCGGGTTTGACCAAGTGCAGGGAAAAGGCGGCTATCAGGCCGCTGTGGGTTTTGGCAATCTCGGGCGGTACGGGCGCTTTGGAGGCGATGAGTGCGGCGCGGGCTGCGTCAAACATGGCGTAGTAGGCGCGGTTGCATGCGCCGTCGCTGTCGTTGTCTTGCAATAGGGTGTGGGCGCTGGCCAGGGCGCGTTGGGCTTTGGCCATCAAGTTCTGTGCGTTCACAGGGTAATGCCTTCGCGGGCGATGTTGTGCAGCAGGTGGGGATTGCTGTAGCGGTCGGGGTGCGCCCATTCGGCTTCCCACACGGGCAGGGGCTGGATGCGGATGCCAGTGTCTAGCAAGATGTCGTAGGCGATGTCGTTCATGGCCATCTTGGTGTGGACGAAGTGGCCGGGCGGGCCGCTCAAGATCACTGCCACGTCTGCATCACTCTCCGCGTGCGCTGTGCCGCGCGCGCGGCTGCCAAACAGGATGGCTTGCTGCGTGGGGTATGCGTGGGCCACGCGCGCGGCGAATGCGCGGGTGGCTTGCAGCGTGCTGGCAGGGACTAGGGTTGCGGTCATGTTGATGGAGTGTAGATCGGCGCTATTTTGCCCAATTGTCTTTCAACCCGGTAATTCTATTGAAAACGGGCTTGCCTGGAGCGCTGTCTTTGCGATCCGCCACAAAGTACCCATGCCGTTCAAATTGAAACTTGTCGTCGGCTTGGGCCGCAATAGCACCACCTGCGCCTAGGGATGGCTCTACGTAGGCGGTGATGACTTTTAGGCTGTCGGGGTTGAGCGCGGCCAAGAAATCTTTGCCGCCTGCGTCGGGGTGTTCGTCTTTGAACAGGCGGTCGTACAGGCGCACTTCGGCGGGTACGGCTTCGGCCACGGTTACCCAGGTGACTACGCCTTTAACCTTGACTGCGTCGCTGCCGGGGGTGCCGCTTTTGGTGTCTTTTAGGACTCTAGCCCTTATAGAACGGGCGTAAACAGCTCCTAATTTTATAGCGTCTGGCGTAGCATCGGGGGCATAGTCTGCGCCTTCTACTTCGATCACGTAGCCGTATTTCAGGCGGACTTTGCTACCCGCAACGGCTGCACCCGTTGCGTCAATGCGCGGGGGGAATAGGCGAAAGAAGCCTTTGCTGGGCACTTCTTCGTAGTCGCTGCGCTCTATCCACACTTCTTTGCCGATGTTAAATTGGCGCTTGCCTAGCTCTGGCAGGTGCGGGTGCACGGGGGCGGTGCAGGGCTCTAGGTGGTCTGCGCTGCCGAAGGCCTCTTCCCAGTTGGTGAGAATTAGTTTTAGCGGGTCTAGCACGGCCATGGCGCGTTTGGCTGTGGGGTCTAGGGAGTCGCGCAGCGCGCCTTCTAGGGTGCTGTAGTCGATCCAGCTGTCGGCTTTGCTTACGCCTATGCGGGCGGTAAACAGGTGGATGGCTTCGGGCGTATAGCCGCGCCTGCGCAGGCCTACGATGGTGGGCATGCGGGGGTCGTCCCAGCCGGCTACTTTGCCTTCATTGACCAACTGGGCCAGCTTGCGTTTGCTGGTGACTACGTAGGTGAGGTTGAGCCTGGCAAACTCGTATTGGTGTGGCGGGGGGCTGGCCAGCAGCGCGGGCACGCTGGTGCCGTCAGAGCGCGTGAGATTGACGTGGGGGTGGCTGAGCTTATCTAGCAGCCAGTCGTACCACGGGCGCTGGTCTTCAAACTCCAGGGTGCAGATGCTGTGGGTGATGTTTTCTAGCGCGTCCTCAATAGGGTGGGCGTAGGCGTACATGGGGTAGATGCACCAGGCATCCCCCGTGTTGTGGTGCGTGGCGCGGCGGATGCGGTAGATGGCGGGGTCGCGCAGATTAATGTTCGGGCTGGCCATGTCGATTTTGGCGCGCAGCACCATGGAACCATCTTCGTGCTCACCTGCCCGCATTTCGCGGAAACGTGCCAGGTTCTCAGCGGGCGTGCGGGCGCGGAACGGGCTGTTGACGCCGGGTTTGCCAAAGTCGCCCCGGTTGGTGCGCATTTGCTCTACGGTTTGCTCGTCTACATAGGCCAGGTCGGCTTCTATCAAATATTCCGCTGCGCGGTACATGAAGCCAAAATAATCACTGGCCTGGTACGGCTTGGCGTCTTTGGCGCCATTCCACTCAAAGCCCAGCCACTTCACGGTGTTGACAATGCCGTCCACAAACTCCTGGGTTTCTTTCTCGGGGTTGGTGTCGTCAAACCGCAGGTGGCACACGCCGCCATAGTCGCGCGCCAGGCCAAAGTTGATGCAGATGCTTTTGGCGTGGCCAATGTGCAGGTAGCCATTGGGCTCGGGCGGGAAACGGGTTCTGATTTTGGCGGGGTCTGGCTGGCCTGCAGCGTGGTGCGCGGCATCACCCGGGGTGCCGCCCCACCGGCGGGTGGCGTAGGTGCCTTTTTCCAGGTCTGCCTCGATGTTCTGGCGCAGGAAGTTGCTGGGTTTACCCGTGTTGGTAGCGGCGTCGTGTGCCGCAGCGGCGGCTTTAGGGTTGGCAGGGGGGGCTGGGTTGGAGGAGCTCATCCCCTGATTTTAGGCGCGCATTCCCGGCATGCGGAGGGGTGGCGCGCCAGGCGCGGGCCGCAGCGTGGCTGGCGCAATCAGGGCGACGGCGCCGCGTCAATCTCGCCCCGGTACTCGATCTTGCCGCGCACGCGGGCTCGCGGGTGCATGTCAATCAGCTCGTCGTAGCTGGCGTCGCCAATCAGGGTGGCGGAGCCGGTGATTTCCAGCGATTTGCGGGCGATCACAGTGCCGATGACCTTGCCTTCGATGAAGACATAGTCGGCCTCCAGCCGGGTGTTTTCAATCACGCCGGTGGCGCCCACATGGATGGTGCCGCCGCTGTCAAAGGTGATGTTGCCCTTGAGTCGGCCATCGACCTTGATGCCAAGGTCGCGCGATGTCTGGAAGTTGCCGTCAAACTCGGCCCCTTCGGCGATCAGGCTTGAAATGGCGCCCAAGCGCTCGGCGGGGACCAGTCGGGTGGTGGCGGGGTTGTTGTTGTTGTTCATGGTTTATGGCTCCTGGCTGTGCAACCAGTTGTCTGGTCTGAGTTGGGGGGAGGGGAAGTTTGTGGTTGACGAGGCTTTGTCTGCAAGGGGCACACTGGTGGATTGGGGGCCGACGGCCTGTGGAGTGGCAGTAGCCGTGGACGTAGCGGTGGCAGTAGCCGTGGACGTAGCCGTCGCAATGGGCGATGCCGACTCCAAGGGGCTCCCAAGTCTGAGCTGCAGTTCGGGTTGTCCAGCGTGCCGCTGCGGTGCCGCGGGGGTGCGCTCAGCGAGCCGCCCGGTGGACCGGTTCGATACCCCCAGGAACACCGCTCCCGCAATCGCCAGCAGCGGCAGGCCGCGCAGGGCGTACCAGGCGATCCAGCGCACAGCCGTCCGGCGCTGGGCAACGCGCCGGTCGCG
>JAYVGI010000339.1:0-2435 GCA_043772355.1 Polaromonas sp.
ATTTCTACATCATTAATGTCTAGGCGCGGAGCCTACGAGAGTGCTGTAGCACGGCAAGGCGACGCAACAACGACAGTAATGATTTAGAAATGGAATCACTCACTAAATAATAGCGCTCCGTCTATGCAGATCAGTGGGGTACATGGGTAAAGGTTAAAAATTGGTACCCTGTAGCGGTGTTAGCCGCTTTTTGCTGAAAACCTGCCAAAAGGGCCTCTAGCAGCGCATTTGCGGCCCGGATGGCACTACGTATTTCATAGCTGTTTCCGCATTATTCTAGAGCTCTACAGGCAGATTACCCTGTAAAAGTAGCGGCACCTCAGGCACCCAATTTACAGTTTTTGGCCGATGCCCAAGCCGCCCGAGGCTTGGAAATGCTCCAAACACTACCGCGCGGCAAAATATGGGCTCTACCCTGTGTACCCCACTGGCCTGTATAGATGAAGCGCTACTATTTAATGAGTAACTGCATTTTCAACTGTATGACCAAGCGGCCCCCTCGCAGGCGTGCGCTGCGAGGTCTGTGCGGGTGACGCTTGGGCTGCGGGGAGGGCCTTGCGCGCCACAGCGATGGCTTGGCGGTTTATCTGCGACGCTGCATCAAGAGCCGGTAAACACAAACCCAATCTCTACCGCGATAGCCGCCAGCCGCTCGCGTAGCTGCTTTTCCAGCGCTGCGTCGTAGGGCGAGGCTATCAGTACCTGGGCCGACAGCGCGCCGCCCTGCTCTCGCCCTGTGACGCTGGCGTGGGGCAGGTCCGCCAGCATCTCGGCCAGCTTGGTTTCCAGGGCGCGCAGGCGCAAGGTGGGCTTGTAGATTTTGCCAATCGCAGTGGTAGGCATGGCCTCGATGATGGTCACGCGTTTGGGGGTGGCGGGGCGCTCGTAGACCTGGGGCGCTACCTGGGCCAGCAGCGTGGCCGCGTCGCACTGCATGCCCGGCTTAAGAGTGACAAAGGCTACCGGCAACTCGCCTGCGTAGGCGTCGGGCTCGCCCACCACGGCGCACATGGCGACAAAAGGGTGGGCTAAAAATGCGTCTTCCACCAAGCCGGGGTCGATATTGTGCGAGCCGCGAATGATCACGTCTTTGGCGCGGCCTGTCACGTGGATGCAGCCCTCGCCGTCGATATGCCCCAAATCGCCCGAGACCAGCCAGCGCTGGCCGCTGGCATCCAGGCTGAACATGCCCGCATCGCGCGCGGCATCGGTGTAGCCGGGGCTTACCTGGGGGCCGCGCACGATGATCACGCCGGTGTGGCCTGCGGGGCAGCGCTCTTGCAACTGCGCTGCGCCGTCCCGCCAAGGCACGGCACGCACCTCGGTATAGGGCAGGCGCAGGCCGGTGGAGCCAGGCAGACGCGGCGCAGTGGCCAGCTCAATGCAAATCAAGCCGGCGCTCTCGGTCATGCCCAGCATATTGCGTACGGGGATGCCCAGTGTGGCCTCAAACTGCGCGGCCAAGGCACTGGGCAGGGGCGAGCCGCCGGTGTAGGCAATGCGCACCGAGCCGATGTCAGCGTCCACCGGCAGGTTCACCAAGGTGGCCAAGATAGTGGGCACACAGGCCAGCGCCGTCACCTGCTCACGCGCGCAAAACTCCCAGTAGTTTTTAACGAAAACGGCGTTGCGCATGCCGCTCAAAGTGGGTAGCACTTGGGTGGCACCTACCGCCAAGAGCGACAGGCCATAGACGAATGCGCCGGCCACATGGAAGAGCGGAAAACCGTTGATCTCTACCGTGTGCGGATCAAAGCCGTAAAAGTAGTGCGCAAACCAACTGCTGTGCGCCTCGTTGCCGTGGCTGTGCTGCGCCAGCTTGGGCGCGCCAGTGGTGCCGCCGGTGTGGTAGCAGGCGGCGATGCGCTCGGGGCTGAGATGGGGGTCGAAATCAAGCATATCGCTATGCTGGGCCAGCAGCTCCTGGAATACCGGCACGCCTGGTGCTGCGGTGTCACCCACCTGAATTTGCAGCACGGGCAGTGGCTGGAGTGCCAGCACTTTTTCTACCGTGGGCCACAGATTGAGCTCCTCATTGGGCCCCAGCGCCACGATGACCTTGGCCTGGCTGGCCACCAGCAAGGCCGCTATGTGCTCGGGCTGTAGCAGGTAGTTGATGGGGCAGGCCTTGCAGGCCAGTTGCGCGCCCCACAGGGCAAACTGGGTTTCGGGAATATTGGGGGCCAGTAGGGCTACCGCGTCATTCGGCCCCACGCCCAGTGCGCGAAACAGCTTGGCGGCGCGGTGAATTTGCGCCAGCAGCAGGGCGTAGCTGGTGCGCTGCACGGGCGCTTGCAGGTTGCCGCTGGGCAGATAGCGAAAGGCATCGCGCTGGCCAAACTGCTGGGCTGCATGGGCGATCAACCCGTAGGTGGTGCGCGCGGGGATGGCCTGCGCATACGGCGTGCGCTCCAGCGCCTCGATGTCGGCCAGGC
>JAYVGI010000340.1:0-21382 GCA_043772355.1 Polaromonas sp.
AACAGCAACACCCCGTGCACAGGGCGCCGCTGCACCCGTGTGCGTGGCGCTTGCATGGTTAGTCGTCCTTGGCTCTAGATGAGACCGCCTTCGCGATGAGGGCGTTCATATCAGCCGCACGTTCGGTGGTGCGGTCAAACACAAAGTGAAGTGTTGGAACGGTATGAATGTGCAGGCGCTTGAAGAGCCCACTCCTCAAGAAACCCGCTGCGGCATTGAGCCCCTGCGTGGTCTGCTCCGGGTCACCGTTGAGCAAGCTGTAAAACACCTTGGCGTGGGCGTAGTCGGGTGTCACCTCCACCGCCTGGATGGTGACCATGCCCACACGCGGGTCTTTCAACTCGCGCGCGATCAAGTCCGCCAGATCACGCTGGATCTGGTCAGCAACTTTGAAGCTGCGATTGGGGGTGCTGGAGGCCTTGCGCAAAATAACAATCTCGTTTTACAGCGTACGCGCCACTTCCTTGATCTCAAAGAATTCCAACTGATCACCTTCATTGATGTCGTTGTAGCCTTTGATATTCAAGCCGCACTCAAAGTTCTCTTTAACTTCACGCACGTCATCCTTGAAACGTTTGAGCGATTCGAGCTCGCCCGTAAAGATCACCATATTGTTGCGCAGCAAGCGCAGCTTGGCACTGCGACGCACCACGCCTGAGACGACCATACAACCGGCAATCGAGCCGATCTTGCTGACCTTGAAGACTTGGCGAATCTCGGCCACGCCAATGACCTCTTCGCGCTTGTCCGGCGTGAGCATGCCCGACATGGCCACTCTGAGTTCGTCCACGGCGTCGTAAATAATGCTGTAGTAACGAATGTCAACGCCATTGTGTTCGGCCAATTTGCGCGCACCTGCATCGGCACGGGTATTGAAGCCAATGATCACCGCTTTGGAGGCAATGGCCAGGTTCACGTCCGACTCGCTGATGGCACCCACAGCGGCGTACACCAGTTGCACTTTGACCTCGTCGGTCGACAGCTTGAGCAGCGATTGCGCCAAGGCTTCTTGCGAGCCTTGCACGTCGGCCTTGACGATGATGGGCAACATCTTGACTTCACCCGCAGAAATGTCGGTGAACATGTTCTCCAACTTGGCGGCTTGTTGCTTGGCCAACTTGGTGTTGCGGAACTTGCCAGCGCGGTAGGTGGCGATCTCACGGGCACGGCGCTCATCGCTCATGACCATGAACTCATCACCGGCCTGGGGGACTTCGGTCAGGCCCTGGATTTCAACCGGGATCGAAGGGCCTGCCGTCTTGATCGGTTTGCCGTTTTCATCCAGCATGGCGCGGATGCGACCAAAGGTTTGACCGGCCAACACAATATCGCCCGCCTTGAGCGTGCCGGATTGCACCAGCACGGTGGCCACCGGGCCTTTGCCCTTGTCCAGACGGGCTTCGATGACCAGACCCTTGGCCATGGCCTCCACCGGCGCACGAAGCTCCAACACCTCGGCTTGCAGCAGAACTTGCTCTAGCAAAGCGTCAATGCCCTGGCCCGTCTTGGCCGAGACTTCCACAAAGGGTGAGTCGCCGCCAAATTCTTCGGGCACGACTTCTTCGACAACCAACTCCTGACGCACCCGGTCTGATTTAGCGTCGGGTTTGTCGATCTTGTTAATGGCCACCACGATGGGCACACCAGCCGCCTTAGCGTGCTTGATGGCCTCTTTGGTTTGCGGCATCACGCCGTCATCAGCCGCCACCACCAAAATCACAATGTCAGTCGCCTTGGCACCACGGGCCCGCATGGCGGTAAACGCCTCGTGGCCCGGGGTGTCGAGGAAGGAAATCATGCCGCGTGGTGTTTCCACGTGGTAAGCCCCAATGTGCTGGGTGATACCACCGGCTTCGCCCGAGGCCACCTTGGCGCGGCGGATGTAGTCCAGCAGTGAAGTCTTGCCGTGGTCCACGTGGCCCATAACGGTGACCACAGGCGCACGCGGCAGAAACTCTGCGTGCTGTTGCGAGACTTCTTCGTCGGTAAACGCCTCTGCGTCATCCAGCGCGGCCACAATGGCCTTGTGGCCCATTTCTTCCACCACAATCATGGCGGTGTCTTGGTCTAACGACTGGTTGATGGTGACCATCTGACCCAGCTTCATCAGGTGCTTGATGACCTCTGAGGCCTTCACAGCCATCTTGTGGGCGAGCTCGGACACCGTGATCGTTTCCGGCACGTGCACGTCCAACACTCGCGCTTCAACCGGCGCCGATTGCGCTTGTTCTGAGTGGTGATGCCTGTCATCGCCACGCTTGCCCCGAGGGCCACCGCGCCAGCTACCCCGACCCACACCACCACTGGTGTCACCGCGGGTTGGGATGGCCTTTTTCTTACCCGGGTCACCGGCCCAGCTGGACGACAACTTGGCTGATTTAACTTCTTTACCGGCACCCGCCGTGCCTGCGGCTGCACCGGCCGCTGCAGGCTTGGCCACGCCAGTTCCTGTTGCGGGTTTGTGCAATGTGCCCTTCATGCCCGCCTTGGCGGCATCAGCTGCCTTGGCAACAACTTTGGGCTCTTCTTTTTTGATCACCGGGGCTTTTTTGGCCGGTGACGACATCATGGTGCGGATGGCTGCGGCTTCAGCTTCGGCTTTGCGCCGACGCTCGTTCAAGTCAGCGGCGCGCGCGGCTTCTTCTTCGGCACGTGCCTTCGAATCTGCAATTGCTTTTTGACGTGCATCCACCACCGCCTTGGCCTTGGCTTCGCTCAAGGCCGCAGCTTCTGCCTCTGCTTCTTGGCTAGACGGTGTTGCTTTTGTTTTTGCTTTTTGAGCTTCCTCGTCGATAGCGGCCATGGCGGCGGCTTTATCGGCGGCTTCACGCTCACGCGACTCTTGTTCTTCGCGTTGGCGACGGCGCTCTACCAGTTCTTCTTCCTGGCGACGAATAAATTCAGCTTGACGACGAGCCTCTTCCTCACGACGGGCCAGTTCTGCATGGTCAATAACTGGGGTGGACGGGGCTTCGGCTTGTGCTTCCGACGCAGGCACAAGCTCTACGGACTCTACCGATACCGCTTCAACCGCCTCAACATCCTCATCGCGGCGGATAAAGGTGCGCTGCTTGCGCTTCTCGACCACGATGGTGCGAACCTTGCCGGTCGAATCCGCTTGCTTGATTTCACTGGTCGATTTTTTAACCAATGTGATCTTCTTGCGCTCCGGACTGGCCGTGCCATGGCTGGCCTGCAAGTAGCTCAGCAAATGCTGCTTGTCTGACTCTGTCAAGACGTCAGAAGCAGCCGCCTTGGCGACACCTGCTGACTTCAGCTGTTCAAGCAGCGTCTCGGGAGACTTCTTGAGTTCGGTGGCAAATTCGGAAACGGTCGTACTGGACATTTGTGGGATAACCTTTGACTACGGCATAACAAGCCCTGAGGGCAATTGCTGGCCTTTACTGAAATTTTGTTTTCATGACTATTACTCTTGAGACGCAGCGTCATCGGTAAACCAATGTGCGCGCGCCTTCATGATCAGGGTCTTGGCCTCTTCCTCAGACTGGCCGGTGATATCGGTGAGCTCATCCACCGCCAGATCAGCCAAATCATCCAGGGTATGGATGTTGTTCTCTGACAGCTTGGCGATAAACTCGGGCGTCAGCCCCTCCAGATCACGCAAATCCTGCGCGGCTGCTTCAACCACTTCTTCACGCGCAATTTCCATGGTCAGCAGCGCGTCTTTGGCGCGGGTGCGCAGTTCGGTCACAGTGTCTTCGTCGAAGCTGGCAATCTCCAGCATTTCCTGTAGCGGCACGTAGGCCACTTCTTCCAGGCTGGTAAAGCCTTCTTCGATCAAAATGTCGGCCACTTCCTGGTCCACGTCCAGCTTGGCCATGAACAAAGCGCGGGTGGTTTCTGTCTCGGAAGCCTGCTTTTGCGCCGATTCAGCCGCGTCCATGATGTTGATCTTCCAACCTGTAAGGTCAGAAGCCAGGCGCACGTTTTGGCCACCACGGCCAATGGCGATAGCCAGGTTTTCCTCGTCCACCACCACGTCCATGGCGTGGCGCTCTTCGTCTACCACGATGGAGCTGACGTTGGCCGGGGCCAGCGCGCCGATGACAAACTGCGCCGGGTCTTCGCTCCACAGCACGATGTCTACGCGCTCGCCCGCCAACTCGGTCGTAACGCCGTTAACGCGTGAGCCGCGCACACCGACGCAGGTACCGATCGGGTCTACGCGCTTGTCATGCGACAGCACCGCAATCTTGGCGCGCGAACCGGGGTCGCGGGCGCAGGATTTGATCTCCAGCAGGCCCTGCTCAATCTCGGGTACTTCGGTGCGGAACAGCTCGATCATGTAGGCGGGCGCAGAGCGGCTCAAGATGATGGGCGCGCCGCGCAAGGTGGTGTCTACTTCCATGATCATGGCGCGCACGCGGTCTCCGGTGCGCAAGTTCTCTTTAGGGATCATCTCGCTACGGCGCAAGCGGCCCTCTACACGACCGCTCTCGACAATGATGTCGCCTTTGTCCATGCGTTTGACGGTGCCGACAAAAATCTTGTCACCACGGCTCATAAAGTCGTTGAGCAAAATCTCGCGCTCGGCATCACGGATTTTTTGCAAAATCACCTGCTTGGCAGCCATCGCACCGATACGGCCAATGGGCACAGACTCTACCGGTTTTTCGATGTAGTCGCCCTCTTCGATGTCGGCGATCTGGTCGCGTGCGTCCATCAGCATTTCTTCGGCATCGGGGTTTTGCAGGCCCGCGTCGTCTGCCACCACCAGCCAGCGACGGAAGGTTTCGTAGTTGCCGGAATCTCGGTCCAGTGCCACGCGGATCTCGACCTCGCCATGGCCTTCGGTTTGCTGCAGCTTCTTGGTCGCTTGCGCCAAGGCAGCTTCCACAGCACCAAATACCACGTCTTGTTCGACGTTTTTCTCGCGGGAAATGGCTTCAATCAGCATCAACATTTCACGGTTCATGTCACTGGCTCCTTAAATCATCAAACTAAATCGGGCAAGCACACAGTGCCTGCAACCCTAAAAAAATCATAGCGCTCTATTCACGCTGCCCTGTTCAAGCCGCTGTCCTCAAGCCGCCGTCCTCAAGCGGCTTTCGGCTTGCGTCCCTTGAAGTCCACAATCGGCGCCAATCGCGCCTCTCGCAGTTCATCCAAATTAAATCCCAGCGCCTGCATCGGCGGCGGCGTTTTCTTGGCGCTCACGCGGGCGCCCGGCTTGGGCTTGGGCGCATCGCTCCAGACGATTTGCCAGGCCACTTGGGCACCATCTGTCACCTTCTCCAGCGTGCCGCGAAACTTCTTGCGGTTAGCGCTCACCGCGCCGCGCTCGTCCTTGGCCACCGCATCACCTACAGGCGCTTTCAACGTGAGGTCAATCACCGCACCCACAAAGCGCTCCAAATCTGCCTGGTGCCTCAGCGGGCGGTCGATACCGGGCGAGGACACCTCTAGCCTGCGGTAGTCGATCTCCTCCACCTCCAGCGCAAACTGCAGCTGGCGCGTCACGCGCTCGCAGTCTTCTACCGCCACCAAAGCCTCAGCGCCACCGGGCGACCAGGGATGGTCAATCGTGATGCGCAACAGACCACCCGCAGAGCGCTCAATCTCTACGAGGTCGTATCCCAAACCACTCACCGTGGTCTCAACAATGGTCTGCAAACTCACAGTACAAATAAAAATTCAATTAACGGCCTGCCCGATACGTCGAGCGATTCAAAACCGTTCAGCCAAAAAAAAACGGGCGCTAAATGCCGCCCGTTTGGTCGATATGTATCTGATTATAAAGGATTTTTAGGCGTTTGCAAGGCTTGGGTTAGCTTGCGAGGGCATGTTTTTGCAGTGCAGCAATGCGAGCGTGCATCAATTTAAACCATAGTGGTGGCACCATGGCCAGCCACAGACAGCCCGCGTAGCCAGTAGGAAGCTGGGGCCCAGGCAGTGCCTCCAGAGCAGCGTAGGGCTTCCAGGCGTGCATGTGGTGGTCGGAGTGGCGCTGCAGATTCACCAGTATGCTGTTGGTAACCACATGGTCAGCGTTCCAGGCGTGCATCATGCCAAAAGCCTCGCGCCTGCCACCGACTAAGCTGCGCTGCAAACCATAGTGCTCGATATAGTTGACGGTCTCCAGCAGGAGGAACGCGACAACCGATTGGCCTGTCAAGAAAACTACATATTTAGTAGCGGCTGGCGCTTGTAAATAAATGGCTGGCAACACTACCAATGCGCAAGATGCCAGCGCGCTCCATACCAAGGGGCTGCGCAGCCAGGAGGTTTTCATCTGCGCCAGGCGCAGCCCCTCCAGCCGCCAGCCACTGTGCAAGCTGCCCCACAGGCTGCGGGGTAAAAAGCGGTACAGGCTCTCGCCATAGCGGGCCGATGCCGGGTCATCGCGCGTGGCAGCCCGGGGGTGGTGACCACGGTAGTGCTCCACCATAAAGTGGCCATAGCACACACTGGTCATCAGCACCCAAGCGCAAAAACGGTCAAACTTCAGTTTGCTGTGGCCCAACTCGTGTGCAAATGTAATGCCCTGTGCCCCGGTAACATAGCCCACAGCGAAGGCCAGCCCCAGTGTGGTGGGCCAGTCGCCCCGCACAGCGGCATCGGCCCCCAAGCCAATCAAGCCGAGTTGCATCAGCACGTATAACCGCAAAATCCAGCGAAAGTATGCGCCACTGGCTTGGGCATCGACTGCCGCAGGAGATGTTTTTCCGCTGGTTAAAACCACCTCCAGCAGCACGATGCCACTCCAAAAAGCAAGGGTCATCACACCGCTGAACTGCGGCATGAGCAGCACGCCGATGATCGCGTTCAGGGGTAGCACCACGGCAAGGAGGAAACGCAGGTCAGTGATTCTCATGGGGTGCAATGTCGCATAGCTTGGATGTTGACGCAAGCGGTAGCACCGGTAAAACGCTGCGCCCTGACCGCCATTGGAGCCGCGCGCCTCATTGGACAGCCCGCTGGCGGGGCTATCCGGGGTTGGTTTTAACAACCCAAAAGCCAATGGGATAATCTCACCCATGAACCCCTTGCTCTCCAAGCTCCAGCCCTACCCTTTTGAGCGGCTCAAAGCGCTCTTTGCCACCGTCACCCCCAGCACCGCTTACCGCGCCATCAGCTTGGGCATAGGCGAGCCTAAGCACGCGACACCGCAGTTGGTCAAAGACGCGCTGGTGAACAACCTGCAAGGCTTGCAGGGCTACCCGGCCACTGCCGGCGAGCCCGCGCTGCGGGAGGCTTGTGCAGCTTGGCTGGCGCGCCGCTACAAGGTCACGCTGGACGCCAAAACACACATCTTGCCCGTCAACGGCACCCGCGAGGCTTTGTTCTCCATCACGCAAACGGTGATTGACCCGACCAAGCCCCACGCCACCGTCATCAGCCCCAACCCGTTCTACCAAATCTACGAAGGCTCGGCATTGCTGGCGGGTGCCCAAGTGCATTACGTCAACAGCGACCCGGCGCGCAATTTTGCCGTGGACTGGGACAGCGTGCCCCCCGATGTGTGGAAGAACACCCAGCTCGTTTTTGCCTGCTCGCCTGGCAACCCTACCGGCGCGGTGATGGATTTAGCCGAGTGGAAAAAGCTCTTTGACCTGAGCGATCAATACGGTTTTGTGATCGCCTCGGACGAATGCTACAGCGAGATTTATTTCAGAGACGAACCGCCGCTGGGCGGCCTGGAGGCCGCAGCCCAGCTGGGCCGCAGTGACTTTAAAAACCTGATCGCCCTGACCTCACTGTCCAAGCGCAGCAGCGTGCCCGGCATGCGTAGCGGCTTTGTGGCGGGCGACGCGGCCCTGATGAAGCAGTTTTTGCTCTACCGCACCTACCACGGCAGCGCCATGAGCCATACCGTGCAGGCCGCCAGCATCGCGGCGTGGAACGACGAGCAGCATGTAGTGGAAAACCGGGCGCTGTACCGGGCCAAGTTTGCCGCCGTCACGCCGCTCTTGGCGCAGGTACTGAACGTGAAGCTGCCAGATGCCGCCTTTTACCTGTGGGCACAAGTACCGCAGAACGTGTGCGGCGGGAGCGACACCGCTTTTGCAGCCGCTCTGCTGGCCCAATACAATGTGACGGTGCTGCCGGGCAGCTACCTGGCCCGTGAATCGGGCGGGGTGAACCCCGGTGCGGGCTTTATCCGCATGGCACTGGTAGCCCAAACGCAGGAATGCGTGGAGGCGGCGCAGCGTATCGTTAGTTTTGTAAAATCTCAAACGGCTTAATCAGGTAACGCAAAAAATGCTAAAACCGTGCTGAAAACGCTAAAAAAAACCGATGAAATCCATCAATTTGCAAAGCCATTTTATTTTTCTTTTTGTGCGTTTTTAGCGTAATTTTCGCGTTTTTAGCGTTACATCCCCCTCCCCGCCCCCAACCTTCAAGTTCAACCTTTCTCCAAGACAACACCATGACCCAACAACTCCAAACCACCATCGATGCCGCCTGGGAAAACCGCACTTCACTCTCGCCCGCTTCGGCCCCCAAAGACATCGTCGATGCGGTAGAGCATGTCATCAGCCAGCTCAACACCGGCAAGCTGCGCGTGGCCACGCAAACTGGCGTAGGTGAGTGGACGACGCACCAGTGGATTAAAAAAGCCGTGCTCCTGTCCTTCCGTTTGAAAGACAACGAAGTCGTCAAAGCGGGCTCCTTGGGTTTTTACGACAAGGTACAAACCAAATTTGCCCACCTGAGCGCTGAAGAAATGAAGGAAACTGGCGTGCGCGTAGTGCCACCCGCAGTGGCGCGGCGCGGCAGCTACATCAGCAAGGGCGCGATTTTGATGCCCAGCTATGTGAACATTGGCGCGTTTGTAGGCGAAGGCACGATGGTCGATACCTGGGCCACTGTGGGCAGTTGCGCGCAGATTGGCAAAAACGTGCACCTCTCGGGCGGCGTAGGCATTGGCGGTGTGTTAGAGCCCGTGCAGGCAGGCCCCACCATCATTGAAGACAACTGTTTTATCGGCGCGCGCTCTGAAGTGGTGGAAGGCGTGATTGTGGAAGAGCACAGCGTGCTGGGCATGGGCGTGTATTTGGGCCAAAGCACCCCCGTGTTTGACCGCATCACCGGCAAATGGCTGGAGTGCGAGCCAGGCAAGCTGCGTATTCCATCAGGCTCGGTCCTGATCTCTGGCACCCGTCCACCCAAAAACCCAGGCGAGCCAGGCACCTACTGCGCCGTGATCGTTAAACGCGTGGACGCGCAAACCCGCGCCAAAACCAGCCTGAACGACCTGCTGCGCGACTAATTTTGGCATAAAACCGCTGCTAGCCTGCAATAATATTGCGGCGGCAGCTATTTAAATAATAGCACTTTGGAGACATGGCATGAGCACGATGGTCCGTATTTTGAAGCTGATGGCGGAGAAAAAAGCCTCCGACGTGTACATGTCAGCGTACTCGCCTGCCACCATCAAGATCAACGGGCAGTGCGTGCCCATCAACAGCCAGGCCCTGCCCGCAGATGCGCCCAAGAACCTGCTGGCTGAGGTGCTGTCTGCCCAGAAAATTGAAGAGCTGGAAGAAAGTGGCGAGCTGAACATGGCCCACGCCATCCAGGGTGTGGGTAACTTCCGTATCAGCGCCATGCGCCAGCGCGGCAGCTACGCCGTGGTGATCCGCTATATCGCCACCGACATCCCGATGCTGGAGACGCTCAACGTACCGCCCATCCTGAGCGATCTGATCATGGAAAAGCGCGGCCTGATTCTGATGGTGGGCGCAACCGGCGCGGGCAAGTCCACCACCCTGGCATCGATGATTGACCAGCGCAATATGAAGGTGCCCGGACACATACTGACGGTAGAAGACCCGGTGGAATTTTTGTTCACCAACAAAAAATCCATCATCAACCAGCGCGAGGTGGGCACCGACACCGCCTCGATGCAGGTGGCTTTGAAGAACGCCCTGCGCCAGGCGCCCGATGTGATTTTGATTGGCGAGATCCGTGACCGGGAAACCATGTCGGCGGCCATTGCCTACGCCCAGTCGGGCCACCTGTGCCTGGCCACCATGCACGCTAACAACAGCTACCAGGCGCTCAACCGCATCTTGAGTTTTTACCCCGTAGAGGTGCGCAACACCATGCTGGGCGACCTGTCCTCGGCCCTCAAAGCGATTGTCTCCCAGCGCCTGTTGCGTACCGTGCACGGAACGCGCACCCCAGCGGTGGAGGTGCTGCTCAACACCAAGCTGATCTCCGACCTGATCGAGAAAGGCGACTTCTCAGGTGCCAAAGAAGCCATGGAAAAATCGATGATCGAAGGCTCGCAAACCTTTGAACAAGACATCGCCCGCCTGATCATCGAAGGCACCATCGACCGTAAAGAAGGCCTGCTCTACGCCGACAGCCCCACCAACCTGATGTGGCGCTTGGCCAACGACTTTGCCAATGCCCAAAAGCCCCCCGAGCCCGATGAGGATATCGACGACACGCCGTCGTTCACCGAAATTACCCTGGACGTGAAGCACAGCGAATCCACCTACGGCTCGTCTTGAACCTGCAACCTGAATCCTGAACCGCCATGACCGATTCTCTCGCTACCCTGCGCCTGGCCGAGCAACTGCTGGCCTGCCCCTCCGTCACCCCGGATGATGCCGGTTGCATGGACATTCTGGCCGCGCGCTTGCAGCCGCTGGGCTTTGTATGTGAATGGATCGAGAGCGGGCCGGACAGTTTTCGGGTCAAGAATTTATGGGCTAAACGTGCTGCAGCCCCCGTAAATATTGCGGGAGCAGCTACCAACAATGCAGCTAGTGCCAAGACTTTTGTATTTGCGGGCCACACCGACGTAGTGCCTACCGGGCCGCTGGACCAATGGACTTCACCACCCTTTGTGCCCACGCACCGAGATGGCAAACTGTTCGGGCGCGGCAGCAGCGACATGAAGACCTCGATTGCCGCCATGGTGGTAGCGGTAGAAGAGTTTGTCGCCGCGCAGCCCCACGCAGCGCTGAACATCGCCTTCTTGCTCACCAGCGACGAGGAAGGCCCCGCGCTAGACGGCACCGTGAAAGTGTGCGAGCTGCTCAGCGCGCGCGGCGAGGTGCTGGACTTTTGCATCGTCGGCGAGCCCACCAGCGTGCAGCGCACCGGCGACATGATCAAAAACGGCCGCCGTGGCACCATGAGTGGCAAGCTCACGCTCAAAGGCATTCAGGGCCACATCGCCTACCCGCAGATGGCCAAAAACCCGATCCACATGGCCGCTCCCATTCTTGCGGACTTGGTAAAGATCGAGTGGGACCAAGGCAACCCGTATTTCCCCGCCACTTCATGGCAAATCAGCAACATCCATGGCGGCACGGGGGCCAGCAACGTCATCCCCGGGCATGTGGTAATCGACTTTAACTTTCGCTTTTGCACCGAGTCCACCACCGATAGCCTGCAACAGCGCCTGGAGGCTGTGTTGGTACAACACGGCTTGAAGGCCGGGGCCGACTACGACCTGACCTGGACCATCGGTGGCCTGCCGTTTTTGACCCCGGTACGGGAAGAAAAAGGCAGCCTCATCCAAGCGGTGCGCGCAGCCATCCATTCTGAGATCGGCCTCACCACCGAGCTGTCCACCACCGGCGGCACCAGCGACGGCCGCTTCATCGCCAAAATCTGCCCGCAAACGATTGAGCTCGGACCACCTAACGCTACTATCCACAAAATCAATGAGTATGTGGTGGTGGCGGATATGGAGCCCTTGAAAAACATCTACCGGCGGGTGCTGGAGAATCTGGCTGCTGGGTAGTTTTGTAGCTTGCTGAAGGGCGAAAGCGGACTTCCGGACGCAGAGGGCGCAAAAGTTACGCAAAGGACGCAAAAGAAGAGGGAGAAAAAGCGGCCAAAGTTTGAAAAAAACGATTCAAAACTAATCTTCATTTTGAATTTTTTGTATTATTTTTGTATTTTCTTTTTTGCGTCCTTTGCGTAACTTTTGCGTCCTCTGCGTCCGGAAGTTTTCTTTTGTATTTTTCTTCGCTCGCCGCGAACATCCATGAAAAAAGAGCACATTGTCCCCTTCTTCGCCACGCTGCATGCCGCCAACCCGATGCCCCATACCGAGCTGGAATACACCAGCGTATTTGAGCTGCTGGCCGCTGTGCTGCTGAGTGCACAGGCCACCGATGTGGGGGTGAACAAAGCAACCCGCAAGCTGTACGCGGTGGCCAACACACCGCAGGCCATACTGAACCTTGGGCTGGAGGGCCTGGAGAGCTATATCAGCACCATAGGCCTGTACCACAGCAAAGCCCGGCACCTGCTGGAAACCTGCCGCATTTTGGTAGAGCAGCACGCAGGCGTAGTGCCGCGCACGCGCGAGGCCCTGGAGGCGCTGCCCGGCGTGGGCCGCAAGACCGCCAATGTGGTGCTGAACGTGGCTTTTGGCGAGCCGACGATGGCGGTGGACACGCATATCTTTCGCATGGGCAACCGCACCGCTCTGGCACCGGGTAAAACGCCATATGAGGTGGAGATGGGCTTGGTCAAGCGCATCCCGGCGCAATACCTGGTCGATGCCCATCATTGGCTTATTTTGCATGGCCGCTATGTGTGCCAGGCGCGCAAACCGCTGTGCTATGACTGCGCGGTTGCGGCCTATTGCGCCTTCCAGCCCAAGACAGCGCAAGACGCGGGGGCCGCATGAACACTATCAAGTTAATAGCTGCCTGGGCAATATTTCTCTTGGCTAACAGCGCTTATTGCCAAAACATTACGGTGTTGGACGATGCTGGCACCCGGATCGAGCTGGCGCAACCTGCGCAGCGCATCATCACCCTGGCGCCCAATTTGGCCGAGCTGGTCTACGCTGCGGGCGCTGGCCACGCCATGGTTGCGGCCACACGTTACAGCGACTATCCGGTGGCGGTGAAAAAGCTGCCTTTGGTGGGCGATGCCTTTGCGCTGAACCTGGAGCGCATTGCCACACTTCAACCCGATGTAGTCTTGGTATGGCTCAGCGGCACGCCTGAGCGCCAGCGCAGCGCGCTGAAAGCCTTGGCCAAACGCCAAGGCTTTGCCGTGTTTGAGAGCGAGATTCGCAATGTGGCTGAGATTGGCAGCACGCTAAAGCGTATCGGCTGGATGGCTGGTACACAGCGCACCGCACAAGTGCAGGCTACGGCCATTGACACGCAGTGGCAAGCTCTGACGCTACAGTATGCCCAGGCAGCGCCCGTCACCGTCTTCTACCAGGTGTGGGACGCGCCTTTGATGACTTTTAACGGCCAGCATATCGTCAGCCAGGCCATTCGCACCTGCGGCGGTGTGCAAGGTTTTGACGATGCCGCTGCCCTCACCCCTACCGTCAGCCGCGAGGCGGTGTTGGCCTTTAACCCGCAAAGCATTGTCGGCGGTGGCGATAGCGCCAGCGCGCTGAGCGCCTGGAAAAAACTGCCTCCAATGCAGGCCGTGAAGAACCAGCAATTGCACACCATCGACGCAGCCCTGCTCACCCGCATGGGTCCGCGTTTTGTGCAGGCGGCTGCCCAGCTGTGCCAAACCATTGCGTTGGCAAGGCAGCCACCACCCGCGCGCTAGCTGTGCCCTGGCGCTTTTCTCAACACCGCAATTTCGTTTTGCAACCCTGCGTGTACCACTGCCAGGGTCTGCGTCATCATATTGGCGTGGCGTACGCGATGGGCCAGTATTTTGAGCAGGCCGGCCATCAGTTGGGTGGCGGCTTGGGGTTGGCTGTCCAGCATCAAACTTAGCTGCTGCCTGGGCAGCACCGCCACATGCATGTCTGTATCGGCAATGCAACTGGCAGAATGCGGCTCGCCATCAATAAAACCCACCTCACCCATCAGGTGGCCAGGCACCGCGCGCCGGTGCACCATGGTGTCAATGCTGTTGACCAACTGTGATTTGAGGGTGGCCTGGCCACTGACCACCAGCATCAGGTAGCCATTATTCTCCTGGCCCTGGCGCATCAGCACTTGGCCTTTGGCGTACTCGCGCATGGACATCATCTCAACAATGCGCATGGCCTGGGCGCGTGGCATGCCCGCAAACGCGGTGTCTGAGCTGAGCAAATCGGCAATTTGCCCCAAGGTATAGGTCTGCACATCAGTCATGGAGGGGAGGCTACTTTCTGCAACGTGTGTATTACGCCACATTATTAGACATTATTGTGTGAATAAAATCCCGTCTGCGTCTGGCAAAGACTGCCTGGCGCAGACAGACTATCTGCGCTGGCTATCTATTCAATAGCGTATTTCATAACGCATAAAAGGGCTAGAAAATGAAAGCACCCCCAAAGCAGCCACTGACAAGTAGCTGTGTGCCAGCGACTGCGGCGCGAATACCGCTGACAACCGACACAAATAGACTAGTTATAAAAATCGCCAAATACTCCATACTCTGCACATGAGCAGCATAGACATCCAGCGCCCGCTACCCAAGCCCCAGGTTTTGGTGATCGACGACCACACCCTGTTTCGCACCGGTATGCGCATGATTTTGCAGTCCTTCCCGGGCATGGGCCGTGTGCTCGAAGCCGCCTCAGTCATGCTGGCCCGGGAGCACGAGGGCCTGCAAGTCGATATTATTTTGCTGGACATCCAGATGCCCGGCATCAACGGCCTGGACGGTATGGCCATGCTGCGGCGCATGTTTCGCCAAGCCAAAGTGGTGTTTGTATCGGCCAGCGTGTCGGGCGGCGCTATTGCGGACGCACAGCAGCGGGGGGCCGATGGGTTTTTGCCCAAATCGGCCAGTGCGCACGATATTTTCAGCGCCCTCAGCACGGTGCTGGCGGGCGGCACATGCTTTCCTACGCTGGTAGGCCACAACCCTGGCAACCATGCAGCTACCCCCTCGGCGCGCACTT
Organism: Polaromonas sp.; assembly: GCA_043772355.1. Taxonomy (GTDB): domain Bacteria; phylum Pseudomonadota; class Gammaproteobacteria; order Burkholderiales; family Burkholderiaceae_C; genus JAAFIP01. Next base: position 14,810 of record JAYVGI010000340.1, read on the forward strand.
TAAGCAGCCGGCAACTACAGGTGCTGGCGCTTATCGCGCAAGGCAAACCCAACAAAGTGATCGCCCGTGAGCTGGACCTGAGCGAGAACACCGTGCGCGTGCATGTCTCGGCCATGTTTGCGCAGTTTGGTGTCAACAGCCGCACCGCTGCGTTGTTGGCAGCGCAGCAAGCGGGTTTGGTAACGATGGATACGCCCTAGGCAATGGATTTCGAGTTTCCCACCGACAGCGCCCCTCGCAAACCGTGGTACCGGTGGCATGAGCCTGTCGTACTGAAGGAGCAGGTGGCGCTGATGCAGCGCAGTTTTCCCGTCACTTTATGGGCCTCTGTGGCGGCTGCACTGGGTGCCGTGTGGGCTTTGCATACGTTGGTGCAATCTAGCGCTTTGTGGTTCTGGCTGGCCAGCCACCTCGTAGTCGTAGCCGGGGTGTACGCCGCCGTGCGTTGGTACCTGGTGCCTGCCACATTTATCTACACGGGCGCCTGGGCTATGGTGCTGTGCATGGCCGCCATGGGGCTGAGCTGGAGTTCCCTGGCTTTGGTGTGTGTGGTCTACGGCCCGCCGCAATCCCTGCTCTACGCCGCCGCCATCATCGGCGGGGTGTCGTCTGGTGCGATGGGCTTGGGGGCTACTTTGTTTCCAGCCTATCTGGCCTATCTGGTCTTGCCTGTGGCTATGGTGGTGGTCGCCTGCGTTTACCTGGGCGGTGCCATTTTTGCGCCCTACAGCGGTTTGGCGACGGTCTATTTTGCCTTGACCTGCATGCAGGCACGCTCTGCTGAAGAAGTCATTCGCGGCAGTATTGCACTGCGAATCCATAACGCCACCTTGGTGCAACGCTTGCGCAAAGAGTCGGCCCAGTCAAAGGCGGCACTCGCCGCAGCAGAGGCGGCGCAGTTGCTGGCCGAAAAGACCCAGACTGCGGCTGAAAAAGCCAACACCGATAAATCCAAATTCCTGGCCGCTGCCAGCCACGACTTGCGCCAGCCCCTGCACGCCATGGGCCTGTTCATAGAGGCTTTGTCGCGCAGCGACCTCACCGCACACCAACTGGTGGTGCTAGACCATGCGCATTCAGCGTCCAGCGCGGCCAGTGAGATGCTCACCACCTTGCTGGACTTCTCCCGCCTGGAGGCCGGCGAGGTCAAGTCCCAACCCAAAGCGTTTTTACTGCAGCCCCTGCTGGTCCAGATGGAGCAAGAGTTTGGCCTGCAAGCCGATGGCCGCGCGCTGGTGTACCGCACGCGCGAAACCGCTCTGGCCGTGACGGCCGACCCTACCCTCACGGACCTGGTGCTGCGCAACTTTATCTCCAACGCCATCCGCTACACCGACAAGGGCGGCGTGCTGGTGGGCTGCCGCAGGCGCGGCGCTGACGTCATGGTGGAGGTGTGGGACACCGGTATGGGTATAGCGCAGGATCAGCATGCCGAAGTGTTCAAAGAGTTTCACCAATTAGGTAACCCGGAGCGCGACCGGCGCAAGGGCTTGGGCCTGGGCCTGGCGATTGTGCAGCGCATCAGTGCGGCGATGGATGCCAAAGTGACCCTGCGCTCCGTGCCCGGGCGCGGCTCCGTGTTTCGCCTCTGGCTACCGGGCTACGACGGTGTGATGGAGAGCGACACCAGCAGGCCGCCCAGCTCCAAACACCTGCGCGGCCTGCGGGTGCTGGTGATAGACGACGAAGAGCCGGTGCGCGCCGGCATGCAAGAGCTGCTCGGTTCCTGGGGTTGCCTGTGCCATACGGCCGACGACGTATCGTCGGCGCTGCACTACGTGGCGCTGCTGGGGATGCACGAGCAACCCGAGGTGGTCTTGGCCGACTACCGCCTGCGCGAAGGTGCCACTGGCGGGCAAGCCATCACCGCACTGCGCGCCTACCTCACCATGCGCGGGTTACCCTCGCCCCTACCCGCCATCATCATCACCGGCGACACCGCGCCCGAGCGTATCCGCGAGGCGCGCAGCACCGACGCCATGCTGCTGCACAAGCCGCTGTCGGCCACTGCACTGCAACAGGCATTGCTCCAGCTACGCTAAAGGCCTCGCAGGATGGTCTGCGTGTAAGCCATAGGGCCACACGCACCAGAGTGGCAACCGCCGTCCCCGTAAAAACCCCCGTCCCGCGTGCGACAAAAAAACTGACCAGTGCCTCTAAAACCATAGCAGGCAAAACAATCGCGATAAAAGCGGCTACCCTCAAGATCACGAGTACCCCAGTGCGGCGCCAGACTGCGGCAACTCCTTGCGCCTCCCCTCTATCATCCACGGTGAGAAAACCCAATGTTGCAATCCATGGCCAAACCAAAGCAAGCCAGCCCCGTATCTCAAGCCTCGTACGATGTCCCCCCACCCAGCCTGGCACTGCTGGCCATGGAGTTTCGCGCGCCCATGGAGTTTGGCGCGCTGCTACCGGCGTGGCCCGCGCTGCAGCGCGCCCCACGCGGCGACGGCCACACGGTGGTGGTATACCCTGGCCTAAGTGCCAGCGATGCCACCACCATCCCGCTGCGCAAGTACCTCAGCAGCCTGGGTTATAGCGTGCACGGCTGGGGCCAAGGCTTTAACTTCGGCCCCCGTGCGGGCGTGCTGGACGCGGGCAGACAGCAACTGCGCGCGGTGCTGGCGCAGTCCAGGCAGCCCATCAGCCTGGTAGGCTGGAGCCTGGGCGGCATCTACGCCCGGGAGCTTGCCAAAGAGCTGATCAGCGAAGGCCACCCCGTGCGCAGCGTGATTACCCTGGGCACACCGTTTGCAGGCGGCCCCCATAGCACCAACGCCTGGCGACTGTACGAACTGACCAGCGGGCGCAGCGCCCAGCGCGAGGCTGAAAAGTTTGAACTGCCCACGGCCCCCAGCGTGCCCACCACCAGCATCTACAGCCGCAGCGATGGTATCGTCGCCTGGCAGGCCAGCCTGCAGGCTGCGCAGGCAGATAACCCGCACATTGAAAACATCGAAGTGTTGGCCAGCCACTTTGGCATCGGCCTGAACCCCAGCGCATGGTGGGCGCTGGCTGACCGTTTGGCGCAAACGCCAGACCAATGGCAAAAATTCCAAAAACCCTCGCTGATGGGCTTGCAAAACCTGGTGTTTCCAGACCCTGCGCGCTAATCTGCGGGCTAATCTGCGGGCTGCCATCGCGCGCACCGGGTTATCGGGCACTGTCTCAGTACCGTTCGCTTAAGCCGCGTCGTGTTGCTTCTCTGGCCTGGCTTGGCGGGGCATCCGGCTTACTGCGGCGCGCTGGCTTGATGGGTAGTTTGGAAACCTGGTTACTCACTAAAACGTAGCACTCCGTCTATGCAGGCCAGTGGGGTACATGGGATAAAGCCAATAATGGGGCAGTTTACAGTCTCTCAAGGCGTAAGCACCAGCGCCGCCCCGCCGCCCTGCCCTTGCAACTGCAGCGGCCGGTAGGCCACCGCGCTCCACTGCGCTCGCATGTCTCTGTAGCGGCTGGAAAACACCAAACCACTTTGTCCCGTTTGGTAAATGAAGTGAGAGTTCTCCAGGTCTGCCAAATCGAACACCGTGCGCATGCTGGCGGCGTGGCGGTTGTGAAAGGGCTGGGCCTCGTTCAGCCAATACTGGCCTACGTTCACTGTCCACGGGTCGCCGCCGGTGGGCACCGTTACGTCAAACAGCTTGGCCAGCGCGGGCACGTTACCCAGCGGTTTGTGGAGGGAGCGGGCGATGTGGGCGCAGCCCCAGCGCCACTGGGCAGGGTCGCTTCCGTACAGGGCGCTTAGGCGGTCTAGCGCGCGGCCCAGCGCGTCGGCGCTTTGCTCGGGGCAGGTTTTGGGTCCGCACCAATAGCCGTTGTTGGTGGCCATGGCCATCTCTACCGTGGCGCGGAATTGGCGCTTGCCGTACATGGTTTTGAACTTGGCCTCGCCCAGCCTGGGGGCAATCAGGCCGCGTGCCAGCTCGTCGGCCCAGGCGGCGAAGATGAGGGGCGCGGCGCTGTCGGCTCTCATATTGGCATCAAAGTCTTTGAGCAGCGCTTGCGCAGCGGCGGCCAAAGCATGGCTGCTGGCGGTAGCGCGCAGCACGGGTAGCAGGTTTTGGGTGGCGATCGAGGTGGTGTCGGCCTGGATGCGCTGCATGGAGGCCATGTCGTGTTTGGGCTGCGCGGCCAGTAGCTGCTCTATGCGGGTAAAGCGCTGGGGTGAGTTCCAGTCTTGGCCCAAAAAGTGGGGGTAGTCTCGTGCATGAATACGCTGGTTGGCGGTGGCCACCCAGCCATCTTTGCCATCGCCCTGTGGCGTTTGCGCATAGGGCAGCCAGCCCGCCCAGTCGTATTTGGCCTCCCAGCCGGGCGCGGGGGCGATGCCTTTGATGTCGTTGTCCGCGCCGCGCACAGGCACTTTGCCGATGGCTTTGTAGGCTATTTTGCCGCTCACATCGGCGGCCACCAGGTTTTGCATCGGTGAGTGGTAGTCGGCGTAGGCGGCCAGCAGCTCGTCCACGCTTTGGGCTTTTTGGGCGTTCAGGCCGGCCTGGATGGTGCGGTTGTCCGCGTCCAGCGCGCTCCAGCGCAGGGCCAGCACGTATTTTTTCAGGTCTAGCACTTCGGCGTGCACGGCTTGTGCGTCGCTCAGCACGGGGCCGTGGCGGGTAGCGCGGTAGGTGTAGGGCAAGTCTGGCTGGCCTTTGACCTTGATGCTGTCCGTGCGCTGCTCAAACTCGGCCCAGCCGGTGGGGGTTTTGTACTGCGTAGGGTTGGCCGGGTTGATCTGCTCCAAGTACAGGTCTTGCACGTCGGGCCCGGTGTTGGTAAAGCCCCAAGCCACTTTGGCGGTGCGGCCCAAAATGACCGATGGCAAACCGGGCAAGGTAGCGCCGATCACGTCCACTTCTGGCACTGCGCCAACTGCGTTTTGGGTCGTGGTGCCGCTCACATGCAGCCGCGCAAAATACCAAATGGCTGGGGCACTCAGGCCCAGGTGCGGGTCATTGGCCAGCAAAGGCTTGCCACTGGTGCTGTGGCTGCCTGCTACGACCCAGTTGTTGCTGCCCTTGCCTTCGATGTTGCCTACCTCGCCACCCAATACGTCCGCGCCTTGGGCCAGGGCCTGTGTTAAGTGCTGAGTTAACGGCTGAGTTAAAGACTGAGTTAACGGCTGAGTTATGTCATCGCGTGGCGCCTGCGCAAGCTGTAGCGCCTCTTGCAGGGCATTTTTTATACCAAATAGATCGTTAGCCATCTTGTTTGTTGCGGGAGCAGCTGCCGTTTTAGTAGCACTGACAGGCTCAGTGGTGTACACGCCCAAGTCCGCATAAAGCTTGGAAAAATCAACTTTAGAAACGGGAGCCTCGCCCGGATAGGGCGTAAACAACTCCCACAAACGCTGGGTGGGCAGCTTTTGCGCGGCAGACAGGCGGGCAAACTCCAGGCCCCAGTTGCCGCCTAAATCCAGCGCCATCATGATGCCCCAGCCCATGCTGTCCGCAGGTGTCCAAAGCCCCGGTGTGGTGCGCAGAATATGGAACTCTGGCGGCAACGCCTGGCTGCTGTGAGCGTGAAAATGGTTGATGCCCAGGGCGTAGGCTTCCAGCACTTTTTTACTCTCTGCGGGCAAGGCATCAAACTGCTTTTGCGCTGCACGCACTATGCCCAGGCTGCGCATCAGCCTGTCGGTCTCCAGCACGGCGGGGCCTAGCAGCTCGCTCAGCTGACCATGCATCACCCGGCGGTTAAATTCCAGCTGCCAACTGCGCTCTTGGGCATGGGTGTAGCCCAATGCCAAAGCGGCATCCGTCTGGCTTTGGGCAAATATATGGGTGACATCCGACGCATCGCGCGCGATGCGCACGCTGCCCTGCAAGCCAGGCAGCTTTTGCTCGCCCGTTAACACGGGAAAGCTGCGCCACACGTAAATGGCCGCAGCGCAGGCCAGCAGCAAACCAACTGCCACAAGCCAAACACCTACTTTTTTAATCCAATGCATACCTGGTCTCCGTTCATTTTGTCTGGCTGTTTCGCTCGTGCAGCTACTTTAGTCGGCTGGGCCACATTATGTTGTCTGACGACCCAGATTTTGTATTTAAGGGAGGTAGAAAAAGCCAATATCCCGTTGATGGTGGGGCCGCTAGCAGCGCGTCCCTATCACCCCAAGGCAGGTCTTGCCAGGGGCACCGGTGGGCATTGCGGAAAGAAATGTGTGTACAAAATGTGTGTGCAAAATGTGTGTACTTTATGCAAAACGGCTGAAAATTCGGCACTGGGAGTGCCAAAACCATGGGTTTCACCTGTTTGTCCCTTTAAAACACCCATTAGCCAGCAGTATTAAAGGGCTTGTAACTATTGAATATATAGTGCCCGTGTTCAAGCGCAAGGAGCGCTTGGGTTGACGCACAAACCGCCAGCCACTCCTCCTGGATGCCGCTACGCTTACGGTGCACCGCCGCCCTGATCGGGCCGGCGTGGTGCTGCGTCCGAGCCAACAGAGCCAGCGCGGTGCTGCGTCTTATTCCATTTCTAAATCATTACTGTCGTTGTTGCGTCGCCTTGCCGTGCTACAGCACTCTCGTAGGCTCCGCGCCTAGACATTAATGATGTAGAAAT